>CAZXCQ010000005.1:0-44972 GCA_964639275.1 uncultured Desulfobacteraceae bacterium | reverse complement strand
TTGTAAGCGTTCACGGGTTCAAAGGTTCAGGGGTTTCCCGCTGAAAGCGGGATTGCATTCTGTCCCCGGATTCCATTTTAGACGCGTATTCACGTAGGAAGCGTCCGGCTTCGTCATTTTCAACCTGAAAACTGGCAGCGTATTGGCAAGCATGTGGCACAGCCAGGATGTTTTGCGAGGACTTCGGGTCTTCAGTTTTGCCCTTGTCCCTAACCCTGAACGTTGAGCCCGGAACCTGTGAACGCTTACAAAAGGTTAAAGCGTGTTTGACCTGAGCACAAACCTATGTTCAGGCACTATGTATGGAACATCAGCTCTTTTATCCATGCCTTGCCCGCACCATTTATATACAGACGCAACTCGACGCAGGTGGCTTTGTCCGGGGCAACGGCTTCGGCGGAATCCAGGGTCCAGTCGTTGTCCCCGATGTATAGATCTCCCCTGGGGATATCACCCATGTCATAAATTTGCCCTCCATATTTATCCAGGAAGCACATCATAAAAGAGCAGGAGCCTTTTATGCCTTCGGTCTTGATCTTGCCAGCGAGGTGGTAACGCTGCCCTGGCCTCACCGCAATGGTCTGCTGGAGGTAGAGGAAACCGTGGCGGTCAAACTCCAGACCCGGACAGGGATGGGGCCTGTTCTCCTTATCCCAGATTACGCGGCCTCCCCCTTCATTGTGCCTCTTTGCGAAATGCCAGTATCTGGGCAGGCCATCCTCGGCCCGTTCTTTAAAAGAGCCGTTCCTCAGCTTGGGTTCTATGGGTCCCACCATGTGATAGTTCCGATGTAGCCACCGATAGTTTCCGGAGCGATCCACCTCAATCACCTGATGATGTTGCTGATCTGTGACAAGGATGTTGTTGTTGGGGAGGACCTGTATGTCATAGAACTTGGCAAAATAATCGACCCTATATTCCCAGATCGTCTCACCTTCTCGGGTCACCTCAATGACCCTGGCGTTCTTGGAGTCGCAGATCACCGTGTTGCCGCTCTCAAGCCTCACGGCACACCTGGGCCAGTTGAGCACCTCGGGGCTGCCATCGCCATAGGACCACACCACCTCTTTTTGAGGGGAGACTTCTAGGATCATATTTCTGTCAGAATCGGAGAGGAGGATGTTTCCATCGGAGAGGGGATGTGCATTGTGGGGGTGCTCAACCCCTTCGGAGAACTGCCACAAGACTTCACCGTTGCGATCCACGTGCACACAGCGATTGTTGTTTCGGTCACAGATAGAAAGGGTGTTGTCCTGCAGTTCGTATGCGTCATTGGGGTAACCCAGATGTGATCCGTCACTGAGGGTGCCTTTACCGTCTCCCCAGTCATCGGAGCTAAAGACAATCCGTTTTTCGCGAGTGACCTCGATTATTCGATCATTGGTCGTATCAGTGATGAGAACGTTTCCGTTTTTGAGCAGACGGGCGCTGTGGACAAAGGAGAGCCTGCCTTCATCGTCGTATTGCCAGACGATGTTTCCCAATGGATCCACTTCAACGACCTCGCTACCCAGACCCAATTCATCACCGCCATCGGCAATCAAAGTATTCCCATTTGGCAGGCGTTCTGCGCTACCTGGAAACTCCACCATCCCCGGCGCGCCCCGGGCCACGATACCATATTCGTCTTCTATCATGACACCATCCCCTTTCTCTCCTGGGGCCCAGATAATGGTTTTCTCACAGCAAAGACGTGGTGTAGCCCATCAAATGCAAACTCTTTTCGACTACATGTAGCCCAGCTTTCTCAGCTTCTCCATTGCGGCCTCTTTGTCCTGGCGGCGACCATCCCGCTCGCCTGTGTTTTCAAGGTCTTGCTCCCAGGCAGGGGTGTCTGAAAACCTCTTTGACGTGCTCCTGGCCCCCAGCGAACGATATCCCTGGGCATAGAGTTTATTATAAGGGATATTGAATGTGTGGTTGGTATTCCAGACATCTCTTTCGGTAAAGTGAAGGATGGGATTTATCCTTATATGACCCGGAGATAGCTCACCAGGCTCCCTGTAGGTAAAATATTCGTCTTTGGCCCTGGCAACCTGCTCGTCCCAACGCAATCCCTGAAACACAGCCTTTATCCGATATTCCTCCAGAAACAGATTAAAGGGGACCGTTTTCATCAGGTGGTTACCGACATAGGATTCCGCTTCAAAGGGGAACTCATCTTCCTCGTATCCGATCCTTTCAATCTCTCGGCGATTTCGTTCATTAAGGTCTTTGACTTGGACCAATTCGCCCAGATTTCCCCCTGCTGCCTTGACGACATCATCGTTACGGCAAACCACGAGGTTCACATTCCACTCATGCCTATATTGGTTGATGAAGGCCTCTATTTCGTCAAAGCTGTCATACTCATCAATTGTGAAGACGACAGGGGGTGGTATTGCTTCCTCCTCGCAGACCTGTCGAATCAACCATAAACTCAGAGTGCTGTCTTTGCCGCCGGTCCAGGTAATTGCCAGTTCCTCAGATTTGAACCTGGCAAAAGCTTCTCTAATGACCTTTCTTGAGTGATCCATTTTTTTTAGCAGAAGAGCCTTAACATCAGCGTTCATTGATTTACTTCTTCCGTAAGTCTACCGATTTTTCCAGCTCCTTCAGCAAAGGCACGATGTCTTCCAGATGAGACCGCATCTTTTTCTGTGCCCCTTCTGAATCACCCAGGCGAACTCTCTCCAATAGGGCAGGATGTGAGGTGGTGTCATGGATAATTCGTTCAGAAGGCTTGATTTTCAAGATCAACCTTTCTGTAAAGTCCATCAGGATATTCACCAGAATATCGTACACCGGATTATGCGAAGACCTTGCAAGGAGCCTATGAAAGTTCACATTCCAGGCGACGTATTCGTCGCCCGGGGCTTGCGGCATCCTCTGCAAGGCCTCTGTCAACATCGCCACATCTTCTCCTGTAGCCCTAAGGGCCGCCAGCCCTGCCACAATGGGTTCTACATCTAATCTTACCTCCATAATATCTTCCACACTTCCGTTTCCCATTTTTAGGGCGTCACGCATCACCTGGGAAACCGCGTCATGTTTCATGGGCAAGACAAAGGCCCCTCCCTTGGGGCCTCTCTTGATTTCTATCAGGCCCGCCATTTCGAGATTGCGCACTGCCTCGCGCACGATAACCCTGCTCACCCCAAAGGCCTCTACGAGCCCTTGTTCGGTCGGCATTCTCTGTCCCGGCTGGTATTGGCCCAGGAAGATGGATTCCTTGAGCTGGCTCGTCACCTGGTCTGCCAGGCGTCCAGTTTGGATCTGCTTGTATGCCATGTTTTTTTCCTCTGGCTGAAATAGATGTCATACGTTATACGTATAACAAAAGATACGTCGGCTGTCAAGCAAATTGCATAAGGTAAAGCGCTTTTTGAATTCCAAAACTAAAGTCCAAGGTCCTGCGGAATTGACAATTGTTACCCACCTAATATATTTAATTACAGGTCTACCTGATCAAGAATCTTGCTGGAGTCCTTTATGGCTGAAGATTTTTATAAGATCCTGGGTGTCAAAAAAGATGCCTCGCAGGAAGAGATAAAAAAGGCCTACCGAAAACTGGCCAGAAAATGGCATCCCGACATCAACCCCGGCAACAAGGAAGCAGAGCAAAAGTTTAAGGATATAGCCAGGGCCTACGATTGCCTCGGCAACGGGGAAAAGAGGAAGCTCTATGATGAATTTGGGGAAGAGGGTCTCCAGGCAGGGTTTGATGCTGAAAAGGCCCGCGAGTATGCCAAGTGGAGTTCATTCCAACAAGAGGCACGGGGCAGGCCCGGAGAGGGATTTGGCCGGTATCAGAGCTATGAAGATATCTTCGGCGATCTATTTGGTGCAGGCATGGGGGGCGGCGGTTTCCGGAGCACGATGGCCGCCAGGGGAAGGGATATAGACCATGAGATGACCATAGATCTTATTTCAGCCCTCAAGGGTTTTGAGACCGAACTGGCCATGCAAAAGGTAAAGACATGCCCCGGTTGCCACGGGTCTGGAAATGATCCGAATTCGCCCATCACCACCTGCCCCGCATGCGGGGGTTCGGGCCGGCAGGATGTGGCAAAGGGCCCAATCCAGTTTACCAAGCCTTGCCCCCAGTGTAACGGCCACGGGCAGACGGGAAAGACCTGCACCCAGTGCGGGGGTAGCGGCCGGGTCCTGGGTACGGAAAAGATCCGGGTCACCATCCCCCAGGGCGTCAAAGAGGGTTCCAAGGTCAGGGTGGCGGGTAAAGGGGAGCCGGGACTCAATGGTGGGAAGCCCGGAGATCTCTATCTGGTTATTCATGTCAAACCGCATCCCTTCCTGAAACGGGAGGGGGACAATCTCACCATGGAAGTCCCCGTGACTGTCCGGGAGGCCATGGCCGGTGGGACCATCAGGATCCCCACGACAGACGGTCTGATCAATCTCAAGGTGCCTCCCCGAAGCCAGAGCGGTCAGACTCTGAGATTGAAGGGCAAGGGCGCTGTCAATGTCAAGACCAAGAAGAGGGGCGATCTCCTGGTAAGGCTGATCGTGAAGGTACCCAGGACAGAAGACAAGGATATCCTCGACGCGGTTCAGAAGATGGATGCACTCTATGAGGGGGACCTGAGAAGGGACATCCGGATATAAGACACAGGGGATGGGGGAAGATCGATTCAGCGGCCTGTCTTTAGCCTCTCCTCGAAATGGCGGCGCAACTCTTCGAGTATGGCATCAAATTGCCTCCTCATATCGATCATATTCTGTCTCATCCGCAATATGACCTCAACACCGGATAAGTTGACGTCCATATCTTCCACAAGGATTTTGGCTATCCGCAGCTTTTCCACTTCGCCGGGAGAAAAGAGCTTGGAAGAACTTTCCTTGGGGCAAGTAGGGCATACAATCTCTTCATTTTCAAGATCCGCAAGGAAACTCTCCTCTACCTCAAAGACCTCCATGATCTCACGGACCGTAAGGAATTCCTTTTTTATACCGTTAGGCTCTTCCACGTCTCAGGCCCCTCGGAATTAGGATTCAATACCAAAACCAGCCTCTATTTCTAATAGGACCTTACCATACCCCAAGATCTTTTACAAGTCATTCAAAAGGCTGCAATCCTTGAGATCTACCCGGGTGATCCGGTTCCTTGACACCCGGCTATCTCTCCCCTATACTCCCGGAGCAGTCGGCTGACCAACGACACCCCAGGGAGGGTGAATGATGAAAGTATTGGTGTACGGTTCGGGGGGTAGAGATCATTGCCTTGCTGACAAATACGGAGATAGTCAGCACGTGGACAAGGTCTATTTTGCCCCCGGTAATCCGGGGGTCCTCCATACCCCTAAGGGCCAGCGAGGGCTTATAGAGCGGCTCCCCGCAAAGGATTTCAAAAAGATCGGCGATTTCTGTATAGACCAGAAAGTGGATCTTGTGGATGTGGGCTCTGAAAACCCCCTCGAGGAAGGCCTGATCGACCTCCTCAACGAGCGGGGTATCCGAACCATCGGCCCCAGGAAGGAATACGTCCGTCTGGAAAGCGATCGTGCCTTTACCGATGATCTTCTCAGGAAGATCGGGGTACCCAAACCGGAATACCGCGTGTTTGATGACCCTGATGCGGCAAAAAAATATGTCCGCAACATTGGCTATCAGGTGGTTGTCAAGGCGAATGGCCTAGCCGCTGGAAAAGGGGCGATTGTCTGTAAAGATATTCCCGACGCAGAGGCCGCCATCGACAGGATAGTGGTTGAAAAGGTCTTTGGAGAGTCGGGAGACCGTGTCGTCATTGAAGAGCGGAAATACGGGACCGAGATCTCCTTTTTTGCCTACCTCGACGGCAGCCATGTGATGCCCCTGCGGATGTTCGCCCAGGATTATAAACCCGCCTTTGACCCGGATGACACCGAGGCCATCGAGAAATTCGGGGGAAACCTCAACACAGGAGGCACAGGCTGTTATTGCCCCCATAAGGACGTCAGCCCCTGGCTGGTCAACCGGATCATCAAGGAGATCGTAAATCCCACTGTCAATGCGATCTATAATGAACTGGGCTGGGTCTATAAAGGGGTGATCTACTTCGGTCTAAACCTGGATCCCTACGACCGACTCGATGTCTTTGAGATCAATGTCAGGCATGGCGACCCGGAATGGGAGGTTATTGCAAGAAAGCTGAGCACCGATCTCTTGGAGATCGGGATGGCCGTATGGGACGGCTCCCTCGACAAGATCACCCAGGTCTGGAACAACCAGCACTATGTGGATGTGATTGCTATGGAGGGGCGGTCAAAGGCCTCAAAGGGATGGAACAAGGGGTATCCGGGCCGTTACGGTAAGGGCCATCGGATCAGGGGTCTCGACAAGATGGAGAGGGGCGCGGCCATCTATTTTGCCGGGGTTGATCAAGACCCCGAAAAGGGCCTCCTCACTTACGGGGGCAGGGTACTTCATGTCATTGCGGGAGATTCGACCCTTGAGGGTGCCAGGGAAAAGGCCTATCGAAATATTGAACTGCTCTCCTTTGAAGACCACAACAATAACAACGAAAATTGCATGCGCTTTAGAAGGACCATTGGGCTCTAGCCCCTGGCAGAGAAAAGACCTCTTCTTTTATCTCTTATGGTCTCTGGTTTGTTACGCCTTGAGCCCACCCCCGCACCGGCTGGTTGAAATAGCCAAGTTGAATCTCCGGGAACTCCGCCTTCAGGATGTTCGCCATCTGCCGTATTCCTGTTCCGCGCCCCCCGGCTTCCGGCATTTTTTCGAGATACAGTTGAGGATCAATACACAGATTCTTCAGGTGGATAAAATTGATCCCCGTGTTCCTGATCAGACCCCTCAAGGCCTCTATCTCTTCTTCGCTGTCGGTAATGCCCGGGAAGACCAGATAGTTGATCATCGTATATAACCCCATTTTTCTACACAAGGCGATGGCGGCCACGACATCCCCGAAGCCATACCCTTTTGGGCGGAAATAGGCATGGTAGAACTCGGGCCGGGCGCTGTTGAGGCTGATACGGATCGAATCCAGACCGCTCTCGGCTATCCGGCGTATCCGTCCGGGAAAGCTCCCGTTGGTGTTGAGATTGATTGTCCCTTTGCTGGTCCGCCGCCTTATCTCCTTTATGCTATCGGCTATTAATCGATACTCTGTAAGGGGTTCTCCTTCGCAGCCCTGGCCAAAGCTCACAATGGCCCCAGGCGCCTGATTCAGATGGTTGACCGCCAGCGATACGATCTCTTCCTGTGACGGTCTAAAGGAGATCCTCTGGTGTGAGGCCTCGCATGACTGCTCGGGCTGAAGAGACAGACACCCCAGACATGCCGCGTTGCACCCCTGGCTGACAGGCAAGGGGGCCTCCCATCTCCTGAGGAAGAGGTTCTTTGCCGCAAAACAGTGATTCTTGGTGGCACAGTCCACCAGATGTTCAACCAGCGGCCCCCTTTTTTGCCTCCCTTGAAAGCGCTCTATGGCCGGCGCCAGTTCCCTGTCATCGTAGTTTCTTGGATCCCATCTCGGATTGTATTCGATCCTGGACCCGCTGACCCAGTATCTTCCCTCCCTGAATCCCACGGCCGTGTAGGCCCACATCGGCAGGGTATAGGTCTTCTCGGCATAGTCCACAGCCGGGAGGTGGGTGCGGACCAGCCCCGGTTCGAGGAAGGCCGCAACCGCGTAACACCTCGACACGACGCCATCTGTCTCCATCTCCGGGACGACTTGGAATTGTCCGGTATGGGGGTCAAGTCCGACGGGCGGACAGTCGGGGATAAAAAAGAGCCTGCTGAATTGGGGCATGGGGATCAGGTCTTCCGCTTTTAACAGGACGTGGCCAGGGCCCGAGGAGCCTGCCATCCGGAGATAGGGATGGTCATAGATCCGGCCGTAATTGTCCGCGTAAAGCATAAAAGGGAGATTTCTAAAATCAGAATTCATTATCAATAACCCAAAATCGGTAACGTCTCTATGGCATCTTCACATTCAACGCTTTTCGTCATCAGCAGCTTCCGTTCCCTGGATGTAACACTTTAGTCTTTTGAAACCCGGGGTATGGGGATTCCGTTTTTCGGGTGTATAACTCGTCCTCAAGGGGGCGTAAAAAAGGCACGCGCCATAGGAAGAAATAGGGGGCAGCACTTCCAGGAAGGTCTTATGGTTTTTGGCAACGTCGATCTCCGTGATTTCTTAACGCTCTCTAACGGTCTCAGACAGGCTTGTCTGCCTCAGGCAGGGATACACCCTTCAAAACGGAACCCCCATACCCCTCCCCAGGTGCCAATTTTCAAAAAGTTAAATTGATACCCCTGGATCAGTTTTCAGGGGGGCTTTTGAACAAGGAGATAATGGTCCGGTCGCAGGCGGGCAAAGACAACAGCTCCTGCACAGGGTGCTACCAGCTTTCTTTCATAGGCATGGCCCAGGATTTGAAAGAGCTCTACGCAACAGGAACATAGGTGGGCGCTCCTGTCTATGGAATAGGGTATTATGCCCCCGGCATCTTCCACAAAGAGACGCGGTCTGATAAAATTGGCGTGGTTGGCGGTGTGGGATAGATAGAGGAAGTCAAAATCCTCTGTCTTTGACCCAAATCTCCTGGCCCATCTGAGATAGATCCGTTTTTCCTTCTCGCTTACCCGTTTCCATGCGTCGGGGAGACGTTGCCTGAGCAAAGGATCCTCCAGAAGGGCCTCTTTGTCTTTCAAGGTCGCAAGTCTTGGGGCCACAAAGTCTGACTCGGTAATGACAGCGGCCTTCTGTGAATGATACCCTTCCAGCTCGAAAGAACTCACCACAAGGTATTGTCCATTCCTCTCAGAACTCCGGTACCAGCTCCCCTGCCTGCGGCACCCCTCATCCCAGACACCGGGTGAAACGCTTGAGATTTTATTGACTGGGTCAAGGGGGGTGCAAACAATCCCCCTGGCAGATTTCACCTTGATGTCATGGCCGGCGAGGTCGTCTCTGAGACGTGCCTCCTGAGACCGGGTAAGCCAGTAGATGTGTTTCACATATGCGTCTTGGGGTTTCAAAAGAGCCCTCACGAAGTGCCAGTTTTGAAAAAAGCCAAATGGATACCATCATTCATTTTGGCTGCGGGTTTAGGGCCCACCCATGTTGGCGAACCCTCATGGCCCTGCCAGGATTATGGACCAAGAGGAACCGGCCCAGAATTGAAATGAATAGTGCCACAGGGGCTCTATGAAAGCAATCCCAAAGGCTTCGTCTAAAAGGAAATCCCCTTTGATCCTCTATAGAGCTCAAGGTTTTCATCCATAAAAACCAAATTCCTATTGCACTGATATATCCCTTATGACATATTCAACTGGGCTGGAGGTTGATAGCAGCGAACCTCGTATATACTCGAGCGGTTAACCAAAGTGAGCAATCTCACTGGAAGGATATGGATCAATTTTTCAAACTCAAGAGACCCGATGAGGTCTTTGACATCATTGAAAGCTTTGCCCCGGCAGGGGAAGAGACCGTTCCCCTTGAAGAGGCGCTGGGCCGGTTCCTGAGTCAGGACCTTATCGCCCCCGAGGATCTCCCCGGCTTTTTCAGATCAACCATGGATGGATATGCCGTGAGGGCAAAGGACACCTTTGGGGCCAGCGAAAGCCTCCCCGCCCTCCTGGAGGTGGCCGGCGAGGTCCTTATGGGCGAATCATCTGGAATTGTTGTGGGTGAAGGGCAGGCCGTCAAAATTTCGACCGGCGGTAAGTTGCCAGAAGGTGCAGACGGTGTGGTGATGGTGGAGTATTGTAGTCTCTTGGACAGCGAGACCCTTGAAATAAGCCGGGCCATATCGCCCCTTGAGAATGTCATCCAGCCAGGGGATGATTTTGCCCGGGGAAGCACCGTGGTCAAGGAGGGGCACAGATTGCGTCCTCAGGACCTGGGGGTGATGGCGGGCCTTGGTGTGTCAGAAGTCACTGTCTTCCGGAGACCAAGGGTTGCAATCCTGTCAACGGGTGATGAGATCGTTACGATCGATAGGCAGCCCCGGCCAGGAGAGGTGAGGGACATCAATCGTTATACCTTGGGGGCGCTTTGCAAACGGCACGGAGCAGTGCCGGTATACCTGGGCCTGTGCCCTGACGAGTTTGAGTCTATGAAGCGTAGGGTTGAAAAAGGGGTGGCCGAGGCAGATACGGTCTGGGTTTCCGGAGGAAGTTCCGTCGGGACCAGGGACCTCACGCTCAAGGCATTTGAGACGCTGCCAGACTTTGAGCTGCTTGTCCATGGCATATCCATCAGCCCTGGGAAACCCACAATCATTGGCAGATCCGGGTCAAAGCCCGTTATCGGTCTTCCGGGTCATGTGGCCTCTGCGTTGGTGGTGGCGGAGGTCTTTTTGACAAGATTGATATCCAGGCTTGCCGGACTAGGCGGCTCCATGGACAGATCGGGTAACGAGGTGGAGGCCCGGGTGAGCCAGAATGTGGAATCCGCCACCGGCCGGGAGGATTATATCCGGGTAAAGCTGATCAAACAGGGGGATAGCCTGATTGCCGACCCGGTTTTCGGCAAATCCGGTCTTATCTCCACCCTGGTCGAGGCGGATGGCCTCATCCGGGTGGATATGAATACCGAAGGGATCTATAAGGGTCAAACCGTGAGGGTCATGCCTTTTGATCCGGTCTACGGAGGTCGCAAGTGAAACGGCAGGTCTATCTTTCCCTGAAATCCGTTGAAGAGGCAAGGGATATCTTTTTTTCCCGATTCGGCTCGGGGCTGCGCACGGGGGTGGAGACGATTGAAACCGAAGAGGCCTTGGGGCGCGTTACAGCCGAACCGGTATTTGCGAGACGCTCGGCCCCCTCGTTTCACTCCGCAGCCATGGACGGGATCGCTGTGAAGGCGGAGAAGACCTATGGTACCACGGAGCGCGCCCCAAAGGTCTTGGAGCTGGACCGGGAGGCCCTCTGGATCAATACGGGACAACCCCTTCCGGAATCATTTGACTCGGTTATCATGGTGGAGAAGATCCACCAGACAGACAAAGGCCACGTGGAGATTCGCGCCCCTGCCTATCCCTGGCAACATGTCCGTAAGGTGGGCGAAGATATCGTGGCGACCCAGTTGCTCCTCCCCCAGTCGCACCGGATACGGGCCTACGATCTCGGGGCCCTCATCAGTGCGGGTGTTTTTTCGATCAAGGTCTGGGAAAAACCACGAGTGACCATTATTCCATCGGGTTCAGAGCTGGTCCATCATAGGGCTATTGGGGAGGAACAGGCGCTGGCGCCAGGACAGATCCTGGAGTTCAATTCCGTGCTCCTTGCAGGACTGGTGCGGGAGTCGGGCGGGGTTCCTGTTGTCCATGATATCGTGCCGGACATTGAAGAGGGGATTCGAGAGGCCTTGAAGCGGGCCATTGAATCCGATGCCCATGTGGTCATCATCAATGCAGGATCCTCGGCAGGGAGTAAGGACTTCGCTGTGCATGCCATAGAGGAACTGGGGGAGGTGTTGGTGCATGGCGTCACAATGATGCCGGGTAAACCTACCATCCTGGGGATAGCGAACGGAAAACCGGTGGTGGGAAACCCTGGCTATTCTGTCTCCGCGACCCTCTCATTTGAGCAATTTGTAAGACCCTTGCTTTACAAGCTCCAGGGGGGTTGCCCCCCAAAGCGGGCGACGGTCACGGTACACCCCACTCGAGATATCCCCTCCAAACCGGGGATGGAGGAGTTCCTGAGGGTAAATATCGGCAAGGTGGGTACCCGGTATGTTGCCACGCCCCTGCCGAGGGCCGCGGGATCCATTACCACCCTGACAAGGGCGGAAGGCATTATCCGGATCCCAGCGCTCTCAGAGGGACTTTCCCAAAGCGATGAGTGCCTGGCAGAGCTGCTTGTGGATGAGGAAGACCTGCTCAACACGGTGGTCATTATCGGGAGTCACGACATCACCATTGATATCCTGGCGGACGAAGTCAGGCGTAAAGGCTACGATATCCGGATATCATCCAGCAACGTCGGCAGCCTTGGGGGTCTGATTGCCCTGAGAAAGGGTACGTGTCACATATCCGGTTCGCATCTCCTGGATACCCACACCGGTCAATACAACCTTTCCTACATTCGGAGGTATCTCAAAGGGATGCGTGTCAGCATCTTTCATCTGGTCTTGCGGGATCAGGGGTTGATCGTGGTCAAAGGCAACCCCAAGGGGATTAGAGGCATAGAGGATCTGGCTCGCAGGGATGTCACCTTTGTGAATCGCCAGACCGGTTCCGGAACCCGTGTTCTTTTTGACTACAAACTGGACCAGCTGGAGGTTGAACCCAAATCGATCAAGGGATATGACCATGAAGAATTCACCCATATGGCGGTGGCCGTGGATGTTCTGAGCGGAGCGGCTGACTGCGGCATGGGGATTTTCGCGGCGGCCAAGGCCCTTGATCTGGACTTTATTCCCCTGGAAAGAGAGCAGTATGATCTGGTCATTCCCAGTGGGATAGTGGATCAAAGCAATATTCGCGCGGTGCTGGAAACGATCCAGACACAAAATTTCCGAAGACGGGTCAAATTTCTTGGGGGATATGACCCGTCCAGAAGCGGGCAGTTGTGGATGGAGATGGAAGGAGGTCAAGATGGTATCGCTCAAACTGAAATCGAGACACTGGATTGTTGACGAATATGACCGAATCATCATGGGCGAGGGGAGGAAAAAGATCCTGGAAAACATAGAAAGGACTGGATCCATAAATCAGACTGCAAAGATAATGAAGATGTCTTACAAGGCAGTCTGGAGCAAGCTCCGGGCCTCGGAGAAGTATTTGAAAAAACCCATAGTCGAGGCGGATAGAAAGACAGGGACCTCTTTAACCCGCGAGGGAAAAGAGCTGCTGGAAAAATACGGGGCGGTCAAAAGAAGGTGTCTTGAAGAGGATAATAGGGTCTTTGACAGTGTATTTTGTCGGGAAGAGCAAACGATTGGAGGAGAGCCAGAGTGAACGTTAGGACAGATCCCCCCATTGTCTCTATTGTCGGTCCGTCAGGGGTGGGGAAGACCACGCTGCTGGAAAAGCTGATTCCGGAACTGGCCGGACGGGGATATCGGGTGGGAACCATCAAACATGATGTCCACGGGTTTGAAATGGACCGACCTGGAAAGGATAGCTACCGTCACAAACATGCAGGGGCTCAAATGACGGTGATTTCTTCTCCCAACAAGATCGGTATTGTGATGGATGTAGACCATGATTACCGTTTAGACGAGTTGCAGAAGTTTTTTTCACACATGGACGTCGTGCTGACTGAGGGTTATAAGAGGGAGGGGAGGCCAAAGATAGAGGTTTTCCGGCCCGAAATCCATGGAGAACTGCTCTGTAAATCGGATGATCCGTTGATTGCCGTTGTTAGCCCTGTGGAGGTCGATCCCGGGGTCCCCCGGTTTTCTATGGACGACGCCAAGGGCCTTGCTGATTTCTTGATTGGGCATTTTGGACTTATCCCCCATTTTGGGACACAGCACCGGGAAGGTGTCACGTGCCCCGGATGTGTTCACAGCGTCAGAAATCCGTAACAAGAGAGAGCAATGACAATTTATTACTTGAAAGCGAATGCCTGGAGATATAAATAATGAGAAAATGTGAAGCTATTTTTGAGCGGGCACCAAAATAAGATTGAGAGGTGATATGGTAATAGACATCTCCTTTGTCGGTCAAATTCCGGTCGGAGCCTCAATGGAAAGCGCGTTTGGGCATAGCATAGTCCAGATGATTATATACGCAGGCCCTATGGTCAAATTTGTTTTACTGGTCTTGTTGCTATTTTCCGTTTTGTGCTGGGCCATTATTTTTATGAAGTGGCGGCTCTTTCGCAAGGCAAAGGCCGAGACAGAATATTTCTTGGAGGTTTTTTGGGAGAGCAGGGATCTAAGAAAGATATTTTTGGCCAGCAAGGATCTGGGATTCAGCCCGCTCGGGAGGCTCTTCAACGCAGGGTATACTGAATTTGGCCGTCTTCGGAAGATCCAGGCATCTCATGGTTCAGAGGAAGATAAAGGTGCCCTTGCCCAGCATTCCTCTCGCTCATCAGAGGCAGGCAATGAGGAGTCCACACTCTCCTATCAGGCCATCATGGACAATTTGGAGAGATCGCTGAAGAGATCAAGCATTGACCAGAGCAACAAAATGGAGCGGGCACTTAGTTTTCTGGCCACCACGGGAAACACCGCCCCTTTTATTGGCCTTTTCGGAACGGTCTGGGGGATCATGGAATCGTTCCGCGGGATAGGGTTCAAGGGCTCGGCCAGCCTGGCCGTGGTGGCCCCGGGGATATCCGAGGCCCTCATCGCCACCGCGGCGGGTCTGGCGGTTGCAATCCCGGCGGTGGTCGCATTTAACTATTTCTCCAATAAGGTTACGGGGGTCAGGGCAGAGATGGACGTCTTCACATCCGAATTGCTGAGCATAATCGATAGACAGTTTTTGAGGAGGAGATGATCGGCAACAGAGAGATATAACCGATCGCAACGGCCGAGATGCCCGAGACCAAAGACAGAGATTGGAGTAACCTGAAAAGATAATAGCTGAGTTTGCCATGGAATATGGGGGGAACAACAGACGTCTGATGTCGGACATCAACGTCACGCCATTTGTGGATGTGATGCTGGTGCTCCTGATCATTTTTATGGTGACTGTTCCTATGATGATGCAGGGGGTGGAGGTGAATCTCCCCAAGACCACCACCCGGAATATCAAGACGCACGAAGATCCGTTGATCCTGACCATCAATAAGAACCAGCAGATCTTTTTAGAAAAGCACGAGATCAAGCTGGATGGGCTGGAGAAGAAGATCACCAAGATCTTTGAGAACCGGAAGGACAAGGAGATCCTGTTGAGGGCCGATAAGGATGTCCCTTACGGATTTGTGATCAACGTTGTTGCGAAGGTCAAGCGGTCTGGCATTGACAAGCTTGGTATGATCACCGAGCCTTTGGACTGATTCCAATGGAAACCTTACGGGTTAAGACCGGCTCCAATGATCAAATGGGGACAAGATGGAGCAAGGTCCTTATCATCTCCTTTCTTTTTCACCTGGCCATCTTTTCGATAATCTTATTTGCTCCGGAGCCAATGTCCACCCGGAGGATCAGCGGGGCGGTCTATGAGGTCGATCTGGTGGAGATGCCGAAGGTCAAACAGGCGGCTGTCCAGCCAAGCTCCGGGGCAGAGACCAAAAAGAGGCTGACGGTTTCAAAAAGGCCCACCCCAACCCCGCGGATCACCCCAAGCGAAGAGAAGGAAACCCCGGTTGTCATCGGAAAAAAGCTCATAGAAAAGAGGCGCCGCAGGGTCAAAAAAAGCCCCTCCAAGCTGTTAGACCAGGCAGTGGCCAAGATCGAAAGGAAGGTCAAGGCCGAGAAGAACGATTATCTGGGGCAGGCCATATCCAAGCTACAAGCCAGGCAAAAAAAGGAGGGCGAAGGAGCGGACAGAGGCGGTAGTGCGGATAGGGGAATCATCATCCGGATATACCAGATGGAGGTGGAAAACAGGATCAAAAGTAACTGGTCTTACCCCGTGGCCCTTCTGGACCCCAAGAGCAGACAGAGCCTTGAAGCCATTTTGGTGGTCAAGGTAAACAACAGCGGAAAGATCTTGAAGTCCTGGTTTGCGAAACGTTCATCCAATGTCATGTTTGATCAATCGGTCATAAAGGCCGTTGAGCGATCAGACCCCCTACCACCCTTCCCGGAGGGTTACAGGAGGACCCAAGACGAAATCGAAATCAACTTTAATCTAAGAGAACTGGAAGGTTAGTAATATATCAATAATTAGGGGGAGGACACCTGGATTCCGGCTTTCGCCGGAATGACAAAAGAGACTAAGTTCACGTCATTCCGGTGAAAGCCGGAATCCAGACCTTCTGATAATAAGGATGTTTACCGCTAATTATTGAGAAGATACGAAGGTTATTAGATAACTCGGAGGTCTGTGGGCGCATGGGTTCAAAGTCAGAGATTTTCCTTTTAGAAAGGGTGAGAGGTCTCTTGTTTTTTTGGACAGGGGTCGTTTTCCTTGTCTTCTTTTTGGCATCAGGGCAGTGTCTGGCCCGGATCTATATTGATATCAACGCACCCTCCATCCCAAAATTCAATATCGCCATTCCCGATTTCAAGGACCTCGACAAGGATAAGCAACATCCCGACCTGGCCCAGAAGCTGACAGAGGTGATATCAAACGACCTCTATCTGAGCGGCTACTTCAACCCGATGGACAAAGAGGCCTTTTTGGAAAAAGGCGATGCCCCCATGACCGCAGAAGATATCAATTTCAAGGACTGGTCGGTCATCGGTGCAGAAATGCTTTTGAAGGGTGGATATGCCTGTGTGGGGAGTCGCGTGGAAGTGGTGGTCAGGCTATTTGATGTCTTTTGGGGTCGCCAGATCCTGGGGAGGAGGGCCCTGGGAGATCTGAGCCAATATCGTCAGCTGATGCACCGGCTTTCGAATGAGATCATAAAGAAATTGACCGGACAGGATGGAATCTTTCTCACAAAACTCGCATTTGTGGGAAATGCAACAGGGAATAAGGAGATATATGTCAGCGACTATGACGGGCATGATGTCAGGCAGATCACCTCGGATAAGAGTATCGCCCTCTTGCCAAGTTGGTCACCCAACGGGAAAAAACTGGTATATAATTCCTACAAGGATGGGGGGCCCATGCTCTATTTGAGGGATATGAGCTCAGGGGCTCTGAGGCGAATCTCCGGCAGATCAGGCCTAAATATCGGCGCATCATGGGCCCCCAATGGCAAGGAGCTGGCCCTGACTTTGAGCAAGGAGGGGAATCCTGACATATTTACCATTAATCTTGAAGGAAAGATCTTGAGACACCTTGTGAGTCATTGGGCCCTTGATGTTTCCCCGGCCTTTTCGCCGGACGGCAAAAAGATCGCATTTGTCTCAAACCGATCCGGATCACCCCAGATCTATACCCTGGATCTGGCCGATGGAAAAAAGCAGAGGTTAACCTTTGAAGGGAACTACAACACATCGCCGGCCTGGTCTTGCCGGAATAGGATCGCATTTACATCCCTGGAGAATGGGGTCTCTGACATCTACAGCATGGACCCGGAGGGGGGTATGCTAAAGAGGCTTACGGAAGGGCAGGGGAATAACGAGTCTCCTTGCTGGTCTCCTGATGGGAGGTATATCGTGTTTAGTTCAAACAGGGAAGGCCGTTACCATCTCTACATCATGAATGCCAACGGACAGAACCAAATAAGGGTTACCTCCCTAAAGGGGAATCAGACCACCCCATCATGGGCCCCCTGAGAGGGGATAGATGGAGTCCCGCGGGTTGTCGAAAATAGGCCGAGCTGTCTCTTGCTGCTCAAGCCGGTCAAAAAATTCCGAGATTTACCTGTCGAAGGCCTTGCAATAATTGAACACAAATGTTATAAAATAAATTTGTTTGGATGGCAGAGGGATTTTCCCTTGCAAAAGCTGGGGTTTTTTGAGTAAATAGCGGTTACTAGAGATGATGGAGCGAAGAGGCAAGTTTTTTCACCCATGAGATTCCGCGGTTTGTTTGCTGGGCATAAATCCATAACTTAGGAGGTAAAGGGAATATGAGAAAAAAAATGGTATGCGGCTTGATAGCCTTGGCCTTTGTCTGCTCATCCCTCTTTATTATGACATCCTGCGCAAAAAAACAGATAGGTGTTTCAGAGGGAGTCAAGAAACCCGAGGCTGTTGAGGAAAAGGTTGTCGTGGTTGAGGAGGAGAAGAAGGCGCCCGCGGCCGAAGAGAAGGCCGTCGTCGTAGTGGAAGAGGAGGAAACCAAACGCAAGGCGGCAGAGGCACTGGCAGCGATCATCCGTGAATTCGATGCTGAAAATATCTACTTTGATTTTGATAAATCGGATCTAAAAGCTCCGGCCCAGGCCATTTTGAAGAAGAAGGCCGCCTTTCTCCGTGACAATCCCTCCTTTAAGGTCTTCATCGCTGGCAACTGTGATGAAAGAGGGACAGAGGCGTACAACCTTGCCCTGGGTGAGAGAAGGGCCCATTCCGCCAAGCAATTCCTTATGGCATTGGGGATTTCAGGGGATCGAATTTCAACCGTGAGCTATGGTGAAGAACGCCCCGCCGACCCCAGGCACACCCCCGCTGCCTGGGCATTAAACCGACGTGATACCTTCAAACTGCTCAAGTGAGGACGTGACAGGATTCGTTTTACCTCGCCCGGTGTAGCCAACGCCATGGTCGTAAACAAAGCGAGCCGGCCTGTCTTCCAGGGCCGGCTCCTCTGCTTTTTGCAGGTGTAAAGAGATGGCAGAATCTGTTCTGAACAAAAAGAGCCTTGGAATATTGGGGCTGTTCTTTCTAATCTTGGTGCTCAGCTCCTGTGTGACCACAGAGGAAAAGTTATATCTGAACGAACAGATCGTCTCGCTTAACAACCGGGTCAACAGCCTCCAAGAGGCGATGGATCAGAGGCTTTCGAGTGGTCTTGATTCGAGATTCCAATCGATAAGCGAGAAGCAGGACCAAACCTATTCGGCCCTCGACTCGGTCCGTAACCGGCAGGCAGAGAACCTGGCAGAGATGGATAGAATCAGGACCCAGATGCAGACCCTGACGGGTCGTGTGGAAGAGAACAGTCATCTGGTCAAACGCACCGTGGAGAGGGACACCACTGAGCAGGACGAGATGAAGAGAAGTCTGGCTCAACTTATCCAGCGCTTTGACAAGCTTGAGGCCAGAGTGAGTCACATTAATAACTACCTGGGTCTTGAACCGGGTGGAGTTGTGGCAAAAGAAGGGGTAGAGAAACCGTCCAAAGAGGCAAAACCGGGGACCCCGCCGGCCCCGGCGCTTGAAAAGGAGCCTGTCTCTCCAGAAAAAAGGCTCTATGAACTGACACTCAATCTCTATCGTGACGGGAAATATGAGGAAGCGATCGAGGGCTTTGAGAATTTTCTCAAGAAATACCCGAACTCCGATCTGGCTGATAATGCCCAATTCTGGATTGGGGAATCCTATATGTCCCTAAGACAGTATGAACAGGCCATTTTGGCCTACCAGGGGGTGATCAAAAAGTATCCCAAAGGTAACAAGGTGCCCAATGCAATGCTTCGTCAGGCACAGGCCTTTTATGAAATAAATGACAGGATTAGTTCGAAGATATTGCTCAAAAAGATAATGAAGACATATCCAAATTCGAGTGAGGCAAAGATTGCCAAGGCAAGGCTCGATAAGATGTGATAGCTTGTTTATTCAGGGGCCCGTTGAGGATGATACCCCTCACTCCGCTCCGAGATATCCCACCCGATAATAGTGAACCCACACTCCCCTCAGAGGCGTCTAACCTCACTACTAAAGAGTAGCGAACATACCACAATGGCCATACTTGCCCTGATTACAGGGCTGGGAGGTGGATTTGGGGCCGTTGGTTTTCGGCATCTCATAGATCTTTTTCAGACCATCTCCTATGGGGCACCCGGTAATCTTCTTGACGTCATTCAATCCATTCCATGGTATCTGAGGATAGTGATCCCGGCTCTGGGTGGATTGGTGATAGGGCCTGTCGTCTATTTTCTGGCCAGAGAAGCCAAGGGGCACGGTGTACCGGAGGTGATAGAGGCCGTTGCCCTGAGGAGCGGGATAATAAGGAAACGGGTCGTTTTGATAAAGACCCTGGTTTCCGGGGTCTGTATCGCTACCGGGGGTTCTGTTGGAAGGGAAGGACCGATCGCTCAAATAGGGTCGGCGATTGGATCGGCCATAGGACAGTCCCTTAAGGTCTCGGGTGATCGAATAAGGACCCTGGTAGGCTGTGGTACTGCTGCCGGGATCGCTGCCACCTTTAATGCCCCCATTGCCGGTTCCATGTTTGCCCTTGAGATTATCCTGGGAGACTTTGGTCTGGCCACATTCAGCCCCATTGTGATCTCTTCTGTTGTGGCCACGGCTGTTTCCCGTTACTACCTCGGAAATTCCCCTGCCTTTCTTGTCCCTGTATATGAACTGGTCAGCGCCTGGGAATTGCCCCTGTATGTGATCATGGGTCTTTTTTGCTCGCTGGTGGCCGTGGGTTTTACGACTTTACTTTATCGTCTCGAAGACGCATTCGAGGCCGTGAGAGTCCCCGAATATCTAAAGGCTGCCGGGGGAGGATTGATCATCGGTACTATGGGGCTCTTTTTTCCCCAGGTCCTGGGTATAGGCTATGGAACCATCGATCTATCCCTTGTGTCACAGCTCTCCTGGTGGCTGATGCTCATTTTGATTCCATATAAGATCGCGGCCACATCCATCACCATCGGCTCAGGTGGTTCTGGCGGTATTTTTGCCCCATCCCTTTTTATGGGGGCCATGGCAGGAGGGTTCTTCGGCACCATAGCCCACAGTATGTTTCCAGCAGTGACAGCCTCTTCCGGGGCATACAGCATTGTGGGCATGGGCGCCGTGGTGAGTGCAACCACCCACGGCCCAATAACGGCCATACTGATGCTCTTTGAAATGACCGGTGAGTACGAGATTATTCTCCCCCTCATGATGGCATGCATCATCAGCTCGTTGGCCGGACGACGGTTATTGCGGGAATCCATCTACACATTGAAACTGGTGAGGAGGGGAGTGGACATCAGGGCCGGGAAAGAGGTCAATGTCCTGAGGTCGATGCATGTAAGAGATGTAATGAACCCCCAGGCAGAAACCGTGCCTGAAGACTTGACCCTTGGAGAATTTTCCCAAAAGATAGCCAAGAGCAAGTATAATAGCTTCCCCGTTCTTAATAAAGAGGGTCATTTGACGGGTATCCTCTCATTCTTTGACTACCGTGATGCCGTCTTTGATGAAAACCTAAAGGATCTGGTGGTGGCCAAGGATCTTGCCACTACCGATGTTGTGACCGTATCACTGGATGACAATCTCTATGATGCCCTGGAGAAGATCACTTTGAAAGATTTCTCTATCCTGCCCGTCATGTCCCCCGGTGAGCCGCCACGATTGGTGGGAGTCCTCTCTCGCAGGGATATTATTGGGGCCTACGACAAGGCCGTGATAAAGAAATCACTGTTTACCTGATCCCCCGCTTTATCCTGCAGGGATTCCAAATCGCCATCATACCCCTGCCCAAGTACCAATTTTGCAGAAAGGCAGATTGATACATCCCCCCTGGTTTTCGAGAAGTCGGGAGGAAATTTGCAGGCTATTTCTTATGCTTAATTGATCAGAATCGAACTTGGAAAACTGCAATACAAATCAAATATAAGAGCTTAGGATATTTTAATTTACTATTAGTAGGTTTTTTATTGACTTTAATGTTCTTAGGTATTATGATTAGTCTTACAAGATGGTTCATCTCGTCAATGAACGATCAAATTAATCCAGAGACAGAGGAGTGAATTATGCCAGAAATAATGACCACCAAAGAAATTGCAAAGTATTTGAAATTACACGAAATTACCATATGTAAGTATGCGGCCGAAGGCAAGATTCCCGCGATCCGGATCGGGAGGGTCTGGCGATTTGATAAGGAGGCCATTGACAAGTGGATCAGCGGGGGTCACGGGGGGCAAGCGGCCCAGGAGACTCCAAAAAAAGAAACCAAGAAAAAGAAAAAATGACGGGGTCGCCCCACACCCGTTAGACCAGATGTGAATCTCCCGGCTCAAGGGGCGTCCGCTTCCGGGATTTCGATCAATAGAGAAGGTAGGGTTTCCTCCATTGAATAAAATATCCAAGCTCTCTCTCCCATTTTTCCTTTATGAGGGAGAGATGAGCCCCGGATTTGAGTTCACGGCGGAGGGATGAATCGCCCAGGATCAGGTCTATGGGCTTTTTTTTGTATTCGTACTCATAAGGGGGGGCTTTCCATTCAAGGCCTTCTGGATGGATCTCCAGGGCCGCCTTCAGTAAAGCGATCGAAGTAAAATAGGGCTGGTAGACATGGGGATCGAGCACATGGATCATGAATCCATGGCAAAGCTCCCCCTGCCATTTCTGAAATGTGGGACGAAAGGAAAATTCCTGAAGGTGACACCCGCGTGTGGCCTCCGGCTCCAGGGTCCGTTTGATCGCTGAGGTATCCAAATAGGGGGCCCCAAATATCTCAAAGGGCCTGCATGTCCCTCGTCCTTCCGAAAGGTTGGTGCCTTCCCAGATCACCTGACCGGGGTAGACAACGGCTGTCTGGGGGAAAGGCATGTTGGGAGAGGGCATTATCCACCTCAATCCGGTCTCAAACCAGAGCATCTCCCGATGCCACCCATTCATGGTTATGATCTCGAGATCACAATTTAGGTCAAAGACCTCATTATAGATCCCGGCCATCTCACCCATTGTCAAACCATGGCGCATGGGGAGGCTATAAGGACCCACAAATGAATATAGCTCCGGCTGGAGGAGGTTTCCCTCCACAACCGCTCCGCCCAGCGGGTTGGGTCGGTCCAGGACGAGGACCTTTTTGCCTTCCTTTGCCGCGGCCTTTAGGCAATTGAGCAGGGTGGAGGAGAAGGTATAGACCCTTGCCCCCACATCCTGTAAGTCGACGATGAGGACATCTATCATCTCGAGCATGTGCGGGTGCGGCTCTCTCCTATCAGCATAGAGGCTAAAGATGGGTATCCTAAGCTCCTTGTCATATGAATGGTCTGTTTCGACCATATTGTCCTGGTCCTCACCACCAAACCCGTGCTGTGGCCCAAAAAGGGCCTTCAGTTGGCCGGGGAGCAGTTCGGAGATGACTTCCCTGGCGGGATTCAACCGGCTATCCAGGGAGGCCTGGTTAGACAAGAGTCCCAATCTATAGCCCCTGAGCCTTTTCCAGTGGCCCTCGCGAATCCGATCTATCCCCGTCTGGACGCAATTCATCCTTGGCTTGCACCATCCTTTTGAGGTATTATGCCAGTAGAGATTTCCAAGAGATCCTATGGGATCTCTTTTTTCTTTTCAACCCGTATTGTCGACGGGGGCGATAACCGGTCAGCCGTTCACGGTTCATCCCTGAACCCGTAAACAGGTATTATTCCAAAAACCAAAATGATAACCCATTGAGATAGAGACAAATTTAAGTTATAATGGCTACTCGCAGCGGCCTAACATTTTGGCGAAACATCCCAAAAAGCAGGGGGAAAGCCGTGGCGTATGGAAAAAAGTAGACCCCATACACGGCACAAACCATTCAAACCCCCATGTTTTTGAGAAGATACAATTTAGATATGAAAAGACATTTTCCTTTTCTCCTTGCAGCCTCGCTGATCCTGTTGACAAAAGGGCTCTACGGGGAGGAGGTCCAGGTCCTGGAAAAAAATGATGTCATAGTCCTCTTTGCTCCCCCCTTGGGGGTCGTTTCAGGGGAAGTGGCAGGGAGCTTTGCGCGGATCAAGGGGGAGATCGAGAAGACCCTGGGGTGGGATCTGGCTGTGAGACCCACCGTCTTTCTTACCAACGACAGCAGATCCTTTCATAGCATGGCCGAAAGCCCGTTTACGGTTGCCTTTGCTGTTCCCTCAAGGGGCCTTATCGTAGTCGACTACGGCAAGATAAAGGGCCAGCCTTTTACCCTGGAAGGTACCTTGAGACACGAGATCTGTCATCTACTACTCCACGAACACGTCACAGGCCCGATATTACCGAGGTGGTTGGATGAGGGTGTTTGCCAGTGGGCGAGCGGAGGTGTGGTCGATATTGTTATGGATCAGAAGCGATCCCTTCTTAACAGGGCGGCGCTGAGAGACAGGTTTATCCCGCTGGATTCGCTGAAAGAGGGCTTTCCCGGAGATAAAGATTCCTTGTTGTTGGCCTATGAGGAAAGCGAGGGCTTTGTAAAGCACATAATCGCCAGATCCGGCAGAGAAGGGATCTTGAGCGTTCTTGAACATATGAAAAGGGGTGAAGAGGTCGATACTGCCATTCGTGGATCCCTGTCCGTCCCCCTTGAAAGGCTTGAAAAGGAATGGCAACGTTCGCTTAGGAGAAAGATGACCTGGTTTACCTATCTGAGCTATCATCTCTATGAGATCCTTTTTGCCCTCGCTGCCTTGACTAGCCTGTATGCGTTTATCAGAGCGGTGGTTAGGAAAAGGGCCTATATGAAGGGCGATGGAGGGTGATTTTACCATTACAATGAAGGAGGTGGGTTATGGGTAAAGGTGATATCCGCACAAGACGCGGGAAGATCTGGAGGGGTACTACAGGCAAGCTCCGTCCCAAGAAAAAGAAGAAGGGGAAAGAACAGAAATAGATAGAAGGGGTTAAGATCGGATCCCTCTCCTCATTACCAGGAGGTCATTTGCGGGCATAGGTGCCAAAAAACCAAAAAGGTGACCAAAGGACAAGATCCTTTGACTTAGGTCAAGGAGATTCTCTTCTGGTTCGCGGATAATGTGGCCAAGATTAAGGTGGGGAATGAGGGGGCCCCCAATCCCTACGGCACAGAAGATCCAACCAAGGATGAAAGGAGACAACCCATGTTTTGTTACCAATGCGAACAGACGGCAAAAGGCGAGGGGTGCACCAAAATAGGGGTGTGCGGAAAACAACCGGAGGTGGCGACCTTGCAAGACCTTTTGATTTACGCCCTCAGGGGCCTATCCCTTTGTGCGGTGGAGGCCCGAAAGGTGAGGGTTAATGATCATGACACAAATGTCTTTACCTGTAAGGCGATGTTTTCCACCCTCACCAATGTAAATTTTGACCCGGCGCGGTTTGTGCCGCTGATCAACAGGTGTGTGGAACTCAGAGAGGATCTCAAAGAAAAGACAAAAGCGGCAGGCGGGGATGTGAATTTTCCCAAAGGACCTGCGACCTTTCGACCCGACACCACTCTGGAGGGTCTGATCAAACAGGGGGAGGCGGTCGGCATAAAATCCGATCCTGATGTTGACCCGGATATCCACGCCCTCCAATGGACCCTTACCTTTGGCATCAAGGGGGTCTGTGCATACGCGGATCACGCACAGATCCTGGGCCAGGAGGATGATCAGGTATATGCCTTTATCCACGAGGGGCTCTCAGCCACACAGAATAAGGCCCTGGGCCTTGATGACTGGGTTGGTCTGGTTCTCAGATGCGGGGAGATCAATCTGAGGGCCATGGAGCTGCTGGATGCCGGCAACACCGGGGCATATGGTCATCCGGTGCCCACAAAGGTACCCCTTGGGGCAAAAAAGGGAAAGGCCATACTCGTATCCGGGCACGATCTTAAGGACCTGGAAGAGATCCTGAAGCAGAGCCAGGACAGAGGGATCAATGTATACACCCACGGTGAGATGCTGCCCTGCCATGGGTATCCTGAACTAAAGAAATACCCTCACTTTTACGGGCACTTTGGCACTGCCTGGCAAAACCAGACCAAGGAATTTGGGGACTTCCCCGGGGCCATCTTGATGACCACCAACTGCATTCAAAGGCCAAAAGAGATCTATGAGGGCAATATCTTTACAACAGGTCTTGTGGGTTGGCCGGGCGTGACCCATATTGGAGACAAAAATTTTGAACCCGTCATCAAAAAGGCCCTGGAAATGCCGGGGTTTCCAGAGGATACCAATGGCCCTTCAGTCACGTGCGGTTTTGGCCGCAATGCCGTAATGGGGGTGGCCGAAAAGGTGATAGGGGCGGTCAAGAGCGGTGCCATAAGACACTTTTTTCTGGTAGCCGGTTGCGACGGTGCAAAACCCGGGAGGAACTATTATGCCCAATTCGTGGAGCAGGTCCCCAAAGACTGTGTGGTCCTCACGCTCGCATGTGGTAAGTTCCGGTTTTTTGACAAAGACCTGGGGGAGATCGGCGGTATCCCGAGACTCCTGGATATCGGGCAGTGTAATGACGCCTATTCGGCCATCCAGATCGCCGTTGCCCTGTCCAAGGCCTTTGGGTGCGAGGTGAACGAGCTTCCCCTCAGTATGATATTATCGTGGTATGAGCAAAAGGCCGTGGCCATCCTCCTGACCCTCCTTCATCTGGGGATCAAGGATATCCGGCTGGGTCCCAGCCTGCCAGCCTTTATCACACCCAATGTCCTGGATGTCCTGGTCAAGAACTTTAACATCATGCCCATCGGTACGCCGGAGGAGGATCTAAAGGCGATTTTGGGGTAAGGAGTGTGAGATGAAAGTCAAGAGAAAGATCGTCGAGATTGATGAAGCACTATGTGATGGGTGCGGGCAGTGCGTACCGGCCTGTGCCGAGGGTGCCATTGAGGTCATCGACGGCAAGGCGCGTATCGCAGCGGAGAGGTATTGTGATGGTCTGGGCGCATGCCTGGGAGAGTGCCCGAATGGTGCCCTGACCATTATTGAACGGGAGGCAGAAGACTTTGATGGAGAGGCAGTGGAGGCCCACCTCCAGGCAAAGGAGAAGGGTCAAGAGGCCAAAAAATCTGCCCTGCCGTGCGGGTGCCCTTCCACAACCCTCCAGACATTTATTCCACCGGTCTCAAACAGGGGTCGCATCGGTACCGGCAGGGAGGGCCGCACAGTTTCCAGTCTCTCTCACTGGCCGGTCCAGATCGGCCTGGTGCCTTCCACCGCGCCCTTCTTCAAAGGGGCGGAGCTGTTGGTGGTTGCCGACTGTGTGCCCGTGGCCTACCCGAATCTACACTCGGATTTCCTGCCGGGCAAGGTCGTCCTGATGGGCTGCCCCAAGCTGGATGATGTGGGGCCTTACATCGAAAAATTTACTGAAATCTTCAAAACGGCCGACCTAAAGAGTATTACCGTACTTATCATGGAAGTTCCCTGCTGTTCCGGTCTTGAAACGATTATCAAGCGGGCAATGGCGGCCGCCGGAAAAGAGATCCCCTTTGAGGAAGTGGTTATTGGCACACGTGGAGAGATCCTAAAGAGAGAAAAGAAGGCAGCCTAAGACAAAGGACCTGAGGCGCCCCTCTCTGCTTTGAGGGGGGCGTCTTTTCTTCCCGCCTCCACCTTCATCCAGTGCCCGCAGCATGCCCCCTGTGGTCCCTAGCCCCATCCACTATAAACCCCTCCATGACCCCTCTTACCCGGTTCATCAACTGGTCGATGCTTTTTCTATCATAGTCCTTTACTGAAATGGGGTCACCGATGTGGAGGTCAAAAGAGCCCTTATTGATCTTGAGGCTCCCCTTGGGAGCGATCCGGTAGCTTCCTCTGATGGCGACCGGCACAATGTCACAACCGGACTTCAGGGCGAGATTAAACCCCCCCCTTTTGAACGGCAACAGCCTTCCATCGACACTCCTGGTCCCCTCCGGGAACATAACGACAGACACGCCGTCTCTTATTTTTTGGGCCGCCTCCTTCATACTCCTTACGGCCTTTCTGGGGTCTTCCCTTTCTATCCCTATATAGCGCACTCTTTTCATGGCAGGGCCAAGAAGGGGTATCTTCATGAGTTCCTGTTTCATGATAAACTTGAAATCAACCGGGATATAGGCGAGGAGGCCAAGGATATCAAAGAAGCTCTGGTGGTTGGTCATATAGATGCGAGGGACTCCAGGGTCAACGTTTTGAACCCCTGAGGCCCTCACCTTGACGCCACAGACCCAGAGAATCGTCTTTGCCCAGGGGACAGCCGCATAGAAATGGACCTTTTTGCCATCCCTGTCAAAGAGGGAGAGCAGGAGTCCCCAAAGGCACAGGACGATACTATGGATGGCAACAAAGGCGTTTAGCAGGAAGAACCTGATCATCGGTAATAACCATATGCCTAGAAAGCTATTGAAACACTCTTGCCTTGTCAAATCCGGGCAATGGGGATTCCGAACCCTCATTCCCCCGTCTAAGCTCCAATTTTGAAAAAGCTAAAATGATACGCATTTTAAATCTATGAGACAAGAAACTGGTTCCTGCAAGAGCGAAACAATCTATTTTTGGCCCGTATGCCGGGTTACCCCAGGAACTTCTCCTTGAAGACTATAGCAGCGGCATCTTTTCCATGTCTCTTAGTATCCTCTCCTGTCTTTTTAACACCTGGATATTCGGATTCTTCGGTGACCACCGGTGTGGGCTTGGGAGGACAGCAGCGAGCAGCGCGGCCTGGGTTCGGGAAATACGCGTGGATTCTATATGAAAATATCTCTGGGAGGCCGCCTCGGCCCCCATGATTCCCTCCCCCCAGTCTACGGTGTTGAGATAGATCTCAAGGATTCTCTCCTTGCTCCACATCAATTCGATGAGGAGAGTATAGTAGGCCTCGACCAGCTTTCTCAGCCAGCTCCTTTCGGGCCAGAGAAAGACGGTCCTGGCCGTCTGCATGGTAATGGTACTTGCCCCCCTGGTCCCTTTATTTGAAAACATATCCCGAAGCGCCTGATTCATTTCTACAAAGTCGAATCCACGGTGCGACAAAAAGCGCTGGTCTTCACCCGCCAGGACCGCTCTCCTGAGGTGGGGTGAGATCTCTTTGAGGGGACGCCACAGATTCCCGGAGAGGAAATTCCCGGTGTTCTCCCCCTCCGTGACCCAACCATAGGCCGTCATGGTCGTAAAAGGCGGATTGACATACCGCAACAAGAGGACTGGGAGTATGGTCATAATCAAAAGGAAAAGAAGAAATCTCAGTCCCCAACGCAAGATTATCCGGGGTCGCCTTTTTCTCCTCTTTCCAGACAAGCGCTCACTTCCCCTCCCGATCCTTGACCCTTTCCCAGATACTGTCCATCCGATCCGGTGAGGCCTCTTCAAGCGGGATGCCCACGGCCTTTAGTTCTCTTTCCATCTCTGAAAAGCGTTTAAAGAATTTCAGATTGGCCACCCTCAGGAGGTGTTCTGCATTTAGCCCCCAGTGCCTGCAGAGATGCACCATACTAAATAGCAGATCTCCCACCTCCTCGGCAATCTCCCCCCTTTTATCCCTGGCAATGGCCAAACCGAGTTCATCAAATTCCTCCTGGACCTTATCCCATGTATCGGCAGCACTGAGCCAATCAAAACCCACCTTGGAGGCCCTCTCGCTCAGTCTGTGTGCCCTCAACAGGGCTGGCAGATCCGTAGGGATGCTTGCCAGGAGCCCCGAGGTATCATCAGAGGTGCCTCTCTCGGCCTTCTTTATCTGTGACCAGTTGTGGGCCACCTCCTCGGCGGTATCCGCCCTCTTGAGCCCAAAGACATGGGGGTGTCTCCGGATCATCTTTTCCGTTATCCTCTCTACAACTTCAACAATATCAAACTGGTTTTTCTCAGCGGCGAGCTGTGCCAGAAAGAGGATCTGGAATAGGAGATCGCCCAATTCTGAGCAGACCTCCTGGGGGGATGATTCTTCAATGGCCGTCAGGACCTCGTAAGCCTCTTCCAGGAGGTATATCTTTATGGTGGCATCTGTCTGTTTTTTGTCCCAGGGGCACCCATCCGGCCCCCGGAGCCGCTCAATCAATTCAACCAGGGCCACAATGGCCTGAGATAATCTGTCAGAATCCACATTGTTCCCCGCTGGAACCTCGGACCTTTTTTGAGACGACCTTGCCGCTCTTATCCATCTCTTGAGGCCCCTTTTTTCCAGCCAGGGCGTGTCTCAGGGGATATGACACCCGCCATGGACTGGTAGGAGGTGATGATCAAGGGGGCCAATCTTGATTGGGTGATAAGCGGTGCCTTTGAGGGAAGAAAAAAAGTGAGCAGGACGATGCCAAAATAGGTGATGATCAAACCCTTTAGAGTCGCCAGGCAGGCCCCGGGGATCCTGTCGACCCAACCCCCGAAGGCCTTTCCAAAAATCCTCTTTAGCCCCCGGCCCATAAGATTACACACGATGAGAACTGCCACAAAGACCAGGGCAAATCCCGTCAGCGCCAGGAGCTTCCCCGATGGGAGAAACGAGCCCAGGAGTCTCGTGACTTGCGGTTGAAGGAGATTGGCAAGGTAGATCCCAAAGATGACCCCCGCAAGTGATCCGATCTCCCGCAAAAGTCCCCTGAAGAACCCGCGCACGATCAGAAAGACCATAAAGGCGAAGATAATTGCGTCCAGCAGGTTCATCAGTCGTCCACTTGTAGGCCCTTTTTATTGAAATTTCTATATCAAGTTGAGAGTCCAAAGTTCTCTCGTCATGCCGGACTTGATCCGGCATCCAGAAGTCATATGATATTGATAATATTCTGGATTCCCGCTTTCGCCGGAATGACATCACATAATTCTTGATTCTAATAATATCAATTACTTAGAAGAACTTTGGACTGTGTAGTGTATCAATTTAGCCTTCTGCAAAATTGGCAGTGGGACAGGGATACGCCCTTCAAAACGGAACCCCCATACCCCGGGTTTCAAAAAGCTAAAGTGTTACTAATTTCTAAAGAACATGGGGTTTAAACAGTTTCAGGCGTGGCATGGGGTCTAGATCTTTCCACATGCCACGGCTTTCCTCCCGACTTTTTAGATATTCCCCTTTATCCTTATCAGAACCGGAGAAGGGGAATACAGCCGGGTTAACCCATGTCAACCAATGGTCTGACCTCGGTGATCTTAAAACGGATCGCGGCATGGATCATCTGTGCGGCCTTCTCGCCGGCCGCCTTGGCGATATTGTCCTTGATCTGATCGTAAAACCCGCCACCGGTCTGGATATCCAGGGCGTCGAGATAAACCCTGGCACCCTTCCAGTCCGGAAGGCTCTTGCCCGGCTCCATGACAATAAAGACCCCCTTTGGGTTTTCCTGGAGGTTCCTAAATGTCCGGTTCTTACCGATCCCCATGACTACCGTGTTTTCGTCGATCATCTGGGGTGAGCCAAAGACCGCAACATTTACCTCTCCTTCTTTATTGGCGGTGCTAAGGGTTCCTATCCTCGGCCGCTTATTAAATAGCGCCATCAACTCCTGTCGATTCATCGCATGCCTCCTTGGTCAAGGTTGGCTAATCTTCTCCAACCGTTTTATTTTGCCTGTCTGATCCTATCATGTCTCACCCCCATAAACAAGGGCGGACTAGAGACCCTTCCTCATCAAGAAGGGGCTAAAGCGGGTATCATGGTCATACACATCAAGACCCTCGTGCCGTTTGAGGAAGTTTATTGTGATGTATGTAAAAGGAGTGGCCGCAGCCTCATAGGCAGACTTGACAATCCATTGGGAAAAGACAACCAATGCGAGGTTTTTGGGGGGTATTGTCCCGAAAAAGGCCAGGGCGATAAAGACCAGGGAATCGAGGCCCTGGCCCACCAGGGTAGAACCGATCGTCCGTGTCCACAGCCAGCGGCCCTTGGTGGCGATCTTCATCTTGGCCATGACATAGGCGTTAAAGAACTCTCCAACCAGGTAGGCCAGGAAAGACGCGGCCAAGATCCGCGGGGCATATCCCAGGATCCGTTCATACGCGGCCTGACCTTCCCAGAATGGGGCGGGCGGAATTACCTTGCCTACCCAGAGGGCAATGACCAGAATCAGGTTGCAGAAAAACCCCAGCCAGATGACCTTTCTGGCCTGGGCATAGCCGTATACCTCTGTCAAGACGTCTCCGGTGATATAGCTGATGGGAAATATGATAATCCCTGCCGGGAGGACCATTCCCAGGATCATTATCAGCTTTACAGATATGATATTGGCCGTAATCAAAGAGGTTATGAATACGGCCACAATCAAAAGGAAGCTGTAAGAATAACGGCTACGCTCACCTACGATGTCGTCCCTCTTCATCATATCCATCTCGTTAACTCATCCGGGCTGATGCTCCTTGCGGAGCAGGTCATTGACCGTCTTCACCGGATTGAACGTAATGCGCGGGACCTCCACAAAAAGGGTAATCCACCGGGCCATGGCCCCATTCCAGAGCCCCGGATGTTCCAGGGCCTTTAGGTCTTTTCCATCTTTTGATTTCTGCGAGATAAAAACCGCCTTCGGGTCAACGAATTTGCGGAGGTCAAATAGCGCCCCCTTCCAGTCGCGGACACCACATACCAGGTCTACGGGGTTAAAATGGGTGGAGGAGGCCAAAATAACCCGTTGTTCCGGGGAATTAGGGTCTATCTGGGCTGTTTCTACAATCTGTCTGGAGGCCTCGCCCGATCCCTCGTTGACCCAAAAGGGACCCCCCCCCGGCTCATCCACATTCTGGACCATACCACAGACGCGGATAGGCCGGTCCAATTGTTCCGTCAGGAATGTCTTTTTTGTCTCGGCGGAGCCATTCTCAATGACACCGGGTATCGGGAGCGAGAGCTCCCCTTTCAGAAAGGCCATGGCCTCGTTTAGCACCCGATCATCCGGTGCGGTTGCTTTTAGCCTTTTCAAATGGCTGAAGACCTGTCTCTGCAAGGTGATGAGGTAGCCCCCCATTATCTTCTTCCACTGAAAGGTCTCGGGTTTGAGCCGGTCAGGGACCACATTGTCTATATTTTTTATAAATATGATATCCCCCTCAAGGTCATTTAGGTTTTCTATCAGGGCCCCGTGACCCCCGGGCCGAAACAGGAGTCTCCCATCCCCCTGGCGAAAGGGTCTGTTGTTCAGGTCCACGGCAAGGGTGTCGGTAGACCTTTTTTGGATCGAAAAACTGACGGAAAAGGCAACCCCGTAGTTTTCCTCGTAGGCTGGCTTGACCTCTTCCAAGAGATGCTGAAACCTCTCCAGGTGCCCTTCCGATACTGTGAAGTGAAGCGCGCTCGACCTGTTTTGGTCGACAACATAGTGAGCAGCTTCAACCAGGTGCTCCTCAAATGCGGTACGACTCCCTTTCTGGTAATGGTGAAACCCCAGGAGCCCTTTGGGCAGGTTGGAATAATCGAGCCCCTCTTTGGTCAAGACAAAATCTATTATATCAGTAAATTGACCTCTCTCTATAAGCCCATCCACATCATACCCTCTCTTGCTCATGAGAGCCCGGAGCTCGTCAAAAAATGCGAAATTCCTTATGCCGTCCATAAAGACCACCAACTCTTTCGCATCCTTTTGCCCGGCCTTAGCCTCGCTCATAACAGGTCCTCTCAGGATCTCGCTGCCCCGACTCTGGTAACGAAGGAGGGTCTTAAACATCCTGGAGGCGGCACCCGAGGCCGGGACAAATTTGATACAGGCACGTTTGGGGGCCTCGCGTTCAAAGAGATCAGCGAATGCCTGCCGCCTTTCCTCGCCGATGACCGCAATACCATCCCCGGCCGTGGATGGCCGACAAAGTTTCAGATAGGGCGATGGCATCTCAAAGAGTTCAAGTTGCCTCTCCACCTCCTCCAGGGTGAGTTGATGGTCTCTTATCTGCCCGATGTCGTCTTCAGAGAAAGGATATGGATTCATCGAAATCTCCTTCTTCATATCCTATATCAAAGCGCAACCAAACCTATGTTGATAGCCCCAAACATTGAAAGTCAACAAAAAAGTGAGGAGCACCGGATGAGCGCCCAGTTGGTGAATTGCCAGTTTTTTATGGAATTTAGAAAAAACGTAACTATAATATTCAAGTTACAGGTCAGTGCTCAGGTATAAGCACGGCGAGAAAAGGCGTTGCCGGTATAAACCGTATCTGGTATGGAGCCTTACTGTTTCGTATCCCAGGGTGGTATGGTGTTTAGAATTGTTTGAGTGTATTGGATTAATTTGTTTTCTGTGACAATTGCTCGAGGGTCCATCATAGGCCGGTGGCCGTGTTGGAGGGACCCCATATAGATACGGATTGGAGGTAATCTCAAATTGACCCCGTTTTATAAGAACCTAGCCCTTTGGCTTGTCATCAGTCTTATGATGGTCATGCTGTTTCAGGTATTTAAGCAGCCCAGGAACAGCAACACCCCTATTAGCTACAGCGACTTCCTGAACATGGTAGAGAGCGGAAGCGTCATCCATGTCACCATTCAGGGAGAGAATATAATGGGCATGTCTTCACAGGGGCCTTTTAAGACCTATGCCCCAAAGGACCCCGAATTGATCGGATTGCTCAGGAGCAAAGGGGTTAAGATATCCGCAAAACCCCAGGAAGATTCCTCATGGTTCCAGGTATTCCTCTCCTGGGTCCCCATGCTGTTGTTGATAGGAGTATGGATATTTTTTATGCGGCAGATGCAGGCGGGTGGCGGAAAGGCGCTCTCCTTTGGAAAGAGCCGCGCCAGGCTCATGAGTGACTCGCAAGAAAAGGTAACCTTTGAAGATGTCGCAGGCATTGAAGAGGCAAAGGAGGAGCTGGAAGAGATCGTGGAATTCCTGCGGGACCCCAAGAAATTTACCCGGCTGGGAGGCAGGATCCCAAAAGGTGTCCTCCTGGTGGGCTCCCCAGGGACGGGAAAGACGCTTCTGGCGAGGGCCATAGCCGGGGAGGCAGATGTCCCGTTTTTTAGCATAAGCGGATCAGACTTTGTCGAGATGTTTGTGGGGGTGGGTGCCTCGCGTGTGAGGGACCTCTTTGTCCAGGGAAAAAAGCATGCCCCCTGCATCATATTCATCGACGAGATAGACGCTGTGGGCCGGCACCGCGGGGCAGGCCTGGGCGGCGGGCACGATGAGAGGGAACAGACCCTCAATCAGCTCCTTGTAGAGATGGACGGTTTTGAGTCCAACGAAGGCGTTATTCTGATCTCAGCCACAAACCGGCCCGATGTGCTTGATCCGGCGCTGCTGAGACCCGGCCGGTTTGATCGTCAGGTGGTGGTCCCTGTCCCAGACCTCGGAGGCCGTGAGGGGATCCTCAAGGTCCACCTCAAGAAGAAGCTGGTGGCCGATAACGTGGACATCAATGTCATTGCCCGCGGTACCCCCGGTTTTACGGGCGCTGATATAGAGAATATGGTGAATGAGGCCGCCCTGATGGCCGCCCGGCAGGGTAAAGACCGGGTGGAAATGGTGGATTTTGAGAATGCCAAGGACAAGGTCTTGATGGGCACAGAGCGGCGGAGCATGATCATCAGCGAGGAAGAAAAGAGGATCACCGCCTACCACGAATCAGGGCATGCCCTGGTAGCCAAACTACTCCCCGATACAGACCCCATCCACAAAGTGACCATTATCCCCAGGGGCCGCGCCCTTGGATTGACCCAGCAGCTCCCGGTGGATGAAAAACACACCTACCCAAAAGCCCATCTCCTCAACAACATCGCCATTTTTATGGGGGGAAGGGCTGCCGAGGAGATCATTCTGGATACGCAGACCACGGGTGCTGGCAATGATATCGAGAGGGCCACGGAGCTTGCCCGCAAGATGGTATGCGACTTCGGGATGAGCGATGCGCTCGGGCCCCTGACCTTTGGCAAAAATGAAGAACAGATCTTTCTGGGCAGGGAGATCGCCCAGCACAGGGACTACAGCGAGCTCACCGCGCAAAAGATCGACGCAGAGGTCAAGAAGATCGTGGACGATTCCTATTCCAAGACCTGTCAGCTCATCAATGACAATATGGATATATTACACCGGATGGCCAATGCCCTTCTTGAGAGAGAGACACTGACCAGCGAGGATATTGAAGAGATAATGCGGGATGGGAAGGGGTCATTGTCTGAAGCGCCTGACCCCGAAAAGAAGGGTTTCGAGACATCTTGACGGCAGGGGCATATGGGCTTTAGGCTGAGTTGGTCCGACCATGTTCTTGACCTGGACCAGAGGACCCACGTGATGGGGGCACTGAATGTCACCCCCGACTCCTTTTCAGATGGCGGACGATATTTCGAACCGGACAGGGCTGTGGAGCACGGCCTGCAAATGGCCGCGGACGGTGCCGACATCATCGATGTGGGCGGCGAATCAACAAGACCGTACGCCAAGAGGCTCACCTGCAGTGAGGAGTTGGATCGGGTGCTTCCCGTCATAGAGGCCCTCAGGAAAGAGTCAGACATCCCCATCAGCATAGATACTTACAAGAGTGAGGTGGCAAAGAAAGCCCTGAATGCAGGGGCCTCGATGATCAATGACATCAGTGCCCTCCGATTTGATCCTCATATGGCTCGGGTTGCGGCCCGGGGCGGTGTGCCGCTGATCCTCATGCACATGAAAGGCACACCGGAGAATATGCAGGAGAACCCTGTCTATCGCAACCTTATCTCTGAGATCTCTCAGTTCCTGACGAGCGCTATAGATCGCTCTGTGGCGGCCGGGGTCAGAGAAGACCTGATCCTTGTGGACCCGGGGATAGGGTTTGGAAAGACCTTTGACCACAATCTGGAGATTATCAAAGAACTGTCGCGGTTCAAATCCCTTGGAAGACCCATCTTGCTTGGCACCTCAAACAAGGCCTTTATTGGTCATATCCTGGGCAAAGGGGTCAACGAGAGAGAGACAGGTACCATGGCCACTGTGGCCGCAGGGGTGATGAATGGCGCCCATATCGTAAGGGTGCACCATGTCAAGAAGGCCGTTGAGACGGTGAGGATAATTGATGCCATAAAGCGTGGAAGCGTTTTAAGAGGGGTGGCATAGACATGCTTTTCTGTATGGATATCGGGAACACAAACATCGTCCTGGGTGTCACAAAGGGTGACAAGATCCTCCATCACTGGCGGATAAGGACCGAAAAGGAGATCACAGCGGACGAACTCGGGATACTGGTAACCAACCTCTTTCATTCGGCCGGGTTTGAGCTCGCCGATATCAAGGAGGCGATCGTCTCCTGCGTGGTTCCGCCCCTCTTGAATGCAGTCGAGGAATTCTGCGAGCGCTATTTTCATGTCACCCCAATGGTTGTGGGGCCAGGGCTAAAGACGGGGATGCCGATCAAATATGAGAATCCCAAGGAAGTGGGGGCCGACCGCATCGTAAACGCGGTGGCCGCCTATGAGAAATATCACACCGCCCTGGTGGTGGTAGACTTTGGAACCGCTACGACCTTTGACCACATATCGGGTGACGGCGCCTATATGGGCGGTGCCATCGCGCCTGGTGTGTTGATTTCCTGTGAGGCCCTTTTCCAGCACGCCTCCAAGCTGCCCAGGGTGGAGATATTCGCAAGGCCAAAGAGCGTGATAGCGCGCGATACGATCAGCAGTATGAATGCGGGCATCATCTACGGTTACGCGGGGTTGGTCGATGGGATCGTGAAAAGAATGAAGAAGGAATCGCCAGAGGAGCTTACGGTGGTGGCCACCGGTGGGCTTGCCCCCCTTATCTGTGATGTTTCGGAGACAGTCGATCATGTTGAAGGATTCTTGACCCTTGAAGGATTGATACTCGTTCACAAAAAGAACCAGTAGTCTGACTCTGATCCTGATCTCTTTCAAAGACACCCGTCATGGAGTAGCGGCGAATGAATGATAAGAGCAAGCCTTTTCCCCTCTTTTCCAAGTCATCCAGATACAATTCCCGGTACCCGGGTATCCCTTTTGGCCTTGTCCTGATCTCGGGGTGCAGAAACCATTATAATCCCCCCGGTTTTGATCAATACAAGAGAAAGCTCCTCAGAAAGATGAGGAGGCGAGAGACCCTCGGGCAGATCAGCGAGCGGATCAATATCTACGACCGGTTCTTTCAAGGCCTCGGGTATGAGTGTCCATTGCCCAGGCATTTGGAAAGGACTATCAAGAGCGGTTTTCCAAGGTATAACCTCATGGTGGATACCCATTTTATGGCAGAGATGTGCGCGGGTATCCTGGTTGCGGTAACGGATTGTGACCGGTTTGACGGGGGACTGACCCTGGACCTGGCAGAGGAAGGGGAGATATGCCTGGGCATGGGACAGCGAGAACTCAGGACCCGAGAGGGGGAGATCGTATTGCGCGACGAAAAGGATATCGTTTGTGTCCTCTGCCAGGGGGCAGACGAAAAAACAAGGGTTCGGGATGATACACGAAACGTCCTTTTCTATGCATACGGTATCCCCGGGATAGAATCGGAACATTTGAGGCGGGGATTAGACGTTGCCGCTGAGACCATGAGTGAGTTCGGGGGTGGCACGGGCGAAGCGGTAAAGGTCTTTTGATGCCCGGTTAAGAATTGCCAAAAAATGCTTGACAAATAAAGTTTATCAGACTAGAAGCTATTTATTAAAATTGGACACCCCAATAGATGCGGGCTTTTGAATTTGAAAGGGCTAATCTTTAAAGACATCATCGGCATTACCAGGGCAATAGGGATAATCATATCCCTATTGCTTCTCGTTTTGGTGGCGACTCTCAAGCCACCGGGCCTGATAATGCCCCAATGATCTAGACAAAAACCTCAAAAATCCGTTATCAGGTCCGCCTGATAACGGATTTTTTTTGGACAAAAGGAGTGGAAAAAGGCGATGGCCAAAGAGATCATCCTTTATGACACCACGCTGCGTGACGGCACGCAAGGGGAAGAGGTCAGCCTCTCGGCAGAGGACAAGCTTCGCATCGCGAAGAAACTGGATGACTTTGGTGTCCAGTACGTCGAGGGGGGGTGGCCAGGCTCTAATCCAAAGGATGCCAGGTTTTTTCAAATGGCCCGAAAGACACCTTTTCGGTCCACCCGGATAACGGCCTTTGGAAGCACCCGGAGACCTCAAATCGAGGTACAGAATGACGGCAACATTGCTGCCCTTCTGAGGACGGGGGTGGGATCGGCCGCCATCTTTGGCAAGAGCTGGGATTTTCATGTATTAGAGGTCCTCCGTGTGTCTGTGGATGAAAACCTCACCATGATAGAGGATACCCTGGCCTATCTCAAAGGACATGGGTTGGAGGTGATCTACGATGCAGAGCACTTCTTTGATGGTTACAAACACAACCCGGGATATGCGCTTAAGACCCTCAAGGCAGCCCAAAATGGGGGAGCGGACCTGATCGTCCTGTGCGATACAAACGGCGGGACAATGCCCGAGGAGATCGATTCTATCATGAGGGATACGATGCCTCAGTTAACTGTACCCGTGGGGATCCACACCCACGATGACTGCGGATTGGCCCTTGCCAATGCATTGGCGGCCGTGCGGGTTGGTGCCCGTATGGTCCAGGGGACTGTCAACGGATATGGCGAACGGTGCGGAAACGTGGACCTCATATCTGTCATCGGCAATCTCCAGTGCAGGCTTGGATATCGATGTGTAGATCCGGATCGGCTAAGACAGCTGACCGAGCTCTCCCGTTTTGTAAGCGGTGTGGCCAATGTGCCCCCCAGAAATCAGCGTCCATTCGTGGGCAAGAGTGCCTTTGCCCACAAGGGCGGTGTTCATGTCAATGCCATCCTCAAGAACCCGGCATCCTATGAACATATGAATCCGGCCCTGGTCGGGAATAAGCGACGGGTGTTGGTTTCAGACCTAGCGGGCAAGAGCAACATCGAGTACAAGGCACGGGAGATGGAGATAAGGCTTGGAGGAAACGGGTATAACAGTGAAAAAATTGTCCGGGAGATCAAGCGACTGGAGGACCAGGGGTACCAGTTTGATGCGGCCGAAGGATCACTGGAACTCCTGATCAAGAAAGTGACCGGCCAGTTCAAAGAACCCTTTACCCTTGAATCCTTCAGGGTAACGACCGAAAAGGACGGTTCAGGACCCGGTACCTGTCACGCCACCATAAAGATCTCTGTGGGCGATGACCAGGAGATCACGGCGGCCGAAGGGGAAGGCCCGGTCAATGCACTTGACAATGCCTTGCGAAAGGCCCTGGCCAAATTCTTTCCCGATATTGAGGAGATGGCGCTGGTGGATTTTAAGGTGCGTGTCATTGACGGCAGGGATGCCACGGCGGCCAAGGTGAGGGTCCAGATAGAGTCAAGGGATTCACAGGAGATATGGTCTACCATTGGTGTCTCAGGGAATATTATCGAGGCAAGCTGGCAGGCCCTGGTCGATAGTGTCCAGTATAAACTTTCAAAGGGATGGCACAGAGGGCGTGAAACAGAGAAACTTCAGGAGGAGCCCCCCATTGGACGATAGAGACAAGACCCGGGCATACCAGGGGCAGACCTCGGAAAGGCGCTGGATGATGATCCTTTCCCAATACCTGACCGAACATCAGGCGAAGCTTCCTCGCCGCCCGAATATCCTGAACATCGGCTGTGGCAACAACGCCACGTGGAACTACCTCGGTGTCTGCCTCTACCTGGCGGGTCAGGGTCTGGGGCTTCCCAGATATGTGTGCGTTGACCTAAAAGAGGAGGCCTTTGCCCGGGCCAAGGCGGCCCTGGGAGAACTGGTGACCTTTATCGCTGCCGACGCCCGGAACCTGACCAAGTATCTCAAAGAGACCTATCATCTGGTCCTGTTTGAACATCCCAACCTCTCCACATCTCCCCACGCTCCCCGGATGTGGCAGAGGATATTTGAAGAAACGGGCAAGGTCCTCGATACCGAGGGCCGGGTGATCCTGACAAGCTTTTGGGTAAACGACCATATCCCGGCTCAGGTGGCCCTTGAGCGAGCCGGGTTTCGCATCCGTTACAGCGGCAGGAATAAATACCCAGGAAGGCAATTCGACGTCTCGAGCAAGGGGGAGCCCCTGATCTATGACAAGTACATCCTCATAGCGGGGTTGCCCTTTTCGGCCCGGTCTGAAAGCCATGCCAGGGGTTGAAGGGGGGGAAGCGTGGCGTGAAAGATCTCCGTATCGCCGCGGTTTGCATGCGGTCTGAACCGGGTAATATCCGGCGGAACCTGGAGCGGAGCGAATTCTATGTTTCAGAGGCCTCTCGGATGGGGGCCGATCTCGTGTGCTTCCCGGAGTTCTCGATTACCGGGTACATCCTCGGAAATCCTGCCGGTCTCTACGATAATCTCTCGCTGGAGACCGTTTTGCATCGGATCGGCGATATGGCCCGGGTAGAGAGACTGGTTGTCGTGGCCGGCATCATCGAATGGGACGGTCACCAGGCGCCTTACATCAGCCAGATCGTCGCATCCCCCGACGGATTGCTGGGACTTTATCGAAAGACCCACCTCTCCCCGCCTGAAATGGTAACCTACGGGGCCGGTCAGGAGATCCCCGTCTTTGTCTGGGGCGGGCTTACCTTTGGTGTCCAGCTCTGCTACGAAGCCCACTTTCCTGAGATCAGTCGGGTGATGGCCCTCAAAGGGGCGGAACTCATCGTGCTGCCCCATGCCTCCCCGCGGGGGGCTCCGGAAGCGAAGATGAAAAGCTGGCTCAGGCATCTCCCGAGCAGGGCATTTGACAACGGGCTCTTTGTTGTGGCCTGTAACCAGGTGGGCGAAACAGCGGATGGCCTTGCATTCCCGGGAGTGATACTGGCCCTGGGTCCGTCAGGGCGCATCATCAATAGCTATTGCGGAAGCAAAGAGAAGATGATTCTGGTAGATTTCAAGGCAAAGGAGTTGGAGACCGTCAGAAACCACCGGATGAGATATTTCCTTCCCAACAGGAGACCAGAACTCTATCACAGTATCAGTTCCGGATAAATGGCGGTCCGCCGCTTTCCTATGGGCAGGAGCGACAAAAACGGGCACGCAATAGGGGCCATACCCCCATTCGTGCCCTCAAATGCCAAATAGAAGGGTGTTTTTTTAAAAGGGCCTTTCTTGATCTCTGATGTATCCTAGACGCAGCCTGTCGGTTTTGGCAACCCGGCCATCTTACAAGCCCCTTTTCCAGGTCCGGAAGGAAACAATTCATAGATGTACTTGAGTTTATAGCCGGTAACCTTTGACAGGATCCGGACCATGGGGGCGATCCCGTTTTTCTTATAGTACTCCTGGAGTACGGTGATTACCTTGAAATGCTCATCGGTCAATTCCTCGATACCCTCGGTCTGCTTTACATGCCGCATCCATGATTCGTTCCAGTTGATGAAATCATCGATAAAGCCGTCTTCGTCGACACTGAAGGTGTTTCCTTCAAATTCTACAGTTGGCATAACTTAAAACCTCCTTTTTTGGTATATTAACCGATCCTGGTCGGTCTGATCTCTGACCACAAACCCAATTTTTTAAACTAAAAAAGATTTTGAGTATTGTCAATATTTCTTTTTGGATTCTTCAAAATTTTTTCCCTTTCCCTGTGGCCCAGCGCCGCATTTAAAAAACCCTTTGCCCACAAATCATTTCCGGCGGCATGCACATGGGTATAAGTGGCCAGAACGCCTTTCTTGCAGAGACCGTCTCGGGTGCCGTCTACGCCATTCCCCCTCTCTACCCTGAAGACAAGACGCGCCGGTTCCTTGCCGGTGAGTACGGCCTTTGAGTAATGAAATTCATGCCCTTTTAAGGTCTGGCCGACCTCGTAGTAGGGGTTGGGACGGTCAACCTCCAGGACCGTATATCCATGGCCCTGAGGTCTTTTCTGAAGAATGAATTGTACCGGTAAGGCGCCCACCATGGGGTAGGTCCTTCCACCCGCCACAAGGGACTCCCCCAGATACATAAACCCACCGCACTCGGCATAGACAGGGAGGCCTCTTTGGATCTCCTCACGGAGTGAATCGCGAAAAGTGGAATTATCGGCCAGGGCCTTTGCCTGCGTCTCCGGAAACCCCCCCCCGATGTAAAGGGCATCGAGCCGGGGGAGCGAGCCCTGCGAAATGGCGTTGATCTCCACAAGAGAGGCCCCCATATCTTTTAGTTGGTCTAGGTTCTCCGGGTAATAAAACCAGAACGCCGTGTCTCGGATAAGACCGATCCGGGGGGATTTATCTGTTTCCCGTACCATCAAAGGATTCTTTCGATAGCGCGGTCCCTGCCCCATATCCCCGGCCCCTTGACCGATATTCCAGATCTGCTCCAGGTCGAGATGGCACTTGACCTTCCCTTTGGCCCACAGGATGGCCTTTTCAGCATGATCATTTTCCTGATATGGGACAAGTCCCATGTGTCTTTCCGGGAAGGGGTTGTCTCCCATCCTGGGCAGTGATCCCATCACGGGGGTGTCACAATATCTTTCGATGGCATTTCTGATCAGGGCCTCCTGCCGCGACCCGGCCACCCTGTTGAGGATCACTCCGGCAATATGGAGTTCCGGTGCAAATACCTGACATCCCATTACAACTGCTGCCACAGTACGGGTCGCCATGGTCACATCCACGACCATAATGACCGGTGCCCCCAGGAGTTTGGCCAATTCGGCGGTGCTGCAAGAACCATCAAGATCCAGGCCGTCATAAAGCCCTCGATTTCCTTCGATAAGAGAGAGATCCATCCCGTCAGAGTTTGAGTGGAAGGAGCCCAGGATCTGCGCCTGATCCATCAGGAAGGGGTCCAGGTTATGACACGGCCGGGCTGCGGCAAGACCCATCCATCCGGCATCAATAAAATCGGGGCCTTTCTTGAAAGGGGCGATCCGGTACCCCTTTTCTCGCCACGCAGCAATGAGGCCCAGTGACAAGATGGTCTTGCCGGATCCCCCCCTCAGGGCGGCTATGACAATACGAGGTCGAACAAAAGACATTACGAAAAAACCTCTTAGACCCTGGGGCCCAACAAAGGGTCCACACTCAAAACCCATGGTCCGTTTTTGTCCACCCGGGTTTTCTCACAGACTTGGATCATGCGGTGGGGAGATTGTCAATAAGAAAATAGACCGTATAGGGCCTTGAAACCGGGAGATCTTTTGTAATACCCGGCAGGTTTGGCTATAGATCTTTTCAGCCTTCTACACAAGACCTCAAGGAGTGATTCGGCCTGTGGTCACTCAATCCTGGTGAGGACAAAAAGGGGTTGATTAGAGGACAACAGGTGCATATAGTAACTTCTCAAAAATCCGGGTGGGTGGCTTTTTCCGAATAAATAATTGATAAAAGACAAGGAGCTACAGATGGACTTCGAATTGACCGAAGAGCTAAAGATGTTAAAGGACATGGCGTACAGGTTTGCACAGAACGAACTGGCCCCGCTCTCGCGCGAGTGCGATCAGGAAGAGAAATACACTCCCGAGATCGTCAAAAAGGCGGCTGAAAACGGGCTGGTCGGGGCATGGGTGCCAGAGGAGTATGGCGGGGCAGGGGCCGGCAACCTGGGCCTTGCAATCATCACGGAGCAGCTCTCCAGGGTGGATATGGGGATCTGCCTCAATGTGATTGCCGCCTCATTCGGATGCGAGGCCATCCTTCTCTATGGTACCGAAGAGCAGAAAAAGATCTACCTGCCGCCGGTCTGCCGCGGTGAGAAGGTGAGTGCCGGGGCCTTTACAGAACCTGACGCGGGTACGGATGTGGCCGGGTATCGGACCCGTGCCCTCGGAGAGGGGAGCGATTATGTCATCAACGGAAGCAAGATGTTTATCACCAACGGCACGGTCTGCCACTTTATGGTCGTACAATGCCTGACTGCCCGGGGGGAGAAAAGACACGATAGATTCAGTATGATTATCGTGCCTGCGGATACCAAAGGGGTAACCCGCACAAAGATCCCCGGGAAGTTAGGGGTGCGGTCGAGTGATACCGCCGAGATCAGTTTTGAGGACGTCCGGGTGCCCCAGGGGAATCTGGTGGGGAAAGAAGGGAGGGGGTTTTATCAACTGATGCATTTTTTTGACACGACAAGGCCCATGGTGGCGGCCCAGGGGCTCGGCATCTCCCAGGCCTGTCTGGAGGCAGGCATCAGATATTCGAATGAGAGGAGCGCCTTTGGTGCCCCTCTTGGAAGCTTTCAATTGACGCAGGCAAAGCTGACCGAAATGGCCATCAGGATCGAGGCCCTGAGGGGGTTGGTATATAAGGCCGCGTGGCTGATCGATGAGGGACGCCCCGATTATACCCTGGCAGCCATGGCCAAGTATTTTGGCGGGGAGACCGCGGTGTTTTGTGCCAACGCGGCGCTCGAAATCCACGGGGGCTACGGATACATCGAGGAATATGATGTCCAGAAGTACTATCGTGATGCCAAGATCCTCGAGATCTACGAGGGGACCAAGGAAGCGGAGATCATGACCATCGGGAAGGTCCTCTTGGGCAGATAGGGAGTGCGCCGTCCACAGGGGGTGGGGATTGCGCTTTTCTCGATTTATGGCAGATATCGGATGACAGAGATCTTACAAATGGAGGTGAAAGCGGATGAGCAGAGCGGTCTACAGGGAGTTGTGTGATAAGATGGCAAAGCGCGGTGGCCGGTATCCCGGCATGGATATACCCGAGTTCTATGATCTGACCCAGGAACTCTTCACTCCGGAAGAGGCGGCCATCGCCAATGCCATGCCCAGGGGCTTTAACCCGGCAAATGCGATTGCCGCTGAGATGGGGAAGAATGAGGGGGAGGTCGAAGCGGCCCTTGAGGCCATGGCAGACAAGGGGCTTTGCACCGCCGGAAAGAAGGGAGAGACC
>CAZXCQ010000004.1:0-52142 GCA_964639275.1 uncultured Desulfobacteraceae bacterium | reverse complement strand
GCACGTGATTTCTTTACGCTCTCTTACGGGCGAGTTATACACCCGAAAAACGGAACCCTCATTCCCCGGGGGTTCAAGAGGCTAAAATGTTACGAAACCGATAACCCATAACAGAGCAAGATGAATGAAAAGGAGGTGTAGAGGATGAAAAAGTCAATTTTTGCTATTTTTGTGATGGTGATCATCGCCTTACTGTCATCGGGGCTTGCCTCTGCCGAGGAAGTGACGCTCAAGGCGGTGGCCTTTATTCCCAAGAACCATCCCTTGATGTCTCAGACCATCGTATGGACCGATATGATCAATAAGGAACTCGCCGGTAAGGTCAAGATCAACTATGTGGGCGGTCCTGAGGTCATCCCCGGCATGCAGCAGGTGGAGGCGGTTCGCAAGGGGGTCATTGATATCGCCTTTAATCCAACCGCTTACTATCAGAACATCTTTCCTGAAGGAGGGGCCTTTATCCTCTCCAAGTACACACCGACCGAAGAACGCAAGCCCGGCGGGTTTTACGATTTCATGGTCAAACGACATGAAAATATCAACTGCCGGTATCTGGGGCGAATGCTCTGGATGCCCTTTTATCTGTGGCCCAAAAAGGATGTCAAGGATATCCAGGATCTCAAAGGTATGAAGATGCGCACCTCGGCGCTTTACGACCGTTTTATGAAGGCCCTGGGAATTGTCCCGGTGACCATTCCGGCAGGGGACACCTACACGGCGCTTGAACGGGGTACCGTGGAAGGTTTTGGCTGGCCCAACATGGGGCCTCGCCAGCGGGGCTGGTTGGAAGTGGTCAAAAACGTCATTGATCTGCCCTTTTACGGGTCAAATAATATCACCGCGGTAATGAACCTGGATAAGTGGAACCAGCTGCCCAAGGATGTCCAGGAAAAAATCATCGAGGTGACAACCAAGTTCGAGCCGGGCATGTATGACCATTTTGTCAAGGCCGCCGATAAAGAATGGACCGAGCTTGACAAGATGGGTATCAACCGCATCAAGTTCTCAGAGGCCGAGAACAAGAAATACGTTGATCTGGCCTATGAGGTCGAGTGGGACAACCTTGCCAAGAAAGTGCCCGATCTGATCAGTGACCTCAAAAGGGTTACGGGGAATTAACAGTTGTCTTCAGCCTATCACCCGCGCCGCCCAAACATCCCGGGCGGCGCGTTTTCGGTGTCAACATGGACCTAAGGCATCTAAACCGCCTGGCCGAAAAAGGAGAGAACCTGCTGGCCTATGTGGCATTTGTGGTCCTGTGTCTCATTATCTTTTCGGTCTGTCTAGAGATCATCATGCGTTATTTCTTGAACCGCCCGCTCATCTGGGTCGTTGAATTGACCGAGTATGCCTTGCTCTATGTCACGTTTCTCGGGGCAGCCTGGCTTTTGCGGCAAGACGGTCACGTGCGTGTCGACGTGATTGTCAACCTTATGAGCGAGCGCTGGCAGGCCCGGTGCAGCGTCTTTAGTTCTGCATTGGGGTTGCTCGTAAGTCTCGTCCTGACGATCTTTGGTGTGTTTGTAACCTGTGATCACCTGGTGCGGGGCATCTACAAACCGACCGTTCTGGAATTTCCCACCGGGGTCGTTCTGGCGGCCATCCCCCTGGGGTCGATATTTCTGGGTTTGCGCTTCTTCAGGCTGATGATCGATCACATCCTGCTGCTTCGCCAAGATCAACCAGAGGGGAAAGAGGGGGGCTAGTCGCCTATGGAGTGGTGGGGGATTCTGATCGTCATCTTTCTTGCCCTTATCTTTCTGATGGGCGTGGGTGTGCCGGTGGCCTTCGCCTTTCTGACCATCAACATATTTGGTGTCTATATATTCTGGAACGGTGCCGCCGGTCTGACTCAACTGATTCTATCGATCTATGAGTCTGTGACCAGTTTTGCCCTCTTACCCGTCCCCCTCTTTGTCCTGATGGGCGAGATTATGTTCCGCTCCGGTATTGCCACGCAGCAGATGGAGGTGCTGGATTCGTGGCTCGGCCGCGTACCGGGGCGGCTCAGCCTCCTGGCAGTGGGTGGAGGGACCCTGTTCGCCACCCTGACCGGGTCGGCGATGGCCGGGGCAGCGATGCTCGGATCCACGCTGGTCCCGGAGATGGAGAAGAAGGGCTATTCCAAACCCATGAGCCTGGGACCGATTCTGGGTTCCGGCGGACTCGCCATTATGATTCCCCCTTCTGCCCTGGGGGTGTTGCTGGCCGCCCTGGGGGAGTTTTCGGTCGGAAAATTCCTGGTGGCCATTGTGATTCCGGGCTGTGTCATGGGCCTGCTCTATGCGGGCTATATCGTTATTCGCTGCCACTTACAGCCTCACCTTGCCCCAAAATATTCTCCACCGCGTGTCCCGTTCCTCCGCAAGATCCGGCGGACCCTGATCTACGTCTTCCCAATGGCTGCAATCGTCTTTCTGGTGGTGGGGTTGATCTTTTTGGGGATTGCCACACCCACCGAGTCGGCTGCGGCCGGGACGATCGGCTGCTTCATCCTGGCCGGTGCCTATGGGCGACTCAATTGGGCGGTGACCCGAAAGGCGGTTGAAGGCACCCTGAGGGTGACCGTAATGATGTTTATGATCCTCACGGGATCAACCGCCTTTTCCCAGATCCTGGCCTTTACCGGGGCTTCGACCGGACTGGTGGAACTGGCTGCCAGCCTCCCGCTCCCACCGCTCTTCGTCATAATCGCGATGCAGATAATCTTGCTCATGCTCGGCACCTTTATGGAACCCTTGACCATCATGATGCTTACCATACCTATCTATTTCCCGATCATTGAGGCGCTGAACTATTCTCCGCTCTGGTTTGGAACCGTCATGCTGCTAAACATGGAAATGGCCACCACATCGCCGCCCTTCGGGCTGGTCCTCTTTGTCATGAAGAGTGTGGCCCCCAAGGACACCACCATGGCTGATATCTACAAGGCCGCCTTGCCCTTTCTCGCCTGTGACCTGGTTGCGATGGCGGCCATCATGACCTTTCCGGCTCTGGTGCTCTGGCTGCCGGGACTAATGTGATCAGGAAACGGGGTTTTGGTGTCTGTCCCCAAAGGAGAAGAAAAGAGACCGGAGATGTCAAAAAACCCAATTCTGGACGAACTGACCTATGACCCCTCTTCCGGGGCCCTGAGCTATAAAGGGGTTCGATATCTATTGATACGTCCTGAGACAATCGCCCAATTTCAAAGGGCGATCCTCAGAAATTGTGGCCAGGATTCAGACAGGGCATTTTTTGAAGGTGGATTCGCAGGCGGTCGTCTGTCGGCAAAAAGGTATAAGGAACTTCTTAATTTCTCCGACAATGAAATTATCGCCTTTATGATGCATATGGGGAGTCAGATCGGATGGGGCCGCTTTATGCTTGAACGTTTCGATTTAGAGAAGAGGATTCTGCAGGTCTCGGTGACCCATTCGCCTTTTGCTGCGGCCTATGGAAGATCGGATGGAGGTGTGTGCCACCTGACCCGGGGGGTCCTTGCCGGTATGGCCTCCGTCTTGTTTGACAAAGATTGCACCTCGGCTGAAACAGAATGTCTCGCAAAGGGGGATGAGCGGTGTTTGTTTGTTGTTAAAGGATAGAGGCGGGACCAGAATCCATTAACCTTCTGGGTTTTCAAATGTTACGCATGCAGTGGCATTTTTGCTTTTTGAAACCCGGGCAATGGGGATTCCGAATCCCCATTGCCCGGGTTTCAAACGGCTAAAGTGTTGCTATGTATTTAAGGGACAGGACATGTTCAAGTCGATGAACATAGCCTGGTGGGTCCAGCGCTGGAGTGAACTGTATCCGCAAAAGACCGCCATCATATTCGAAGGCATCCGCATCACCTATCTCGGACTCCATCAGAGGGTCAACCAGGCGGCTTGCTGGCTCCAGTCCCTGGGAATCGAAAAAGGAGACCGGGTGGCCGTGATGTCAAAAAACTGCCCGGAATTTATCGAACTCTATCTGGCGTGTTCGCGGCTGGGCGCGATATTTGTCCCGGTCAACTTCAGGCTGGCGGCCCCGGAGCTTGATTATACCCTCACCCACTCCAGCCCCGGACTCTTTGTCTTTGAAAACGAATATGCCGAGACGGTCCTGGGTCTTAGCCCCATCAAAGGGGGGCCCCGGGTGCGCCTGGCCAGCATTTCCCAATGCCCCCTTTTCCGGGAGGTGATGGATTATCAGACCGGGTCGGAGGCCTGCAAAGGGAAGGCCCCTTTTGACACAGAATCTATGACGGCTTTCAACCCCGAGGAACCCCATGTGATCATGTATACTTCGGGTACGACCGGTCTGCCAAAGGGTTCCGTGCTTTCCCACCGGAAGACCTTTTTCAACTGCCTCAATGCCGACATCTTTTTTAAGCTTCATTTCGATGATGTGATGCTGATCGTTCTGCCCCTTTTTCACTCGGGCGGGCTATTTATCCAGGCCTCACCCATCCTCTTCAAAGGGGCAACCATGATCATCCATCCCCGGTTTGATCCGCCCAGGGTCTGCGACGATATCGAGGAGTATCAGGTCACCAAATTTCTGGGTGTGCCCACTGTTTATAAGGCCCTGGTTCGTGTCGAACCGGAGAAAAGGGCAGCGTTTTCCTCTTTGAAGGTCTGTGCCATCGGGGGGGAGAAATCCACCCCCGAACTCCTGGCGCAATTCAGAGAGGCCGGATTCTCGCTACGTCAGATCATGGGACAAACCGAGACATCCATCCTTCTGTGGGGCTCCGAGGAAGACCTGATTCTCAAGCCCGGGTCGGTAGGCCGGCCTGTGTTTCATGCCGAGGTGCGGATTGTGGACCGGGAAGACCGGCCGTGCAGGCGCGGGGAGATCGGTGAGGTGGTGGTGCGCGGATCGATCATGATGAACGAATACTGGCAGGATCCGGAGAAGACCAGAGAGACCATCCGTGAGGGGTGGCTTCATACCGGGGACATGGCCCGGATGGACGAAGACGGGTACTTTTACCTTATTGACCGGGCCAGAGATATGTACATATCAGGCGGTGAGAATGTGTACCCGGCAGAAATCGAACGGGTTCTGAGAAACCATCCCCACATCGAGGATGTTGCGGTCGTGGGTGTTCCGGATGACCGGTGGGGGGAGGTGGGTCATGCATTTGTGATACCGAAACCCGGCGCCGACCTGAACCCCGACAATGTCATTGCCTTTTGTGACACCCGCCTGGCCCGTTTTAAGTGGCCCAAAAAGGTATTTTTTGTCCAGGACCTTCCCCGCACTGCCCTCGGAAAAATACGCAAGACAGTACTTAGGGCTCGCACCCAGAGACCCGCTGATAGGATGAGGGCATAACCGGATAGAAGTCTCCAAGTGACAGCGCTCCTCCCCCTTGCCCATTTGAGCCTCAAGGACGCTGTGGGATGATCTTAAATCCTGCTGTCACGAAATGCCGGTCAAAGGAGAAGGCCAGTTGAATTCCGAATCGCTTCATGGCCGCAAAACTGACTGCATCGGTATAGCTGAAGTCCTGATCCTGGTATTTCCATAGAATTTCTTCGGCGTTCGTCTCTAAGATCTGATCAGAGTAAATCTTACCGACTCGCGGGCTTGCAGCGATATTTTCCAGAAACGTCACGGCCGGTTGATGACCGATGGCGCGGCGTATCAGGATGTAGGTCTCGGCAATGACAAGGTTTGTTGTTTTCAGACGATAGTTATCTCTAAACAGCCCTGGATAAGTATCAATGGCCTGGTTGTGATACTGATCGGATTCGTCCGCTAGGGCAAACCATGCCCCGGTGTCCACAAATATGGTGTTATCCTTCATCGTTTCCGGCATTCCTTGTAACCGATATCAGGTAATCATCGTGATTTTCGGCGATATCCTTCCGGCCCGAAGCCCCCAGCTTCATATTGCCCAGTGCAGGATCTTCTTCGTGCGGAAGACTGTCCAGATACCTTGAGATACACAACCGGATGATGGCCGCCTTGGATTTACCGTCTTTTTCTGCCAAAAAAGCAATGATTTTATCCTGTTCTGGTTCCAGATAGATCTGGATGGGGACCTTTTTTAGCTTTTCCATGGCATTGCCTCCAATTTCACAAACAATGATATATATTAGAATGACACATATTTTAGTGATTGTCAAAAAGAGCTTCCTCGAAGCGGGATTTGACTTTTTGTCTTTCTTCGTCCTGCCAATGCCTTTTGACATTTCCCAAAATTGCCGAATCTTCCGTCCAGGCAAACCCGCCAAGAGCCTCCAGATTCTCAACTTGAGCGTGGTTCTTCCACCCGGGAGAAATCCTCCCGGGCATGCTTGCTCCTGAATTTCACCATTTTTCAGTGCCTCGGCCCATCACATGGTGCAAAGCGCCGAGGGCATCGAGTCTCGGTTGTCTGGGCACATAAATGCCCTTTTCCTTTTTGATCCAGGTCATTAAGTTTAATCAGATATAAGGTCCCCTTTTCACTTTTCTATTTTGAGGGAATAATTTCTTGACTTTTGCTAGAAATTAAACGATTTTGACATCTTAAGTAATTCGAAACCGGAAACTGAAACCTGCAAGAAGGCTGGGGAGTAACGTTATGACCCCAAGGCCGAAAAGCTCTAATCGCCCGAATGCAGACGGCGTATTGAAAAGCGCCTCCGGCTAAATGTACCCGGAGGCGCTTTTTTGTCCATAAATTTGGGAGTGATATCGAAAAGGCTCCTAAAATGCGCCACCTTTGCTCCTTTCAACCGAGTATGATTTAGGGAGGCCAAAATGGAAACATTTTATAGATTTGGTTTGAGAAATAGATATATGACGATACCCTTTCTTCTGTGTATGTCCTTAATTTGTTCTATAGCATTTGCTTACGCCTCAGAGGAAAAACGGGGATTTGATTCGATCAGGATCAAGGATTCCTCCGGCCAAGAAATCGATCTATACAAAGGAAGCTATGCCCTGGTTATCGGCGTCAGCAATTACACAAATGGTTGGCACAAACTGGAGGGAGTCAAACAGGACATTGCCGAGCTGGGTGAGGTCTTGATAAGGCAAGGGTTCTATGTGGTTGTGGTGGAAGATCCCACTCGTGACCAACTGCTTGACTCATTCTCCGATTTTATAAACCGCTACGGCCTAAACCCGGACAATAGACTCCTGTTCTACTTTTCAGGGCACGGTTACACCGCAAAACAGTCATACGGGGGCGAGATGGGATACATAGTCCCGGTTGATGCGCCAAATCCCGATAAGGACTTCAGGGGTTTTCTGCAAAAGGCCATTGATATGGAACAGATCGAGGTATTTGCAAAGCGGATACAGGCAAGGCACGCCCTGTTTATCTTTGATAGCTGTTTTTCCGGTTCAATCTTTTCCCTTTATCGTGCGATGCCCAAAAATATCTCCTATAAGATAGGGAAACCCGTCCGCCAGTTTATTACATCGGGAAGCGCTGACGAGGAGGTCCCGGATCAGAGTGTCTTTTTTCAGCTCCTGGTTGCCGGGATCTCCGGAGAGGGTGACCTGAATCGAGACGGTTATGTTACGGGAAGCGAACTGGGCTCCTTTCTCCAGGACAACGTTATTAACTATACCAACGGTGCCCAGCACCCCCAGTTCGGAAAAATACGCCATCCCTATCTCAGTAAAGGGGATTTTGTCTTTGTATTAGACAAAAAGGATACCCGAATTGCAGATTCCGCGAGGGCCAATATTGAAGAATGGAGGGAGAAACTGAAAAGAGGTAGCAAAAAAGATAGGAAAGCAATCATTCCACTGCCAAGTTTCTAGGGTAAACCAGGACAAACCTCTTACCTGTGAGCAGGAAGATGATCTGGAGGTGACGACATGAAAAAGTGGATCAGTACCCTTGGCTTAATCTATCTGGCAATGCTGTTTTTGGCCTCACCTACAAAGGCTGAAGAAACAAAGGTGAAATTCAACCTTGGACTGAGGACCTGGTGCAACTGGTGGGAAATAAAGGCCGGCGGCGATGAGACGAGCGATCCCACATTTCTGCTTGGCCCCAATTTCAAGTTATCGTACGGGGATTTCTTTGGGGGCATGTCATATATGACGTCGGTATCGGACTATAAATTCTCCACTTACAAATGGTCGAGGCACGAGCTGGACCTGATTTTCGGCTATATGGTGCATCCAAGGCTCGGCGTGGTCGGCGGGTTTAAGTACCTCAGGGGCAGCGACAATACCGAGCGCAGCCACAGCGCATACGGGCTGGCACTCGGCCTGTCCTTCAATTATCCCCTCCCGATTGACGTGGTAGATATCACCTTTTATGCAAATGGCTTCTTTCTGCCAATGAAGGGAGAATACAAGTCTCCTGCCTGGCCCAACCCACCCGATTACGATATCATCGGATATTCGGGTGAGGCAGGGTTTGCTTATTCCCCGTTCCAGAAGCTCTCCATCAATTTAAGCTACAAATATCAATTCCTCGATTGGCCAGGTCTTGCAAAGGACACCCTTTCAGGAATCATCTTAGGGGTGAGTTACGAATTCTAGCATCAACATCGGTCATCAAATCTGAAACCGCACATACCCTTTTGTGGCGCTGGTTCATAATGGCGCCTATGGATGAATAGCATTGCTCCCCTTTGAGCCTTTTAAGAATATTCCCAGGTCAGCAGATATCCACCTTACCCGAAATCGGGCTGAACAACTTGGAGACAGCCAACCAGCCCTGCATCACAATTTGACCCATGCTGTCGCCAAGAAGAACTGCCTATTTTTGTGTCACAGGGGAGAATAAGGGGGATATGGACAGAAAGCGGCAGGCACCGACATTTCCGGAGGAAAGAAAACTCCTGGCACGATGTTTGGCAAAAGACAAGAAGGCCTGGGATGCCTTTGTTGAAAGATACAACCCCATCATTACGCATGCCATTGTTCAAACCCTGAACAAATACGCTTTTTCTCCAACGGATCAAGTCGTTCCAGACCTTTTTAATACCGTGTTTCTTTCAATTATCGAAGATAATTACAAGAAACTGAGGCAATTCCAGTGGAAATGCAAGCTCTCCAGCTGGCTTCACTTAATTGCCGCCAGGGTGACAATCGATTTTCTGAGAAAGCAACGAGGAGATCCCTCAATAAACGGGGCAACAGATGAAGAGAAATCTATAAGAGAGACCACAGGGAACGGAAACTCACTGCCCGATGAAGTCTTAGAGGCCCAAGAGGAAAAACAGATTTTTGAGGAGATTAAGCGGTCTCTTTCTTCAAGGGAACGGCTATTTGTGGAGCTTCATTATGGCCGTGAACTTTCTGCGGCCAAGATTGCGAGTATATTGAATACGACTGGAAATAACGTCTATCAGCTAAAGAGCAGAATCAGGGAAAAGATGAAGAAGATAGCCGGTAAGCTGTTGTAAGGATTCGGGAACTAAAACGTCTTAAGGGATAGGAACTGAAATGAACGAACAAAAAGACCGCCTGGACCTGGTAATCAAGCAGGTATTTACAAGGATGAAAAAATCCAACCCGAAACCCGGAAACTGTCCGGGAGATGAACTGCTGGCCGCTTACCATGAAGGCAGTCTGACAGGGGAGGAGACGGAGAGAATTGAAGAACACCTGGTGCTTTGTGACAGATGCACTGAGAATCTCATCGTCTTATCTGAGATCGTGAGTTCCTACGATTCAGCCACAGAGTCCATTACCACAGAGAAAATGGTGCAGAGGGCCAAGGATCTGATAAAGCCACCCGTTGAGCCCCCTCTATGGGAAAGGCTCTCCTCGTGGTTCATTTCTTTCAGACCCGTCCCCGTAATGGCGGCAGCCTGTGTTTGCCTGGTCCTGGTTATAGTTGGTGTTTATATGTATGCCCCTCCGGGCGGGGAAAGGCCCATTGCTCTCAGCATGGGTATAATTGCCAGGCTACCCTCGGGGGCGGTGACAAAGGGTAAGACGCCCGTATTCAAAGAAGTTGAGATCGAGGACGGGGGGGTACTCCATTCCGGGGACTTATTCAGGATAAAATTTAAGCTCCGGAAGGAGGCCTATGTCTATCTGCTGGCACTGAATGCCAGGGGGAAAATCACCAGGATATTTCCGAGGAAAGATACCAGGGTCGATTTTCAGGCCAAACCCGACGAACCCTATGCTATCCCTCAAGGGGATGAGTGGTTTCGCCTGGACGATAATACAGGGACAGAAACATTTTACCTGTTCGCTTCCCCAAACAGGATTGAGGATATTGACCAAAAAGTCGCCCACCTGAAAAAACCGGGACCGGATGAACTCAAAAAAATATTCCCCGAAGTAAAGATCCAGCCTTTTACCCTCAAACACGAGTAGAAATCTAGTCGTTTTTCTGCTCTGTTTTCATATCCATAAGACCCGAAAACATCCACTTAGCAAATCGGCCCTTCTTCGTTTGCAGGACACCTGGAAGATTTCTGATCATTTCAAGAAAATTCCGTAAGAATCTGGAAGCGATAACGTCTTATTCAATAAAAATGTGAGTCAAGGGAATGGGCACACCAAAAAATGAAGATTCAGCCTGTGTTTCTGCAAACCCATTTACTCCAGCGAAACGATACATCTGTTCAACGATACTCTGTAGGAAAGGCGAATTATGAAAAGCGAAAAAGGGCTTTTGAGCTATGTGAGTGGAGAGGCGGTGAAAAGACTGGATGGGGAGGTTGATGGGGTTTATGCAAAGCCAAAAACAGTCACTGATACCAATGAATGCTATTTCTATCACACTATAGATCTTCCAGGCTATGGGACTATCAAAGGGAACTGGGATCTTAGGGGTGGATTAAAAGAGTATCTTGGCCGGACTGATTTTCGCGATAAACGAGTCCTCGATGTGGGGACAGCTAACGGTATGCTCAGTTTCCAAATGGAGAAACAGGGTGCACAAGTTGTTGCGTATGACTTATCTAAAGACTTCGACTGGGACATGGTACCCTTTGCACAATATGACTATCTAACTATATCAGATGAACGCAAGAGAATCATTGATAGACTGAACAACGCATTTTGGTTCTGCCATCGTCTTCTGAACTCAAATGTTAAAGTCGTGTACGGTAATGCTTACAAAATCCCTGACGAGATAGGGTTAGTGGATATTTCGGTTTACGGTGCCATTTTGCTTCATTTGCGTGATCCTTTTCTGGCTCTGCAAAGTGGCCTTAGGTTAGCGCGTCACAAAGTCATCATAGTTGAGCAGGTAAGAGGCCAGCCCATTCAGCACGTGAGGCCATACATGGAATTCTTGCCTGACCCCTTGGCAGTCCACCCGAAAGACGTATGGTGGGGTCTTCGACCGGAAGTTATTATTCGTATGATTGGGGTACTTGGCTTCGAAGAAGTCAGCATAACGCACCATACACAGATTTATGACGGGAAGGAGACCATGATGTACACAGTTGTTGGAGAACGGACAAAGGATTGGCCACCTTCAAGGCAAAGTTGATGGTTTCGTAAAAACCCGTAAATGCCACTTTTCCGTCATTCCGGAGAAGCATGTCCTGGCGAAAGCCGGGAGCGGGAATCCGGAACCCGACCTTGAGCTATAGTGGCGGCCAAAAACTCTCAAGATTGAAAAAACTTCATAAGAAATCCTGGGCAAACACGTCTAATGGAATAAAACCCCTGATTCTTTTGCCCTGGAGGAGATAGCAATGCTGAGAATAATCATGACACCAGTCAAGCTCCTTATCAATGCAGTCGTCCTGATGGCCTGTTTCTGGTTCTTTCTCCTGGTCTACATTGTTGCCCTGTTAGGCGAATTGACCGCAGGCAAACCCAAATTGATTGTCCACTGACCAGAAGGTTCAATGGAAAAGAGATGAATAAAACGCTACTACCAGCCACACGCAAGAGTAAACCCCGATGTTACAAAAGATATCCATGGTTTCATTAAATCACCCTGTTTTTGTAGGACAAAGTCGCCAGATTCATGCTCTACGAGGAATTCACATGGAATCCAGTCCTGTGAGGATATCAATTATCCAGGTAATGCTTGTATAACAGCATATTCCGTCGGGTCGGGTGAATTCCAATGCAACATAGGGGTAAACAAAGACTATGATTCAGGATCAACAAAAACCATAGCCGACTTGTCAGACAAGGTAAGGAAACTTGAAGAGAGTTGGTATTAGGAACGGCCTCTATAGTTCTTGAGTGAGCCCAGCTTGCTCAGACGCCACTTGCTTTGCGATGCCGCTCTGAGTCTTGGTAAGGGGCGTCACATCTGGTGGGTAAGACCTGGGATGACAACGGCTATGGCCACGAGATTGACGTTCGGTCCCTGTTCCGCCTCGACCATAATGTGTTATCTCAGCTCCATTAGAGGTTATCTCTCCTCCGCCAATAGCGCCTTTTGGAACAGGGCCTCCAGGGGCGTTTCAACTAATGGAGCTGATATACCACGATATGGACTTCCCAGTCCAATACATAAAAGATTGGGTGGATGAACATAGATAATGGAGAGCCTCTGCTTCCTTTCCTCAAACTCATTTGGGAGATGAATCGACGGCGATTGCAAGGATGGGCGTGGAACCATGTCTCTTCCGGACGGTGGAAAATATGTGGGCAAATTTAAAAATGGTCTCGCGCACGGGCAAGGGACCTTGACCTCTCCTAAGGCAACCCGTATGGAAATGGCGTTGTTATCCCTCCTTATGGCAGGAAATGGGTGGGGGAATTCAGAGATGGGAAGTTCAAGTGGTGAATTCCCTTTCCCCGCAAAAATTCATAAGAATTTCCTCCCATTGCTCGTCTTACTGATAAAAGGAGCCTTTTTCGCTCCTCAAATGAGATGTAACCATACCGGCACCGATGTTGCCACACATGATTTCTACATCTCTCCCAGTAACAGAGTCCTAAATAAGTCTACACTCTACTAACGTGTGTCCTGCGTGCGTGATTAACCATGGAGCCAGTCATAAAGACAAAGAAAGAATCTCTGCTAAAGATGCTCCCCTGCCTAACCGCAAGCGCAGTGGTGTATCTAATCTATTTTAGAAAAGAGATCCTCGATGGATCGAACGTGTCCTGGTTGATGACGGGTGGTGATTGGACAACAAACTATCTGGGGTGGGCATTTTTCAGAAATGAACCATGGACATTCCCACCTGGCGCCATCCGCAACTACTTTGCGCCCATGGGGACATCGATCAGCCTGACAGACTCAATCCCCCTTTTGGGGTTTCTTTTCAAACCCTTTTCATCTTACCTGCCATTCGATTTTCAATACTTCGCCCTTTGGATTCTGTTGTGCTATGTGCTGCAAGGCATGTTCGGGCTATTTCTGATGAAAACGCTAACCCCGAACTATTTTCTCCAGTTGCTTGGGGCGATGTTTTTCCTGCTGAGCCCTGTTTTATTGTACCGCATGCATTTTGCCTTGATGAGCCACTGGCTTATCCTCGCGTCTCTATGGCTATATTTTGTGGATGATAAGGCATTCCCCAACTCAAAAAAACTGACCGGGTGGTTTCTGATCCTCTTTTTGAGCACGTTCATTCAGCCGTATCTTACTGCCATGGGATTTATGCTGTTCATGGGTTTTATCGCCAAACAGAGACTCATCCATCATAGAATTTCATTTCCTAGGTGTATCATCCTCATCTTCAGCATTTTTGTTGCAGTTGCCATCGGTCTTTTTTTGGCTGGAGCAATACATTCAGTTGATTTGAGCGATTATGGATCTTGGTATCGATATCACTCGATGAACCTCAACTCCCTGATCAACGCCCAAGGGACCTCATATTTCATGAAAGATCTGCCTTTGTATAAAGATGTTTTGCCAAATCGCGCATCAGGGCAGGGGGAAGGGTTCTGTTATCTCGGCTTTGGAATGATACTGCTTACCTTTTATGCAGGAGGTTGTGTCTTGTCGAGATTTACGCTCCTGAGCAGGCTAAGAGATCATATCCCTCTTCTTGCCGCAGTGCTGGCGCTTGCCGGGTATTCTTTGAGCAACATTATCACCCTGGGTGACCATTGCATTATTTCATACGAAATACCTGCTTTTCTAAAGATGGTCACGAATTCCTTTCGGACGTCCGGGCGCTTCTGCTGGCCTTTCTATTATCTGATAATTTGAGCCTGTTCAATACTTATTTAATTAATAATATCAATATATTATAATGAGAAAAAAACAAAGTTAACCCAAAAATATGGTTTTTCCGGGGCCTATTTTTATGAAAACCGTATTTTTCGGAAAAAGTTAACCCAAAAAATCAGCATTCTAGGGGTATAGTTAACCCAAAAAAATAGGCTATATGGTTCTTTGAAAACAAGGTTGAATTAAAAATTCCCTTTATATTTTAAGGGTTTCATGCTTCTTTTCAATATTGAACATCCGTATTGAACACAAGGAGCATGATCATGGTCCATTTTCAGATCCCTTTACCCGGGCTGGCCAGGGATTTCAATGAGTTAACAGCTCAAGAGAGGGAGTTCATTGATTACTTCTCCACAATAGATCTTGATTGTATTACTCCCGTGGTTGACTGCTATGCAGGTATAGGTCCCAAAGGATATGGCACTGCCTTGATATTGGCCCGTATCATTAAGGTCAAAGAACGAATTTTATCAGACAGACAGTTGGCCGCTGTATTAAAGAAAAATGATCTATATCGATTTATCACACACAACACTCAGCCCTCTCACAATACCTTTAATACGTTGAGGCGGCGGCTTGGTCCGAGAGGCTTTATTGAAATACACAGACGTTTTGTCAAAAAGGCCCACTGTCTGGGATTGCTTGATCCTGAAATAAAAAGCCTCCCCAAGAACAGAAAGAGGGGGATCATTATTGTTGCCGACTCAACATTTCTGATCACCACTGGATCTACAAAGGGAGCGAAGGATGAACAGGGAAAATGGCACTTTAATGATCCGACCGTGGCTTTTTTAGGGAAAAGACATCATAAGCATAAATACCCAGTGGGGCATAAAGCCCACAGTCTGCGGACGATTAGTGGTGTGCCGCTTGTAACCCTAATATCGCCCGCTAATCAATCAGACCAAGATTTCATTATTGCCCTCATTGAAGAACTTACTGCTCGTTATCCCTATCTTCAGGTTGCGTACATCATTCTGGATAGAGGATATGATGCAGAAGAAATACATCATGACATCTACGAGTTCTTTAATATCATCCCTGTCATCATCAGGAAGAAAATGGTTTATCCAAAAGGCTTCAACAGTGAAGGGTATCCCTTATGTCCTTTTGGATTTCCAATGAAACCACGAGGGATTGAGTACCAACAAAGAAGAACAAAGTATGCCTGTTTCAAGCTGTGTACAAAATCCGATCAACCTTTACTGTTTCAATGCGATTATATCAAAGAGCAATATAAGCATGGCTATACCTATCGAACTTATTTCAGTGACGGATACAGAAAATACGGACCTGCGTTGCCTCATAGTCTGATTTATCAAAAACTGAAGCCGTTTAGAACTGGGATTGAAAGAACTTTCGGCCTTGTTAAAGAAAACAGATACCGTATGGAAATTAGCAATTTCTACAAAGGCACTGATAATGTAACTATTCATACGATCGAACACGATATAGTCTTAACACAGGACATTATCTTTGACTATATCAGGACCGGCAAAATCAGCCCAGTTCTAAATTTGAATTATTGAACAGGCTTAATTTATCTTGTCCTTGCGGTTGTAATCATCACCCAGAAAACGAGGGTGGCTGCAATCATGCTTTTTTCGGCGTTATTGGTGCAGGCCATTGATGTGTACCCCCTCCGCATGTTCCGGCCGAAGATCTTACACCTTTCCAAAACCGACGATCAGACTATGTTGCGATCACCCTTGTGGCAAAAAAGCTTTGAACGGTTCGACAGAATTGTCGTTTACCCACCATATCAACGTAACTACAACACCGCTGATGATTACAGGTACTTCGCCTATCTTGCCTCACACTACAAAAAACCCATAACTGTTGGGTATGTTGCGAGAGCAGATCATGACCTGGTAGAGAAGAACAAAAGGTTGCTGGAAAAGGAGCTTATAAGCGGCTGCCTCCAAAAGGACACCCTATACATCCTGAGCAATGAATACTGTAAGACAATTCAATACAAAGGAGTGTCGTTATCGAATTGCAGAAGAGCGGTTATCAGCGGTTTTCATCTCCTGGTTTCAAATATGAACGGGTTTGAACTATCGGACGAACAATGACTAACTGATTGGACCTGAATTTGACGCCCTTAATCGGCCAGTGGCTAAGCCCCTCGATTCATAAATTCGATCACGCATTTATTCACTCGGGACTAAGTGCTGCCTGCGACGAGCCCATCGGCAGTGAGCTCAGGGCCGAACTGCTCAGCCGAGGCGAGTGAGCAACTGCACAGGTTATAGTTGTCAAAATACGTTTTGGTACTTGCGAATTGAAGCACTAAGCGAAAGATAAGTCAAAACGGAAAAGGCCCAGAGGACTATTTATTGAATTCTCACGATACGGCATTGGTTGCAATCAAAAACTGGCCAAAAAATGGATCTTACAGTCTTAATACCGGCAATGAATGAAGGCGAGAACCTTTCGGAACTTCTCCCTCGGCTCGTGCGAATGCTCGAACACATTGCTCCTTCGTCATGGGAAGTCATCATAATCGATGGTGGCTCCAAAGACGCTACGGTCAAAGTGGCAGAAGAAAATGGCGCTCGGGTGGTGAATCAGGAATCGTCCGGTTTCGGTGAGGCGGTGAAAATCGGGATAAGAGAGGCCAAAGGGAAATATATTCTGACGATGGATGCAGACCTGTCCCACGAGCCCAATTTTGTGTACAAACTCTGGTCAAACCGGCGGAAAGCAGAGATAGTCATTGCTTCTCGCTATTGTAAGGGTGGGGCAGCATATATGCCCTGGACCCGTAAAATGCTCAGCTGGGTCCTGAACATCTTCTTTTCCAGGGGACTCTCCCTGGGCGTAAGCGATCTTTCAAGCGGATTCAGGATTTACCAAGCTGACTTTCTAAAAAAAATGATCCTCCAAGGAAAAAACTTCGAAATTCTTGAGGAGATCATCATCAAAGCTGTCATTTTAGGTGGCCATATTTGTGAAATACCCTTCACATATTTCCCCAGGGAAAATGGCTCTACACATGCCAGGGTGATCAAGTTCGGTTTTGATTACGTGCGGACATTCAAACGTATGTGGAAACTTCGCAATTCGATTGAGGCGGCCGATTATGACGAGCGTGCCTTCTACAGTATTGTATTGCCACAGCGATGGTGGCAGCGGTCGCGGCACAGAATCATTACGACCGGCGCAAGAACCGCCGGGCGGGTTGTCGATATCGGTTGCGGATCAAGCGTCATTTTGCAGAGCCTGAACCGTGGTGTCGGTCTGGATATCAGTTTTCCCAAGATGCGGTACATGCGTCGATATGAAATCCCAGTAGTCAATGGATCGGTTTTTTCACTACCATTTGCAGATAAATCTGCCGACTGTGTTATCTGTTCGGAGGTCCTTGAACATATACCCATGGACCCCCTAATTTTCATTGAACTTGATCGCGTATTAAAACCCGAAGGGCTCTTGATACTCGGCACTCCGGATTACCAGACCTGGTGCTGGCCGTTTATCGAGTGGTTTTACGGGGCCTTGATGCCCGGCGGATACGCGGATGAACACATCTCCCACTATTCCTGGGAGCGGCTTAATCTCATCCTTTCCGTGATGGGCTACAAAATACAAGAGCGAAAATACATCTTCGGGAGTGAATTGATCCTTGTGGCGAAAAAGGCAGCGCACTCCTATGATGCCACCCCGGTCGAGAAAGAGCTAACCACGCTCATGTGCTCCTGGCAATGATGGAAATTCCCATATAAAAAACCATGCAGACGCAAAAAACCTCATAAGAATTCCTCTCTTTGGCCGTCTTATAGATAAAAAAGCCTTCTTGATCACAAAATGGAATTGAACGAAATCGGGCCAAATAATGGGAAAGGTGTTTAAAAGGTCGGCAAGTTGCTCATTGATTCAGTCGTCCTGATCACCTGTTTCTGGTTTTTTCTCCTGATCTACATCGTTGCCTTATTAAGCGAATTAACCCCAGGCAAACCCAAATTGATTGCATACTGACCAGAAGGTCCGATGGAAAAGAGCTGAATAAAACGATACCACCAGACACACGCGAGAGCAAAGGAAGAGCGTTCCGATTAAGGCCACATAACCCACTTGATGTGCGAATCTACCCGTGAGATTTGAATAGGAAATAATCTTGAAAGTGGCTTCTATCATTTTCACTAATAGCGAACCAATCAATCCTCAGCTTCATGTCGAGAGATAGGATAATGGAATCATCAACACCGCTAAACCGAAAGGAGCGGATAATATGAAAGCAAAACTTTCCTGTATTTTGTCCTTGTGTCTGGGGCTCGTGCTCTGGACTGCCCCGACGTCAGCATCAATTTCGATCAACCCGACAAGCACTTTTACGAAAATTGTACGCGACCACCCCGCAAATTTAATCGTCGATGTAAGAAGCACCTATTTGATAAATAGGGTTTGGGCAACAATCACCGGTAACGATTATGTCTACACAGAAATAGACCTGCACTTTGTTGGGGGCATAACGTGGGGTGCATCTATTTCATTGCCAGGCCAGCAGGGAATAAAATATCTAACAGTTTATGCAAAAGATGTCTATGGTTCAGTTGGGCAGACCGATCCCCAAGAGTTTGAATGCAATACGGAGCCCTTTATCACCGTGGCGAGCCCATTGAATGGAGCAGTCATCCAAGAAGGATCTGTGAATATTTCAGCCTCATGTCGCGATATTACGGGAAATGAATGCACCGAAATGGAAGCGGTTATTTGGCCAATTGAGTTACCGAGTCCAGATAATCAGTGTTTACCAAGCCAAAGGCTTAGTGGAATCAGTAGTATTGATGGCGTAATTAATTTAACCGGCTCTTGTAATGGCTTAGAGGTTAAAATTAGTTTTTATGGTTCAGATACTTTTGATCGAGTAGGAAATGTTAATGGGTCCCTTTATGTTGATAATAGCCCTAATTTACATAAAATTTCTTACCATGAACCTAACCCGGACAATCCAGGAGGTTGGGCCGTGTTTGACAAAGGCGGTCAAGTTTGGGTACGCGCTCCAAGCGGAGAGGAAACCCAGATAACTTATTTTACGGAACCTAGCAGGCCTGAATCAATAGCGCCCAACGGCGAGGCTACCTTAATCCACAGTAACATCCGTTATCTAAGCACCCCCGGCAGAGACTTGTCATACATCAATAGTTCGCTGGGGCAGGCATTTTATGAAAAAGGTCAATGGTATGTGGCTATTGGCAAAAACCTTTTTCAAGTAAGTGCGGACAATGGCCAACCCCCACCCGACCCACCTCCTCCCGAGCCAGAACCAATTACACGATTTGCAGTAACTAAAAACCAAGCTGGTGATGAAAAACTTTTCCAGGTTCAGGACAACGGGACCACGACCGTGATTGGCAAGCTCGACGTTCAGGGCACCACCGGCCATGTAGCCCGATTTTTTCGCCATGGGGAGGGTGACGCAGAATTACAGATAGGCAAGGACACCGAAGATCATGAAGCCGCCGTGGTTGGTTTCAACAGTCAGGGGAAGTATTACTATATGTCGGTCTATGGCCTTGGGCTTAACCGGCTGGTTTTCAACTCTCAGGGATATCTGGGAGTAGGCACAGTCAACCCTGAATTCAAGATCGACACTGGCCGGGCTTATTGTGACGGATTTACCTGGGTGAATGCCTCCAGTAGAGAATACAAGGAAGACATCAAAGACCTCACCAGAGACGAAGCAATGGAAGCTTTAGAGGGACTGAACCCTGTTTCCTTCAGCTACAAAAAACATCCTGGTGATAAATGCCTGGGCTTTATTGCTGAGGATGTACCAGAGCTTGTTGCCACAAAGGACAGGAAAGGATTGAATTCCATGGACGTGGTCGCTGTATTGACGAAGGTCGTTCAAGAACAGCAAAAAATGGCTAAACAGCAAACGAAAAGCATAGCCGAGCTTTCACGCAAAGTATTGGAACTTGAAAAACGTGTGCAATGTTCGGATCGAGGTCTTCGTTTGACCTCATCAGAGAATTGACAGACTCAAAAGCAGGTTCTACCAGAATCCCAAAATTCCGCAGTAGAGCGGTCAGCAGACAAGATTATCAGAGGATTCTTGGAACAAGGATTTGGAATCAAGCTGCCTATCTAAATTTGGATAGAACTGATTTTTAGGACCAAAGCATAAAAACCGTGGCAAAGAATCGACTTTCCTCTGTTCCTAATAAAGGCTGTCATAGGATGTCCGCGTTTACCGCGTTTTATGCGGCAGAAACCTGGAATTCTGCTTCTTATGTGGATCAATCTAGTCATTGTTAACAAGATGAAAGGGGTATTACCAATGACCACAATATCTTTATCAGAACAAGTATATACGCACGAGTATTTGTGGCGTGCAGCAAAGGTCATGGCACAAGAATCCGAGCTGTCGGAACAGAATTCATTGTATTTTCGCATCGCAGCGCTTCTTCTGTCTTACTTGGCGTTCGAAGCATTTATCAACTTTCTCGGGCAGCTTCTGTTGCCGGAATTGTGGGCGAATGAGACGAATGCCTTCAAAGGAAAAGGTGATATTATAGAGACTAAGATATCGAAGCTTATGGAGAAGCTCACCAACTTTGAATGGCGGAAAGGTGAAGCTCCATATCAAAAGATCAAACGACTCAAGGGTTTTCGCGACATGGTGATACACGGGAAGCTCGTGAGTTCAAACTACGAGACAATTTTCAAAAAAGACGGCAGCTTCATAAAATGGCAGCATAAATGGGATTTCTTTGTTGAGCCCCCGCATGTCAAAGAATTCATGGAAGCAATCAAAAGTTTTTGTCAATCGCTAACATTAGAGGCTCGGAAGATCTCCGATCACCCCCATCTCGTTTTCGATGCATTTGGTGGCCCCTTAGGCAGGGCGGAAGGCGGCCCACCGAGTCTCCACAGATAACAAAGAGCTGCCTTTAGCCAAACGAGGAAATAAGAAAAGGTATTCTTGATCTTTTCTTTGGTAAACTAGGAGGGGGTTCCTCATCTATTTTTCCGGTCTTGATTTTGAAACCATGTTTAAAAGTGGACGTAATTCGTGTAAAATTCCTTTTTCGAGGGTCACTGCTCTGACAAACGAAGGTGCTCCCATATGAGGCACATCTTCCACCCTAAAAAGGGATCTGAACTGGATTCGACGCTAGAAGGGTATCAATTCACATTTATCGCGGGTTTTGCTAGGAATTACATGGCATTCGGCGATCGATATAGAACGCAACCGCAAGACATATCTAACTTCCAACAATATTTGCCGTGCCGAACTTATCGGCCAATTGACAGCCAAATTGGAACAGATTTCTTTAAAGGATATCGGAAGTGAGACCAAAAGATGAGAGTATGGATCATCGTTCTTAAGACTTTCGGGTATATCTGGCTGACTCTATTCTCTATCCTGATATTTGTGGGGATAGTTGGCGTTTGGATGAAAGAGGGTTTTTCTGGTGTCCAGTCTCTTCTCAGTCCCTTTAACATAATCAATTGGATTGTGACAGCTTTTACATTAGCTCCTGGAATCGGTGCATTGCCTTTGGTCAAGAAACTACAAGAGAAAACCAAAAAAATGGTACCTGGCAAAGCAAAAAGAGCGGGTCGCTGACGCGCCTGCTGATTTGGGGAGTTATCTTGGCTCCCTGTCACGCCCAATTTCCGATGTGATATAGTCAGGAGCGGTGTTTGAGCGATCGTTGAGATATGCCATGGACTTCTTGTGAGATGAAGTTAAACTGTCAAACTCATGACAATCCTCACAATTTATGGTTATAATTCTTTCGCAGCGAACCAATATCTAATGTTATGAGAGAATCAACATATGGACATTCAAGAAATGATGCAGAAGGCACTCACTGAGGATGGCATCAAACAAGAGTTCGAGCAAACGCTTTCGTCTAGGGTGGAGCGCTACTTAAGAGTAAAGCCACATGGAATCGTTCCTGCCACAGAATTTGCGCCTGTCTCTGCAGAATGCACCTTACTCTTTCGGGACGGGCACTTTTATGGCACTATTGCTCTATCTCAGGCAGTCGCCGAAACCATTGCCAGATTTCTTTGTCAAAAGAATGGCTGGAAGCCAAAGAAGAGTTTCGAAGAAAACGTGGGCAAGTTGGAAACCCGACAATTCATATCGAAAGCCATGAAAGAAAAATTTCTATCGCTATGGTCAAAACGAGACGACTACCACCACCTGAATCCAACCATAGAAACGGATCGCCAGAAGTTACAGACGCTCGCATACGAAAAAGTTTCACTTCTGAAGGAAATTGAATCGGAAGTCTTCAAATTTTCTATTGTTGAAGGTAAATTAGTGCCAGAGAATAGGAAGTATTGGGCATTGCAACCAAACGGAACCGTCCCGGTGTTTCTCAAGCTGGAATGATGCGTCTCATAACAAGGCTTTTGCAGCGGAGCGCAAAAAGCCGCGCCCGGTGAAAAGCAACGTTAACCGTGTCTGCCTTCTGCACGATTCCAGAGAAAAGTGCCGTGAAAGTGGTAGAATACAAAGCTAATTCTGGCTATTTAGGCTGGCCTCATCTGTTTCCACCCTTTCGTCTGGGCGATGACTCAATAGCCTTGCCTTGGCTAACTTGGTCAGCCATCCATCATAAGACCATGCATGAAATTTTTTCCGCTTGCGGGGATTTCCGATGTACTTCGATAACCAAATCTCACACCACTAAAGATTTATACCCTTTTCAGGTCTGTCTTAACCGCGTAATCTGAAAAAATTTTCCAAACCAAAAAGCCTCCATAAGATTTCCCTTGGAAAACCGTCTTATACAGTAAAAGAGGCTCCAGAATGGACGGTCTCAGCTCGGACAATTTGTGGATACGCACAACAGAAACCCGGCTTTTTCTATAAAACCAATAGCGCCGGGTGAATCTTGTTCAACGGGGAGGAGGACCATGAAAAATATCGTTTTCTTCCTATTATTTACTTGTGTTTTTGTCGTTTCGCCTAACGAGGCTTGGAGCGGTCCATTGCCAGACACCGGCCAGACCAGATGTTACAACAACACTGGAGAAATTACATGCCCCCAGCCTGGAGAGAATTTCTATGGCCAGGATGGCAACTATCTCATCAATCCACCTTCCTATACGAAACTGGATACCAACGGGAATTACCTGGCAGATTCAGCCACCTCGTGGGTCATGGTGCGGGACAATGTGACTGGGCTGATTTGGGAGGTAAAGACTGATGATGGGTCGATCCATGATAAGGATATCTGGTATAGTTGGCAGGACGCTCAAGATGTTTTTGTCGGATCTTTGAATAGTGTCGGTTTCGGCGGATACTCGGACTGGCGTCTGCCAACCATAAAAGAACTGGCCTTCATCGTAAATTATGGGAGATCAAATCCGACAATAGACACTACCTATTTTCCCAACACCTTTTGGTCCATGCAGAGCGCTTACTGGTCGTCGACTACCAACGCCAGCTACCCCAGCTTTGCATGGACTGTCACTTTCTACTTCGGCCGGAACGACGCAAGCAGTAAGTCGAATGCCTGTTATGTGCGTGCCGTGCGAGGCGGGCAGTCTGAAAACTCGTCTGTGGATAACGGAGAGGGCACGGTTACGGACACGGCCACCGGGCTTATGTGGCAGAAGCCCACGGCTCCCGGCACCTATTGGTGGGAAAAGGCACTATTGCATTGCGAGGGGCTCACCCTTGCCGGATACACTGATTGGCGACTGCCGAGCATCAAGGAGCTCCGGTCAATCGTTGACTACGACAGATACGGTCCCGCCATAGACACCGCCTATTTCCCGGACACGTTGTCGTCCGGTTACTGGTCGTCTACTACCAGTAACATCGATAAAGGCTACGCATGTTCCATCGATTTCAGCAGCGGCTACTCCAGTGCCTACAGCAGTAAGTCTTATAGCTACTATGTGCGTGCTGTGCGTGGCGGACAGAATCGGTTATTGGGGCATTTGGTTATTTTGACGCCAGATCAGGCTTCCAGTTGGAATAGTGGGGATTCGATGGCTATCACCTGGGAGACACAGGGCATTTCAGGTAATGTCAAAATATCCATCTCTCGCCAGGGAGGTAAAGACGGAACCTTTGAAACCATCACCGACAGCACTGAAAACGACGGCACATACAACTGGACTGTGACGGGGACCGCCTCGGTCAACTGTGTTCTCAAGGTTGAGCCCATAGATGATGCAAGTAAGGGGACAACTCAAGGGTTGTTTACCATTTATAGCGTACCCACAGTGACAACCGATTCGGCCACCTCTGTCACAGCAAACTCTGCAACCTTGAACGGCACGGTCAATCCCAATGGGGCTAGCACGACCTATTATTTTGATTACGGGGCAACCGCCAGTTATGGGTCAACTACAGCAAGTACCAGCGCAGGCACAGGTACTGGCGATGTCTCAGTCAATGCCTCACTAAACGGTCTTACCTCTTACACCACCTATCATTTTCGAATTGTGGCAACCAACACCGCCGGGACAAACTACGGCTCTGACCAGACGTTCACTACCTCAGCTTCGGCACCCACCGCCAAAACCGGTTCGGCAGCTTCCGTGTCCTCAGGCTCCGCGACTTTGAACGGCACGGTCAACGCTAACGGTGCCACAACAACGGTTGTGTTTGAATACGGCACAAGCATGAATTATGGCAGCACAGTCACCGCGACTCAAAGCCCGTTAAGCGGTTCAGGCAGTCAAAATGTGAGTGCCGGCCTTACAGGGCTTGCACCCGGCACTACCTATTATTTCAGGGTCAAGGCCACCAACAGTGGGGGAACAGCCTATGGGGATGGCCAGGCCTTTACGACTCTGTCTCCTCCTGTCCCTGCCCCAACGGTAACGACTGGCTCGGCCAGCCAGGTGACGTCCAGCTCGGCTACGCTGAACGGCACAGTTAATCCAAATGGGGCAGGGACGAACTACTATTTTGAGTATGGCACGACCACGGGCTATGGATCGGCAACGGCAAGCGCCGGTGCGGGTTCGGGGTCAAGTAATGTGTCGGTGACTGCCAATTTGACCGGGCTCAGTACCGGTACCAGTTACCACTATCGCCTCATCGCCTCGAATAATGGCGGAACGGCTTATGGAGACGATCAGACATTCACCACTTCCACACAAAATCTTCTGCTGTCAATTGGCTCAGGCTCTGGAAAAAAAGGCCAGGAAATAACCCTTCCCATCACACTTACCAATATGGCGGGGACTGACATCGCCGCTGTTTCAGTTGATGTGGGATATGATACCGGAGTTTTTAGAAACCCCAAAGGTGCGCTTGGCCCGGCTGGCCAAGCGGCCGGGAAGACCGTGGAGACAAACGACGTTTCCTCTGGTGTCTTCCGTGTCAGCGTCTTTTCAACTTCAAACAACAGGGCAATCGGCAATGGAGTGGTTGCATATCTGACACTGAAGATAGAGAAAGATGCCCCCCTTGGCACCACGGAACTGGCAAACACCCCTTCGGCATCTAACACTGAGGGCTACGCCGTGACGGTCGATGGCACTGACGGGTCTGTGAATGTCGTGGATTATGATCCCGGCGACTGTAACGAAGATGGAAGGGTGAGCATCTCGGAGGTTCAATACGGGATCAATATGTTTCTTGGCATCAATCCGGTGGAAGATTGCGTGGATGTCAATCAAAACGGCAGGGTGAGTATCGGGGAATTGCAGAAGGTGATTAATAATCATATGGGGTTCGGTGGTGCGGGTCTCTCACAAGATTCACGCGGTAATGGACCAACTTTGCAGGATTACACCCAGCCCGGGAGCAAAGCGCACGAGGGTATCAGTATCCCAAAAGTAAGCATCGGGCGGAAGACCGCCTCGCCGGGCGAAAAGGTGAGAGTCGCTATAACACTTAACAATGCCCCGGGTTATGACGTCTCAGCCCTATCGACCGACATAACCTATGATAGCAAGATACTCCTGAATCCATCGGTAGAAATAGGTCCTGCGGGGACCGCCGCTGGTAAATCGATCGTCTTTAACGAGATATCCACAACCACCATCCGGGTTGGCGTTATTTCAGCATCCAATAACAACCCGATGGGGGATGGGGTGGTGGCATATGTGAGCTTTGACATAAAGGATGATGCATCCGTCGGGCAAACCACCCTCGCAAATGCCCCCGGGGCCTCAGATCCATCCGGTAATGACATCACAGTTAGTGGGACGAATGGGCTTATCACCATCATGACGGTTATTTATGTCTCCAGGGACGGCACATGTGGGGGGAACTCGCCGTGTTATTCCCGCATACAGGATGCACTCGATTCGGAATATGATCTGGCCACTATTAAGGCCGAGGAAGGCACATATGATGAAGGCCTGATTTTTGACAAAAGCAAACAGACGGTCCTTGAGGGTGGATGGGATTCCACATTTTCGATTCAGTCATCAAAGACAACCATCAAGTCCATAACATTTAACGGTGGAGCCCTTGAGATCAAACAGATTGTCTTGCAATAAGAGGTCTTATCAGGTTGATGCGGTCTAAGGAAGGAGGGAGTGCCATGAAAAAAACAACTTTTATCGGACAGTTTGCACTGAGGTTAAGGGGACTTCTGCCAACAATGTTGATATGCCTGGTGATCCCTGTCTTGGCTTTTGGCGAAGATAGACTCCTTGTAAAGGATGGCGAAGGGGCAAACGTCTTTAAGGTAGAAGACAGTGGCAACGTTGCCATCACAACGACATCCGCCAATGTACCACTGCTGGTTCAGAGTGGGGAAACCGGGCACCTGGCAACCTTTTTTAGAAAGAACGGAGATGATGCTGAAATCCAAATTGGAGAAGAGACCGCTGCCCACAAGGCCGCCGTTATCGGTTTCAACAAGAGTGGCAAGTATTACTATATGTCAGTATACGGCCTGGGGCTTAACCGGCTGGTTTTCAACTCTCAGGGCAACCTCGGGGTGGGCATTGCCAACCCTGAATACAAGATCGACACCGGCCGGGCTTATTGTGACGGATTTACCTGGGTCAATGCCTCCAGCAGGGAGTATAAGCAGGACATCAAGGCCTTGACCCACGATCAGGCTTTTAAGGCCCTGGAAGGCCTTAGCCCGGTGGAATTCGCCTACAGGGAGAGACCAGAGGAGAAATACCTGGGGTTTATTGCCGAAGAGGTGCCGGATCTTGTGGCGACAAAAGACAGGAAAGGACTAAGATCGATCGATGTGGTCGCTGTCCTGACCAAGGTGGTTCAAGAACAGCAAAAAACCATATCCGAATTATCAGCCAAGGTCAGGAAACTCGAAGAGAGGAGGTATTAGGAACGGGCCCACCAGGGGCGTTTCAACTAATGGAGCTGATATAACAGGATATCGAATTTCCAGGTTAATACATTCATAGACAAATGAGAAAGGGAATAGTATATGGATTATAGTGATCTTTTCTCCGGCCTAATTGGAACAATTATTGGAATTGTTGCTACCTTTATTTTGTATTGGCACAGTCGTTACACTTGCGCCAAACGAGCGCTCGCAGACAGGCTTGCTATTCTCCAACACGACGTCTGGTGGAACTGCACCGATTCCGAAGTATTTAAAATGTGGGACACAACTCTCAAGGAAATATGGGGGCTCTATAATGCCCTGTTTAGTTTCGCTCCTTTCTGGAAGAGAAGACGTATACGAATCGCTTGGGAAAAATACAAAGGCGTCAATCGTGAAGTTATGGAAAAACTTCATAGGGTGGTATTTGACAGCAAGATGTCGCCAAAAAACAAGCAAGAGTTTCTTCACAGTATAAGTTCTTTCTTAGATGCATTATGAGCTTTCAGCTAACAACCGCATCAACCTGATACTGATTAGCTGGGTCAGGTTTTTCGATTTGGTAATTTCTCGCCCAGGTTGTGCAATTCGTTATGCATATAAAGGAGAATCAGAAGTGAAAAGAATAATAATCGTTGCTATTGGATTTGGAATCTTTATTTTTATTACTGGCTGCTCAGTTAAATACAAAGTTGTGGGTGCATTCGATGATTACAATGAAGTTTTTGTCGGAAATGTAGATCACAACCTGCTTGCTGGGACAGGGCATATAAAAGCGGTAGGCCAAAAGACGAAGATCTCCTGTACCGGCGATTCTTATGTTACATATATTCCCCCTTTTTCGCTCGGCTGTGCGGGGCAGCGAGGCAAAGCTCCAATGCGATGTTCAGATGGTAGGCGCCTTGATGTAGAGTGGGTTGCTACGAGTTGCACAACAGGGCATGGAGAAGGGAAGGATCAAAACGGGGCAACCTTTAGATTTTTTTTTGGTCTCGATGAAGCAGAAGCACAATCAAGATTAAAAGAACTTGCGGTACAGGTTGTTTCAAACGCCGAATTGCCGGTTTACCATCCGAAAGAATTCCGAAAAGAAACGGGCTTTTCAACAGGTACTGGATTTTTCGTTACCAATGATGGTGTTATGATAACCAATTACCATGTTGTCGAAGGTGCTGGAAAAGTTTCAGTTATCGACACCGCTACCGGTAAACAATTAATAGCAAAAGTAATTGCTACCGACCCAGTGAACGATATAGCTGTTATAAAGGTTGACGTCCAGTCAAATGCCATTCCACTGGCCTCTTTCTTCGACTCCAGTAAAGGCGATGAAGTGTTAACACTTGGTTACCCCTTAATTGCCTTACAAGGGCAAGAACAAAAGGCTACGTTTGGGCGCATTAACGCGCTGAGTGGGATAAAAAATGATGTCCGGATGGTTCAAATTGATGTGCCAATTCAGCCTGGCAATTCTGGAGGCCCATTGCTTAACACGAAGGGAGAGGTAGTAGGCGTAATAACTGCTACGCTGAATCAAATCGTAACGTTAAGAGCAAGTGGTTCATTACCTCAAAATGTAAATTTTGCAGTAAAAATTGACTACATCTTACCAGCTTTGCGCAGTGCTCTCAAAGGACACGTACCCGTGTCTAAGATGAACATGCAGTCGATGAGCCTATCGCAAATCGTGGCTCTTCGTGAATCATCGGTAATGCTCGTAGTGGCGGAGTAATAGCAGATAACAAGGTCATGCAGCCGTGCTTGTAGAAAAGGGGACATCCTATATTGCTCGTGTCAAGAAAAACATTAGGCAGCGATAAATAGTAACAAATTCAAAGGGATAAAGACTCTTCGGTTTTCTGGTCATAGATATCCCTTAAGCCCTTTGCGGACTTTTTGCAGTTTTCAGCGAGTCTCTCACCTGTCCTGAACTCTACACCTCATCGTTACGTTTATCCGGCATGCACACACAGAGTGGCCGCCTATCATCCCTTATCCAGGCTGTAAGGCTCAGTGAGAGGCCCTGTATTGTCCCCTACGAGATCCAGAACGGTCTCAACGTTGGTAGTCTCGGGCTCTCTCGCTGATAAGTGTGCATGCTTCTATGAGTGGAGGGAGGGACATCCTTCAATTTTTCAATCTGCTCTTTTCTTTAATACTCGAGCGACGTAATAAAGGGAGACGCCGGTCTCAAAACGACTTGACGACACAGTATTAAGCGGAAAGGCTTTTAGAGCAAAAACCGGGATGTCGTTTCAATATTGATTCGTTTGGCTTTCAAGCAGTTTGGGAAGTGTTTCAACATTGAAATAACATCACCCTGAGTGAGTAAGGCGTAAAAAATTGGCCCCGTAGGTCATGAACGGCAGCATCCCATGGCCGCCATCTTTGCAGTATTGGGTAACGCCAATCCCCGCGAACTCTTAGCACGTGATATAATCCATAATAACGGCTCCAAGGGGAGCCCCTTTGGGGTTGCGGCTGAGCCATGTGGCCAGCCATTCGTTGATATGTCCCTTGCCTGAGCCGTCGGATTAGGAGCACCTCCCTGATAAACCAGGCCAACTACCTGCTGGACCAGCAGATTGCCGCCCTGGAAAGGCAATTTGTCGAAGGCGGAGGCTACAGTGAACAGCTGGCTGCGGCCAGGCTGGCAGAACGGCTCGGGTTCAGCAACCCAGATCTGCTGCCTTCCGGTTGGGCGGCAGTTTTGTGCCCGTATGATTTACGCTAACGGAGAGCCCTATCGATATTCAGATGGATTTGCGATATGAAAGAGTCAAAACAATCTGGGAAAGTCTGCGTAATCTATTGCCGAATAAACATTCTGTTGGCGTTTTGAGGATATCTTTTTGAAACGTCGATCAAAACTGGCTTTGAATTCGTATTGCACGCTAATCCATCATGCTCTTGAGGTGGTCGCGTGCCGATGCCGAATCTCCGAACTGCGTGCCGGATTCCATTTTCAACCTGTCCAGTTTGGCTGCCAGCTTTTTATAATCCTCATGGCTGAAGTCATCGATAACGACAGGCTTAAGACGGATGGCATCGCCTTCACATTCCATCGCTACATAATCGCCTTCGCTCAAATGGAGCTTTTCCATGAACTCTTTAGGCAATGTAACCTGCTTATTCCGGGTAATACGTCTGAGCATAATAATTGGCCTCACAAGATGTGATAGAAAGTTGCATAATACTAAGATAGTAATTTACTATTCCATTAATGTCAACCTCTTAGTACTACAGCGACACTTTGCGCCTATTATGCACGTCATGCCCGCGGAGGGGGGCATCCAGGAATGCTATGGACAGGAGCGATGTAATAGAGGGAGACGCCAGTTCCAAAACGACTTGACGATACAGTATTAATAGTGGAAAGGCTCTTACTATGCCAAGACAGCCATGACCTGATGGTGCCTGTCTGTGCGGGTCCGCACGCAGACAGGCACCCGGTGCCTTGCATCATGTTATGGGGGAGCATTTTTGGGGTATGAATATTTAGGCCGAAGTTATTTTGGAACCGATGTCCCCTTATCCTCTCGGCCAACCGGTCGCGCTGGGAAAGTGGCGAGTAAGCGCCTCAAGGCTCTCAGCCGTATGCCGGTTATCCTTACTCTACGGAAAACTGAGATGAGACGAATAGTCTATCCAACGTGGGAACGGCGATTGGTGTACTAGGAAGAGAGGCCTAATGACCTGGCTGTCTTAAGGTCAAGGTCGGCCATCTGCTCCGGTGAGAGCCTGCCGATCTTCCTTGAGACCAATTCAAGTGGAACGGTCATGAGGAATTCCAGACGAACAACCGAATTTTTCACCAGGCCATTCTCGGCGGAAGCCTCCAAAACCAGTTCGGCCTCTTTCAGATCGTGGGGAATGCGGGAAGTGATAGTCGCAAGGATAAGGTCTTTGTACCGCCGGTCCAGTGTCATGTCTGATATTACAACCGCTGGCCTGCCTTTTTGCGCCCCCTGTCCTTCGGGCAGGACAAACGGGAAAGCCACGATTACTATGTCACCGCGGCTATAGTTCATAAAGGTCTTCCTCGTCTTCCCAGATCTTGGAAAGAGAGACCTGCTGCAGAATGAGAGAGGATTCGCTTACCGCTGATCTTTTGCCGTGCGATCTTGTCTTTAGGAACTCTATGAAGTCAATAACTTCCTCAATCCTGTGTGAAGGCAAGGCATCAATGCTTTTTAGAATATATTCCCTGTCTTCTGTAGAAATGGGCATCGGGACCCCCCGCTGAAAATTAGTAGCTCTTTTATCTTTCGTACAGGATAACAAAAAAACAAATTAGCGTCAAATGGAACAGATATATCCCTCCCCCTCCCCTCCTTAAGCCAAGCCTGGCTTGACCCGTCGATTCCTTTCAGCAGGTCTGCCACCATCTCCAGCGATTCAGGTCTTTCATCCCCCTTTTTACCTATCAAGAGGGTATCGAGCCCAGAGATATTCAGCAAGAGAAACGAATATTTCGTCCCAAATCCCCTGGGGGCTACTGTCTGGAGAACATTTTTCTGAGTTCCCGCTTCAGCTTTTTCCCCGAAGGGCTTGTCGGGATCGAATCCACAAAACTCACCGACTTGGGTTTCTTGTACCTTGCGATCTTCCCTTCGCAAAAACTGATGATGCCGTCTTCTGAAGTATTGCAGCCCTGTTTTAGGACAACCACGGCCTTTACGGCCTCACCCCATTTCTCATGGGGCACGCCGATGACCGCAACATCCGCAACATCTGGATGATGCAAGAGACAATCCTCCACTTCAACGGGATAGATGTTGACCCCCCCGCTCAGGACCATATCCTTCTTTCTATCAACGATATAGAGATACCCCTCATCGTCCATCTTCCCCAGATCACCGGCTGAAAACCATCCATTGTGGTGGGCTTGGCGGGTGGCTTCAGGGTTTTTGTAATAGCCGTTAAAGAGATATTCACCTCTTACAAAGATCTCGCCGATCTTTTCCGATTCCGTTATCTCATGGTAGTGCTCATCAAGGAGTTTCACCTCCCACCCGATGAGAGGTTTTCCGCAGCTTCGAATCTTCCGCAGCTGGTCATTTGGCCTCAGGCTTGTGCATAGGGCGGCCTCGGTGGAGCCATAGAACTCATGCAACCCTGCGCGAGAGAAGTAATTGATGACGTCTTCCTTGACTTTGGTGGGAAGCGGGGCGCCGGCCGAAATAATGGCCTTCATGGAAGAGACATCATACTTTCTCCGAATATCCTCAGGAAGTGAAGTGATGACATGCAGCATGGTCGGTGCAAAAAACCCGTGGTTTACCTTGTAGCGATCTATTGCCCCCAGGACCTTGATCGGGTCGAATCTTTCCAGTATGACGGTTGTTGCGCCAAAATAGGATTGCATCAGCATAAACCCCATGGGGCCTCCGTGATAAATGGCTCCCGAGGTGATGTGTATGGTGTCGGGTCCGAAACCATACTCTATACTCGCCGCAAATCCCTGGAGTGCACGCGCTCTCTGAGACACCACCGCACCTTTCGGGTCACCTGTTGTTCCGGATGTGTAGCCGATATAAAGATCATCCCATTCCGTGACCGGGACATCCGGTTTGTCCCCTGATGCCCTGGACCGCCACTGATGGTAATCTATCTCCTCAGATTGATCTCCGCCCATCATCACCGTCAGTTCAAGGTTTGGCATCTTCTGCCGGACCTCTCGAATTGTCTCAAAAAATTGGGAGGATGTTATGAGCATTCTTGAATCGGAATGCGTGACAAGAAACTCCACTTCGGGGCCGGCTGAGAGGTAGCTCAGAGGGACAAACACGATACCGGCCTTGGAACACCCGTAGATGATCTCCGGATATTCAAGGCAGTTCATGAGCATGATGGCTACCTTGTCTCCCTTTCTCAGACCCGAGGCCAAAAGGGCATTGGCCACCTGGTTCGCCCGCCTGTCCAGTTCTGCAAAGCCTATTTCCCCCTTGCCTTCCATGACAATAGCGACCTTATCGGTGTACTTTTTGGCAGACACCTCAAGACCATAATGACTCACCAGGATCGGTGTACTCGTGGTATTCATAGCCACACTCCTCTTGTGCTAACACTTTAGCCATTTGAAACCCGGGCAATGGGGGTTCCGGGGAGGGACTATAGAGAAATTCCCCTTGTGATTCAAGCCAAAAGGCACCCCGACATATAGGGCATCAGGCCGGGTGAAGGTCTGGCAGTTGAGTGCCTTGACCCCGATTTCCAGGATGATTTCGCGATACTTGATTGACACCGAGCGACCCATGGCCTATGCTTCCCCGACCAACGGGGAGGCCCTGACCACTCGTTGAGAGAAATGATGACAAAGGAGGAAAAGACATTGCCGCTGAATGAATTCCAAAGAGAAAGACTCTCGGGACTATCGAGGGACGAATTGTTTGACTTTATTGATATGCTCATCAAGAACTGGTGGAATCTCCAGAACAACTATATCCTGTATATCAACAATCAGTATGGAGAAGAGGCCGCGGTCAAGGCCGATGCCCACTGCTTTCCTGCCAACGCAAGGGTCCAGATGTATCGTTTGAGAAAGATGTTCGGGTTGAAGGACGATCTCAACTCGCTCAAAGATGCCATGATCCTCTCGACGATCTGGGCCAATAGCGACTACGAAATAGAGGAGATTGACGACAATCGGTTCAGGATAAAGGTCACCAACTGCTATCAGCAGGTCAGAAGGGTTGAAGATGGCATCGGCGAGTTGGCCTGCAAACCCGCAGGGCTGGCGATTTGTGAGGCCGCAGCCCAGGTGATCAACCCGTCGGCCCTGATGACCTGTGTGGTTTGTCCGCCGGATGATCACCCCAAGGATGTCTGGTGCGAATGGGAGTTTGAGATACCCGGCTAAGCGCCCCGTCACATGACCGGCCCCATCTGCCACGGGACAAACTCGTTGTCTCCGAAACCCAGGGCCTCGCTCTTTGTCTTTTTGCCGGAGGCGGTCTCCAGGATCATCCAGAAGATGACCTCTCCCATCTCCTGGACCGAGGCCTCCCCATCCACGATGCGGCCGCAGTTCACATCCATATCGCTGCTCAGGTTTTGATACATCACGGTATTGGATGCCAGCTTGAGCGCCGGGGCCGGCTTGAAACCACAGACAGTGCCGCGTCCGGTTGTAAAACAGATGACGTTTGCGCCACCCGCGATCATCCCGGTTACGGAAACAGGATCATAACCGGGGGTGTCCATAAAGACCAACCCCTTTGCCGAGACCGGCTCTGCAAAACCGTACACATCCACCAGGTTGGTCGTGCCCCCCTTGGATGAGGCACCCAGAGATTTTTCAAGTATGGTGGTCAGGCCACCCGCCTTGTTCCCCGGGCTGGGATTGTTGTTTATCTTTCCGCCCTGGCCCTGGGTGTACCCTTCCCACCATCTGATCAGTCGAACCAGCTTTTCACCGACCTCGGGGTTTATGGCGCGTCGGGTGAGGAGATGTTCGGCCCCATATATCTCGGGGGTCTCACTCAGAATGGCGGTGCCTCCGTGACGGACCAGGAGATCCACGGCCGCGCCAAGCGCAGGGTTGGCCGATATACCGGAGAAGGCATCAGAGCCCCCGCATTCGAGCCCCACCATGATATGGCTGGCCGGCAGGGGGCGTCTCCTGGCCTGGTTGGCCTTTGGGAGCATCTCTCGAACGGTCTCGATGCCCTGTTGCACGGTTTCCCGGGTCCCCCGGGACTGTTGGATTTCGATGGTGCGCAGCGATGGACCCCTTTCAAGACCCATGTTGGCCATGAGACAGTCCACGTAGTTTACCTCGCACCCAAGACCCACAAGGAGGATGCCTGCAAAGTTGGGGTGCCGGACATACCCTGCCAGGGTGCGCTGGAGCAGACGGAATCCCTCGCCATCAGATACCATGGCGCATCCGGTTCCGTGTCCAATGGCCACCACCCCGTCCACGTTGGGAAACTCCGCCAGGGTGTCGTCGGTAAATGAATCGGCAATAAACCGTACAACACTGGTCGAGCAGTTTACCGTGCTCAGGACACCGATATAATTTCGGGTGGCCACGCGACCATCTTCACGGACAATCCCCTGAAATCGGGCGCGATCTTCTTCCCGGATGGAGTCTGTGGGCCGCGTGTCCTCACCCATGGCATAGTCTCGAACAAAGTCCAGGACCTCCACATTGTGGGTGTGGACGTGACAGCCCGGCCCGAGGGTCCTGGAGGCAAAACCGATGATCTGACCATACTTCCGGATAGGGTCGTGGGCATTGATTGTCTTGATAGTGACCTTGTGTCCTGCGGGTATCTTTTCCTGGCAGACCACATCTTCGATATCCAGTTTGGTCCCGGGCAGGAGCTCTCTAATGGCCACGGCGATATTGTCATCATGGCTCAAACGGATGGTTGTCTGTTTCATGTCTTTGTGATCCTCCTTAAGGTCGGTTTGTGTTTCCCGGGGTCTTATACCAGCTTTGGGTTGAAAGAATCAATGGTTCAGACCCGGCCTTCATGCCGACAAGGCGATCCGGGCAGGTCTCTTGAGAACGGTTACCCTTGATCAAATTGTTCTTTTATGCAAAATAGACCCCATGCGGCGCCTTTCCCCTAATTTTTAAGACTTTAGAGATTTGAAAGCCGGGCAATGGTGATTCCGAACCCCCATTCCCCCCGCTCAAGTGCCAGTTTTGAAAATGGCTAAATTGATACCTAAATTTGATGAACTCGTAAAAAGTCGTCACCCCGTTGAAAAACGGGGTCCAGGGGTTTTTTAAGCGTTTGAAAACACTGGATTCCGGCTTTCGCCGGAATGACGTAAAGAGAGCATTTTCGACTTTTTACGAGACCATCAAATTTAATGTTACGCAGAGAAGCTGATCTATAAAGCGTTTTGGTAATAGTTCACCGCCCACTGGCTGCGCTCGTTCGAGACTCAAAGGAGGCAGAGATGATTTGTATTTTTCTTTTCTGCTGAGAGGGCAGCAAAGAAAAAGGCCATGCCCTTGGGGAAGAGATTTGCCACGTGTAAAGCTCTCCGGCGTAACGTCAATTCTTTCCCTTTTCTGCCCTCTCAGCAGAAAAGGGGAAAGTCCTTCTCTGTGGCCTTGGCGTCTCTGCGGTGAACTGTTACGCGTTTTTTGGGAGAAAAGGAGGAGGGATGACGATTCAAAAGGTCGGTGTGGTCGGTGTGGGGACCATGGGAAGTCAGATAGCGATTGTGTGCGCCCGGGCGGGTTACCGGACCGTCATCGTTGACAAATCCCAGGAGCTGATTGAGAGGGGAATCAGGGGCATCCAGGCCTTTCTGGAGGGGCAGAGGAAAAAGGGCAAGCTCGATCCGGATGCCGTGGATAAGGCCCTGTCCCTGATCTCTTCAGATGTGGATCTGGAAAATGCGGTCTCAGATATCGATCTTGCAATTGAGGCAGTGTTTGAGGATATGGGGCTCAAGAAAGATATCTTTGAAAAGATGGATAAGGCCAGCCCGCAGGATGCCATCCTCGCGACCAATACCTCAACGCTCTGGGTTGCCGAGATCGCCGGGGCAACCAGAAGGCCCCAAAACTGTATCGGCACCCACTTTCTGATTCCAGCGGCCTTGACCCCGCTGGTGGAGGTTGTCAGGGGACCTGAGACCTCTGACCAGACCTATGAGACCACCATCGACTTCCTCAAATCATGCGGCAAGGCCACGGTGTCTGTCGCAGATTCCCCGGGTTTTGTGATCAACCGCCTATATCTTCCTATGGTCAATGAGGCCTTTTTTGCCCTTGAGACGAACCTTGCCAGCGCAGAAGACATCGACAGGAGCTGCAAGGAGGGTCTGGGCTTCCCGCTGGGTCCCCTGGCCGCGGCAGATGCATTTGGCCTGGACATACTCCTGACCTGTATGAAGACCTTGCATCAGGAACTTGGAGACAAGTATCGACCCTCCCCGTTGCTTGTAAAACTGGTCAAGGCAGGTCATCTGGGCAGAAAGACCGGGAGAGGTGTTTACGATTATCGCAAATAGGCCATCAGGGATTGGTGGCTTCGATTCGGTTTGTGAATCAGGCCTGGAGAATAGACAAGCTTGATGAAGGCGAGACAACTCCACCCCTGGGATATCCGCTATCGGGAAGCGGTTGAGCTACAAGAGGAACTCCGGTCTCAACTCGTTTTTGAGGATCTACCCAAAAGAATAGGCCGTGTTGCCGGCACTGATGTCTCCTGTTCCAACCGGTCCCGTACGGTATGGGCGGGGGTAGTAGTCATGAGTTATCCACAACTCGAGAAGGTGGAAGAACGCTGGGTGAGGGGCAGATCAGACTTCCCCTATATCCCGGGACTTTTGAGTTTTCGGGAAATCCCTCTGATCCTGGAGGCGATTGAAAAGATCCGAGCCGAGCCGGATCTCTTTCTTTGTGACGGACAGGGCATAGCCCATCCCAGGGGGATGGGGCTGGCCTCGCACCTGGGGCTTCTGATCCAGAAGCCGACCATTGGCTGTGCCAAAAGCCGTCTGGTGGGTGAGTTCTCTGAAGTGGGACAGGAAAGGGGTAACCACAGCCTTCTTTTTTATAAAGGGCGAGAGATCGGAGCGGTTGTGAGGACCAGGCGAGGGGTAAAACCCCTGTTTGTCTCGCCGGGATACCGGGTCACCCTCAAGGACGCCATAAGGATGGTCCTGGCGTGCGGCAGTGGCTACCGGGTGCCCGAGCCGGTCCGTCTGGCCCACCTGCTGGTCAACCGGCTGAGAGAGCAGGAAGAAAGGCGTGAACCGCTGACGCGCCCACATTGATAGGGGGGAGCAAGATGAACACAGATGCCCTGATTATCAAGTGCCCCAACTGCGGGGCGAAAAATCGGATACCCAAAGCCAGATTGAACGATCGGCCCATATGCGGCAAATGTAAGAAGCGGTTGAGTGCGGATCCCTTTTATGACCGTCCAGTAACCATCACAGACACCACATTCGGCCACGAGGTCCTTTCCTATCCCGGGCCGGTCCTGGTGGACTGCTGGGCGCCATGGTGCGGCCCCTGCCGGATGGTCGCCCCGGTTCTGGATCAACTGGCATCAGAATATGCAGGCCGGATCAAGATTGCCAAACTGAATGTGGATGAAAACGCCGCGACCGCTTCAAAATACGGCATACAGAGCATCCCCACCATGCTGATCTTCAGCCACGGAAAAAAGGTCGATCAACTGGTGGGGGCCCTACCCAAGGCCGAGATCGAAAGACACCTGCGACCGCTTCTTTGACAATTCCCTTTGGATCTGCTTCGGATGTAAGTTCTCAGAAACCGGAGGGGTAAATGGATTCTGGCGCGGCGTGGGAAAAAGATAGACGCCATGCCATGGCTTTTCCCCTGTTTATCCGATTGAGGAGACCCAGCATTATGTTTAAAGAAGAACTGCTGCGAGAGCTGGAGGAAATTCTGGAAAGATATGAGGCAGAAGTGAACCGGGTCTTGACAAAGATTCCAGAGAGCGAGAGGCGCCATGTCACCTCGTCGGGGCTTCCGGTCAAACCCCTGTATTCTCCCAGGGACATAGGCGAAATCGATTTTATGGACGATATCTCTTTCCCGGGACAATATCCTTACACACGGGGGCTTTTCCCCGGCGGATATCTCACGCGTGGGCTTCATATCAGACAGGTCACGGGTTTTGGAACCGCTGAGGAGACAAACGGGAGGTGGAAGTTTCTTCTTTCCCAGGGCGCCGATGCCCTATCCGTGGTCCCGGATGACGGTTCGGGGAACCGGGCAGACAGCGACGACCCCAGGGTCAAGGGACTGGTTGGGAAAGGGGGTGTTGCCCTTGACACCCTTTATGACTACGAGACCCTCTTTGACGGTATCGACATGGAGAAGTATCCCGTGCACCTCATCACAACCAATGCCTTTGCCCTCGCCTGCTACCTTGCCCTGGCCGAAAAGAGAGGGATCGATTTCAAGACACTCCGGGGCAGCATGTCCAACTGGATCAGACCCGAGACAGAGTGCCTGGATATCATGGAATACTGCGCAAGAAATGTGCCGCTCTTTAACGCGGGCTATCTGGATATGCGCAATGTCAGAGAAGGGGGGTGTACGGCCGCCCAGGAAATCGCCTTTGGTGTCGCGTGTGCAATGGCCGGGTGCGATGCCCTCCTCGAAAGAGGGCTCGATATTGATGACTTCCTTCATCGGGTGACCTGGTTTGTCAACTCCGGGCCAGAGTTTTTTGAAGAGGTCGCCAAGTTTCGTGCCATGAGAAAGGTCTGGGCCAGGATCTTCGCCGAACGCTATGGCGCCAAAGACCCCCGTTCGTTGATGTGCCGGATGCATTGCCAGACCTATGCCCCCACCCTCACCAGAGAGCAACCCTTTAATAATCTCATGAGAAGCACCATTTACGCCCTGGCGGCGGTTATGGGGGGCGTCCAGTCATTACACGTAAACTCCTTTGACGAGGCCCTGGCAATCCCGACCGAATTCTCCGCCTTACTCTCGATCAGGACCCAGCAGATCATCGGGCTTGAGACCGGGATCACCAGGGTGATCGATCCTCTTGGGGGGTCATATTATGTTGAATGGCTGACCGGAAGACTGGAGGAGGCGGTCATCCATATCATTGACAGGATTCAGGACAAAGGGGGGGCCTTTGAGGCGTGGGAATGGATGTGCAGTGAGATAAGAAACGCAGCAGTCAAGAACCAGGAGGAGTTCGATAGCGGCAACAGGCTGCTGGTGGGGGTAAACACCCTTGTGGATAAAGACGATATCCAGATGAAGGCCCTGGAGACCTTGCAGGCGTTCGCCGACTTCGAGGCCCTGACCGAGTATGCCCCCTCCTTTGCCGAAAAACAGATCGTAAGGCTTAATCAGGTGAGGCACGACCGGGATAATGCAATGGTGGAGAAGTCAAAGAGGAGCTTAACCGATGTCATGATGGCCGGGGAAAATATGATACCGCCGCTTATGGAGGCGGTGAAATGTGGCATGACCCGGGGTGAGTTTGCAACGCTCAAGGCGGAGGTCTACAGACAGCCGGGCGAAGGGCCATATGTCTGTAGCCCGCCCCATGTTCTTGCCTAGATACGAGGACAGTGATTTTATGGAACAGCGGATACGGGTTCTGTTAAGTCGGGATGACTGGTATCACCAGAGAGGATACTGGGTGGTGGCCAGCGCCCTGAGGAATGCGGGGATCGAGGTGGTCCTGGGGGGGATTCAGACCCCCCGGGATCTGGTTAATACGGCCATTCAGGAACACGTCGATATCATCGGGTATCGCATTATGGACGCAGCCCCGGAGATCCTGATCCCCATACTTCTTGATCAAATGAAAAGGGATGGGATCGCGCAGGTCCCTGTTGTCGTTGGCGGTATTATATCCAAAAAGGATGAAGTCTTTATCAGAGGACTGGGCGTCAGGGAGGTCTTCCATCCCTATACCCCCCTTGAGACGGTGATCGACCGTGTGCGGGCAATCGCGATTGAAGAACGATCAGGACGCAGATAGATCTCTTTCTATTTCTCCTCCTTGATCCCTGCCAGGTATTTGACAATCCTCTTTTTGGACTCAAGGTCATATTCGGAACGGATACCGATCTTTTCCATGACCGGAGAACCGCCCCCATGGACCCCGGCGTACTGGGCCCACGCCCCCATGGCTGAACACGAAAAATCAGATATAAATCGGAAAATCCTGTGGAGCTTTTCTGATGAAACACCTCCCTTGCGGCTCATGTATTTCTCCAGGTAAGGACCGGTCTCTGGATTTAGCCAATCTTCTTCCGGGGGGATGGTGGAGGGAAGTCCGCCTGCAATAGCGACCAAGAGGTCGTATTCATGGTATATCTTGGTTCCCGCGAGATATCTTCCCGTATTAGAGTACAAGAACCTGGGGGTATAGATGCCCGAAGAGGTTTTTGTCGCCTTTGCCGCTGCTGCGATGCCCGAGGCATAGACCAATTCACCGATAATCATCAGCTCGGTCAACTCCTCGGCCACGTGTGAAGCCTTCCCAATACCGCTGTAATCGGCCACTAGGGCCGCGGCTCCCAGGATGATGTCAGTGACAGCGGGCTTGCATCCGCAATAGGAGTGGCGGTGAAACCCCGCAAAGGTGAGGGCCAGCCTGCCCGCGAATTCCCACTCTCCGCACATAAACACGCGATCCCACGGCACAAAGACGTCATCAAAGACCAGCACGGAGTCGGATACCCCGTAGGTGTTGTAGGGTGCCTTGAGCTCAATCCGTTTTCTTGGGGTGACAATGCGGGATATGATCTTGATGCCGTCGGTATCTGCGGGAATGGCGAACGAGAGGGCCCAGTCGCCCTCATCCCTTGTCATGTTTCTTGTGGGAACAACCAGGTGTTCGTCAACATAGGGACCCATGGTGATGTGGTTCTTGGCCCCGCGAACAACGATCCCCTTGCTGTTCTTTTCCACGACGCGGAGATAGAGATCGGGATCTTGTTGTTGAGCCGGCCTGAGCCGGCGATCCCCCTTGACATCGGTCATGGCCGTGCTCCCCACCAGATCATTGGCCTGATAGTATTTGAGGAATTCAAGGAAATTGTCATGGTAATGGGTGCCTTTTTCCTCGTCGATCTCTTTTGAGACGACGCCGATCGCATTCAGGGTGTCGGTGGCCATGCAGCGTTGCGTGCATCCGCCGACGCGGTGGCAACACCGACGCTTCATTTCCTGCTGGGTGTATAGATCTTCGATGCTGAGGTTGAGTGATGTAAAGCGGTTGATCTTCTCGCCGGTCAGATGGGACTCTGTGATCAAGAGATCTCCTAGCTCCGGATCATTGACCGCCTCAAAGGTGAACCTGAGGGTGTTGATCGGGAGCTCGAGCATGGGGTCATCCCTTGCAATCCTTCGTCCATGGGCATAGACGTTGGGCTTCATTCTTCTCAGCCTCTCCACATACTCTTCGGCGCTCTTAAGGGCCATGGTTTCCTCCTTTGCCTTTGTCTATCTCCAACAGGGACAAGAATTCACCCCAGGTGGATATTCTGGGGATGTTATTATCGGGGCAGCCGGTCTGAGCGTTGGGATTGCGCGGCGTGTAAGGTATCTCCTTGTCCCGAACCATGGTCGTCCAGACCGGCTGAATCCCGGCCTTGAGGGCACCTTGAATATCGGCCAGAGGGTCGTCGCCGATATAGAGAAGATCGTCCTTTTTGACCCCCAGGTCCTCTGCGAGTCTCTGAAAGACCAGCGGGTGGGGTTTGCAATATCCCAATTCACCAGATACCAGGATCACATCAAAAAATGGGGTGAGACCGATATGTCTCATAATCCCCCTTGCAGCGGGCCCGTGGGTAAAATTTGAGAGCAACCCCAAAGGGTACCGTTCTTTGAGTGTTTCGAGCACCTCGATGGTGCCGGGAATGGGGTAGCAGTACTCATAGAAGGCCGAGAAGTACGACTCAATTGCCGCGGCAACCCGGGGATCATCCGGACTTACCGTATACCCCTGGGTCTTCAGGGCCGCGCTGATCCAGAATCGGTTGTGCGTCTCCAGGCCTTTCTTTCTGGTTTCTTGGATGAAACGCATAGCCGCTTCCCTGTAAGCCTGTCTAAACCCCTCGCGCTCAATGGCAAGGCCGCTCTTTTCCAGGCTCGTGGCCAGCCTTCTGAAGGCCTCATCCAGGGCCCCGTCATGTGCCGTAATCAGGGTGTTGAAGAGATCGAATCCGATAGCTGTTATATTTTCCATGGGCTATCCTATGGTAACATCTTAATAAGCAGGGGCAAAGCCGTGGCATGGGGGTTCCGAACCCATGCCCCTGTCCAGGTGACAATTTTGAAAAAGGCTAGATTGATAGACCTCCCCAATGTTCTTCTGAAGTTAGATCCTATTATCGTGTCTTCTCAATATCAGCGGTAAACATGTTTGTTGTCAGAAGGTCTGGATTCCGGCGAAAGCCGGAATCCAGGTATCCTCCCCCTATTTATTGAGATGTTACCTATTATCCTATTTATAATTGAAATTCAAGCCGGTGGATAAGATCGATACAAATCAGCGGGTGCCGATATGCCACGGGCATGCGGCCGAGAGGCGTCAGTTGACACGGGAAGGCCTTTGATCTATTTTTGGGCGAGCCCCAAAAGAGGTATTTCGCGATTTGTGGAGAATGAGCCATGCCTGAATTCAAACATTCCGTGTGCCCCCATGATTGCCCGGATACATGTGGTCTCCTGGTGGGCGTTGAAGCGGGGCGAGTGGTTTCGGTCAAGGGAGATCCGGAGCATCCGTTCACCCGGGGCGCGATCTGCGTAAAGGTCCGTCATTATCCCGAACGGCTATATTCCCCTCTGCGCATCCTGCACCCGCTCAAACGCAAGGGCCCCAAGGGTAGCGGTGAATTCCAGCGTGTTTCATGGGATGAGGCCCTGGATGAGATCGCATACCGATACAGGGAGATAATGGCCAGTTTCGGGGCCGAGTCCATACTTCCCTATTCCTATGCCGGGACCATGGGCGTGGTCCAGTTTCATGCGGGCCACCCGTTTTTCCACAGGCTAGGGGCCTCAAAACTGGATCGCACGATCTGTAGCGCTGCGGCTGAGGCCGGTTTCGAGGCCAGCATGGGGGCGATCCCGACGACCGATATAGAAACCACGGTGGATTCCGACCTCATCATCATCTGGGGAAGCAACACCCTGTCGACCAACATGCATGCCTGGCCCTTTTTTCTGGAGGCCCGGCGCCGGGGCGCATCCATATGGGTCATTGATCCTTACCGGAACAGGACCGCCCGGCAGGCCGACAGACACCTGCGGTTGAGACCCGGGACCGACGCTGCCCTGGCCCTGGGCATCATGCACGTCCTTATCGGCGAAGACCTGATAGATCATCAGTTTGTATCAGGGCAGACACTGGGCTTTGATCGACTGGAAGAACGTGTGAATGAATATCCTCCCAGCCGGGTTGAGAGGATGACTGGTGTGTCTGCCAACGAGATCAGGCAACTCGCCCGCGACTACGGGGCAGCACGCGCCCCATACATCAGGGTGGGATGGGGGCCTGCACGCCAGCTTCGGGGCGGTATGGCCGTACGGACCATCGCGCTTTTGCCCGCCCTGGTCGGAGCCACGCACAAAAGGGGGGCCGGTATAACAAGGTCAACCAGCCCGGCCTTTGCATTGAACACCCATGCGGTACTCCGTGAGGATCTTGCCCCCGCCGGGGTGCGTGCCGTGAATATGGTCCAACTGGGCCAGGCCCTTACCGAATTGAACACCCCCCCAGTAAAGGCCCTCCATGTCTATCACAGCAACCCGGCGGTAGTGGCCCCGGATTCTCGCCGGGTAATCGCCGGTCTGGAGCGGGATGACCTTTTCACTGTGGTCCACGAGCATCTGTTGAGCGAAACGGCCCTGTATGCCGATCTCGTGTTGCCTGCGACCACCTCTCTGGAATCAACCGATATCTATAAGAGCTACGGGCACTACTACCTCCAGATGGCCAGACCCGTCATCGCCCCTATGGGAGAAACCCATTCAACCCTGGCTGTTTTTCAGGGGCTGGCGCGGCGATTCTCCTTTACGGAGGACTGTTTCTCACGGAACGAGGAAGAGATCATCCAGGAACTGATTCAGACCGATTCGCCATACCTCAAAGGAATCACGTTTCAAAGACTGCTTGAAGGCAGGCCGGTGCGGCTTGATGTGGGCAAGGGGATCTTCTCGGGGGGGTTCGGGACCCCCTCGGGCAAGGTGGAGTTTTATTCCCGGGCCATGGCCAAACAGGGACTGGACCCCCTCCCCGACGGAACACCCAGTGTGGATGAGGAGGGTCGGGGACGGTTTCAGCTCCAACTGATCACCCCGCCACGGCATCAATTCCTCAACTCCAGTTTCAACGAAATCGACTATCTACGCAACCAGGCAGGCCGGCCCACAATCATGATCCACCCGCTGGATGCGACGGCCCGCGGTGTAAAGGATCAAGGATTGGTCCGGGTCTTCAACGATCGGGGCGAATGCTATCTCTTCGCCCGGGTGACAAGAGACACCTCCCCGGGTGTGACCGTGGCCGAGGGACTCTATTGGCCCCGTTTTGTCCCCATGAACCGGGGGATCAACCAGCTGACCAGCCAGCGTCTGACCGATATGGGACGGGGGTGTGCCTTTCATTGCAACCTGGTGGAAGTTGAGCCGACGGGGACGTGATATGCCATGATCATCAAGCCTCTGAGACAGCGGGCCGAATCGGGTGCTGCCAAGGGAAATAACAAAGAGAAGAATAGTAGCCTTACGAATAACACTTTTGGCTTTTAAATCCGGGGAATGGGAATTCCGAACCCCCATTCCCCTATCTCAATTCTAATTTTTGAAAACGCTAAATTGATACCTTTATGAGAATTCCATCTATCGAGACACTCCGGATAGAGGTTGCAAGAGATCTCTTGGGTGTCTTTTTTGACATTGATGATACCTTTACAACGGGCGGCAAGATCCCGGCTGTTGCCTTTGAGGCGCTGTGGTCTTTAAAAACTCATGGACTTCATGCAGTACCGGTGACCGGCAGGCCCGCCGGCTGGTGTGATCACATCGGACGGATGTGGCCTGTGGACGCGGTTATCGGGGAAAATGGCGCGCTCTATTTCTGGTATGACAAGGGAGAACACAAGCTAAAAGAGCGATTTCTGGATCCTGAAGATGTTCGCATGGAAAAAAGGCTGCGGCTGGAACAAATAAGGGAGGAGATACTCAGATCGGTTCCCGGTGCAGCCGTTGCCAGCGGCGCCCGGCATCGGGAGACTGACCTGGCCATCGACTACTGTGAAGATGTGCCTCGTCTGGACCAAGAGGCCGTTGACAAAATCTGCGAGATATTCAGAAGACATGGTGCCACGTGCAAGGTTTCATCCGTCCACGTAAATGGATGGTTTGGCAACTACGATAAGCTGGAGATGACAAAGATATTTGTCAGAGAAAGGTGGGGATTGGACCTCGACGGTCATAAGGAAAATTTTCTCTTTTGTGGCGATTCCCCAAATGACGTCCCCATGTTCGAGTACTTTCCATTCAGCGCAGGGGTAGAGAATATCCTTCGCTTTTCAGGCCAGATGGCCCACTGGCCCGCCTTTATTTCGACAAATGCCGGGGGGGAGGGCTTTGCTGAGATCGTCGAGGTGATACTCAAGCGCAGAGGCGATTGAGGCGCACACGTGGAAGATAAGAAGATAAAAGGTGAGCGGATTTAGGGGAAGGGGGCAGACGGCTCGGTCTTACGGAGGATCTTGTCTATCACCCTTTTGAGCCCTTCAATACTTGTGCCCTCTTTTTCCACAAACACATCCGTACTCAACAGGGGCGGGTAGTGGGTATCATCAGAAAGGAAGGTGTGAACCACTACGGGGAGGGTCGGAATCCTATCGCTGAGTCTTTCCAGTACCGGCACCTCTTCGGCGTCCGGCAGATCCGGATCCAGGATCAGGAGGTGAACGGGATCCCGGTGATAGACCCATCTCAAGACCTCTCTGCCGTTTCTTGCCAAACGAACCCGGTAACCTTCCGCCACCATCTCCCGCCTCAAAAACTCTCGGATGTGGGGATTACGGTCCGCTATCAATATGGTATATTTTTTTTCCATCCTGTTCCTTCAAGCCCCTCACATGTGAGGCCCTTTGAGAGGGGAAAGCCGTCCATCAACTCCCGGGCATATCTTCGCCCACCAACCAGACCGCACTGCTCCTGGCCAGTTGAACGACCTTGTTGGTGACCCTTCCGACAAAAAAATCTCGGGCCTTGGAATGCCCCCCTCTTCCCATGACAATGGTTCCATAACCTCCTTGGCGGGCCTCATGGACGATTGCTCCTGCACGACTTTCCGCGCCCGTAATAATCTGTGTGCTTATCTGCTCCAGCCGGATCCCTGCGCTCCCCAGCCGGCCCTTTGCTTGATCAAATACATTGCCCATCGTTATTTCTGACTCGGCAATCTCCTCCTTTTCATCCTCCCTGACCACATGGGTCAGATTTATCTCAAAACCGGATGTGCCCAGGGTCGCCGCAACAAAGGCCACCGCCCGCATGGCACCCTCTGATCCATCCAGGGCCAAGAGGACCTTGGCCGGTCTGGCACCCTTTCCCACTATCACAAGGGGGACAAAGGCAAGTTTCTGAAAGAGATTGGCGGCCACGCTCCCCAGGACAAGCTCTCTCAGTTTACTCATTCCCTTTCTTCCAATAACAACGGCTGTGTAACCCCGTCGGGCCTCTGTGAGAATATCGCGGGCGACGCCTTGATCCCTTTTCTTGACCCTGTAAATGACAGAGTCTTCAGGAAAGCCCGCGTCCAGGAAGACCTGCCTGGCCGCCGCCATATACTTTTGAATCTCCTTTTCCCGATATACCTCCCAGGACCTGATTTCTCTGAGCCTTCGACCATATTGAGGCGCCTTTTCCATGTCCCAGTAACGTTCGGGTATCTTGCCAAAGACATTGAATAAGACCATCTTCATATTCTGAAAAGGCCGGACCCTACTGATATATCTGGCGGTTTCAAAGGCGTAATCAGATCCATCCATGGCCAGCAGTATCTTTCTCTGATCGTTTATTGTCATTACCACCCTCCTGAATTATCACCAGCCTTACAGCATTTCTCCCTTCGTATCAGTCTAGCTTTTTCAAAATTGATGGTTTCGTAAAAACCTATCAATGCCACTTTTCCGTCATTCCGGCCCCGTATCAAATACGGGACAAACTCCAGCCGGAATCCAGTGTCCTCAAGCACTTATAAAACCCCTGGACCCCGTTTACCGGATCGAGTCCGGCACAAGCTTCAACGGGGTGACGGCTTTTTACGAGATAATTAAAATTGGCACCTGGGCATGGGAATGGGGGTTCGGAGTCCCCATGCCACGGCTTTCCCCTAGTTTTTGAGATATTACCGAGAATCTCCTTTGTTACGTCAGACAAAGCAACAGGTGTGCCAAAAAATCGGGTCGGTCAAAGCCAGGTTAACGGTGCAAAAAGATTAGAAAATAGGATCGACGCAGGAGAGATATTTCAGGTAATCGGTGGGTCGGATGTCGGAGATTTTTACAAATTGTAAAGAGCGAACGAATCAAAGATTCAGACGTGCAAACCATGTGAGCCAGGCGTTGCGGGCAGGTTTTTGGAGAACGGTTACCTCCTGGGAAAGGTCAAGGTAAATTCTGTGCCCTCCCCCTTATGGCTTTCCACCGCTATGCTACCCCCAAGGCCCTCAACGACGTTCTTGACGAATGGGAGGCCTAATCCCCTCCCGTAGGGATCAATATTCTTGGCCTCATCGGAGCGGAAAAACTGGTCAAAGATCTTGGGGATGTCTTTTGGGGCGATCCCGATCCCTGTATCCTTAACCCTGATGATAACCTGATCTTGAGAAGCCGAAGCGCTCAAAGAGATCTTTCCTCCGCTTGGGGTATATTTGATGGCGTTAGTGATAATATTATTGAGGATTTTCTCCATTTCATCCTCGGTGCCCATTAAGGTCAAGTCCTTTTCGGGCATTGTGACAGCGATGGATAATCCCTTTTTCTTTGCACTCTCTCTAAACAGCTCAACCGCCCTCTGTATCTGTTCTTTCACTGACAGGGGAACCCATTTGATATCCGCCGTCCCGGACTGCCACTGATAGATGTCCAGGAGTCCAGCCGATACCTCCATCACAGACTCAATGCGCCGATACATCCTTCTAATGAGGTTCTGTTGTTCTTCGGTGAGGCTGCCCACATAACCCTTTAACAAGACCTCCAAGAGGCCTTGTATCGCCATCAAGGGGGCCTTCAACTCATGGGTCATCAACATAATAAAATCACTTTTCGCCTTATCCTGTCTTTCAAGGGCATCATAGGTCTTTGCATTTTCTATTGAAATAGCTGCCTGGCTGGCCAGCGCTGAAATAAAGTCCTGTTCATACTGGCTGAATTGCCTTCTCTGACTGGTGTATAAGCGCAGTGTACCCAGGACCTTGTCTCTCCCCTTTAGGGGAAAAGACAACATGCTCACGATCCCCTCTTTGTGCGCCTCTTCAGGATATTGCACCGCCGGATCGGTAGATGCATCCAAGACAAAATGCGGCTCTCCATTGAGCGCCTTTGCCAGGCTCCTATCGGACTCCACCGGGCCTTTATTGATGTATGTTTCGCTCAATCCCCGGGAACATACCAGCTCCAATCGGTTTTTCTTTTCGTCTAACAACCGGATGGAGACCCCCTTTACTCCCATGACATCCACAATAGTCTGGGAGATGAAATCAAGTCTCGGGTGGAGCCCGAGAGTCAGGCTGATGCCTTTGGTAAGCTGATTTAGCAATCTGAGATCTCGATTGTCTTGTTCAAGCTTATACTGGATTCCTGAGAGCGTGAACACCTTCTCCTTTAGGTGTCTGAGGGACAGTATGACAAAGGAGCTGGAAAGATACAGGACCGCATTGAAAAGGAAGAGAAATATCAAAACAAAAAATGCATGATCCTGGGTCCGCCGTGATACAAAGGATGAAACATATATATGCGGAACAAAGCCGCCTAACTCCAAAAGCGCCAGGCCGTTAACGGTGAGGGCAATCAAGTTCAGATAAAAGACGCGTGCCCGCCTTTCCAGGAGGACCCCGCCCAGAATCACATGAAATAGGAAGTAAAAGAGGAGAGGGCTGGCTATCCCTCCGGTATAATGAAAAGTCAGGGAAACAAAGGCCCAGTCGACTGCAAACTGAGAATAGGTAAGCCACACAGGGGGAGAGGTGTACTGACGAGCCGGGCCTTTTTCAATGGCCGATATATGGAAATAGAAGAAGGCGTTACACAGAAAAACAATGGCACTCAGAAGAAAGACCTTTGCGGCAGGGATGTCGAGGTGGATGAATCTGTTCCCCATGATCGTGACCAGAACCACTACCCCCAGAAGCACCCATCTCAGAAGGATCCACCATTTCTCTTTGGCGAGAGGTTCGTCCCGGCCAATCTCGTAGATAAAGGCCCTTATTCTCTGAAGGACCGGATGGTCCATTGAGCACCTTAGCCCTCTTTGATCAGTTTCTTAACCTTTTGCAGCAATGCCTCGAACCGGATCGGCTTCTCCAGGAATTCATCAACTGGCAGATAGTCTTCATCGGTCTGGGGAGAAAACTTCATGTCCATCTTCTGGGATATGCCCGTAAGCATGAGAATGGGGATATGTGAATATGCGCTGTATTCGGATTGTGGGTCCCTGCTTCTTAGCTTGTAGGATACCTGAAACCCTTCAGTTATGCTGTCCATCATAACGTCAAGGATAATCAAATCAGGGTGAATCTCCTTGACAAGTTCGAGGCCTTCGGTACCATTCCTGGCGCTGTGCACCTCATAGTCATTAGCCTCCAGGGTAATCCGGATACCCTCCACCAAGTCAAGGTCGTCATCAATAATCAGAATCTTAGGCTTGTCCATTCTTACCCTCCTATCCCTCAAAATTCTTCTATAAGAAAACGCAATGGGTAGAGCAAGAAATGCAGGGATCATAGGCCCTGACAAGCATTTCCGCCTTGAGTTCTATTTCATCTTTGTGCTGATCCCTTATCTGATGGATCAAGGCCTCCAGATCTTCCTGGATATTTGCATGGTTCTGGTTGGTGGGGATGATACAATTGGCCCAAACGCATTCCCCATCCTTGTTATACTCGTATTCGTGGAACAATATGCCTCGCGGGACCTCAGTGGCCGCGCTTCCCCGACCGGCCTTGATAGAAACCAATGGCATTTCATCCCTAATCCCATCCTTAACGAGATCATCTATGAGACCGATCGATTCATCAAAGCAATGGACGACCTCCACGAGCTGTGCGATATTGTTCATGAAAGGATTGCAGTTGGTTGGCCGGAGCCCGAAATCCGCAGCCACTTCCTTTGCACCCGGGCTGATCTGGTCATAATTCAGGTTCAATCTTGCAAGGGCCCCCACCATATAGGAACTCCTCTTATGCCTGGTGAACTTTGCCGTGGAATGGGGGGCCAGATACTCATTGGTAATCTCTTTATAATGATTTACCGGCCATGTCCCTCCATCCGTGGAGGCAATATCCCCCTCATAGATTGCGTATTCGTTCGGGTGTTTAAGGGCGATATATTCCGTTTCTCTGGAAAAGCGGGGGAGCTTTCCCGCGAGTTCCTTGAAAAGAGATGCCACTGCCTTCACATCCGGTACCGCTTGCTCAAGCCTGTTTCTGATCTCTTCCAGTTCTTTCACAATAGGCCACCTGGCAAATCCTCCCACCACGGGCCGCTGTGGATGGGTCGTGCGACCTCCCAGGATGTCCGACATCTCGTTGGCCAGGCGATGGAGCCGGACCACACGGAGCACCTCCTCTTTGTGGGTGGAGGCCAATGGGATAACGCTGGGGACTCCCAAGAGATCCGGGAGCACGAGGTAGCCGAGATGAAGGACATGGCTCTGCAGGTTCTCGGCGTGCATGAGAAGCCTTCTGAGCCTCTCTGTCTGTTCTGATATGGCCACGTCCATGGCTTTTTCGGTGGCCTTTAGGGATGTGAGGGTATGTCCGATTGAGCAGATCCCACAGATCCTGGAAGTGATATGAGCGACTTCATACCACTTTCGCCCACGGAGCATGGCTTCAAAAAACCGGGGCGCCTCCACCACCTGCCATTGGCACTCTTCAACCCTGCCATCCCTTATCTTGATGGAGATGTTTCCATGCCCTTCTACGCGGGTAACGTGGTTTAACCGGATGATCTTTTCGTCGTTCATTTTGCCACCTCCGAAAATCCAGTATAAAGCCGAAATCTACCGAGAATATCTTGCACACCCAGGTGTTGAATTGCAAGGATTTCCCTATGAGAATCGGTATTGGGGTGGTCCACTAACCCCCGACATCCCCAACAGAAGCTCCCTTCTGTTATACAGC
>CAZXCQ010000003.1:0-61576 GCA_964639275.1 uncultured Desulfobacteraceae bacterium | reverse complement strand
ACTTGGCCTGTAGTTGCCTTTATACGAATTGGCCAAGATCTTACGGTGTCATGGAAAATCTGTCCAAGATTTATTCTGAGTTTGCTAATGAATTACAGTTTGAGGATCTCCCTCAGCAGGTCGTACTTCAGGCCAAGAAATCTATCATGGATCTTCTGGGGGCATGCCTGGCGGGATCACTATCTGAGGTTGCGGAAGCCGTTTTCACCTATTATTCTGAAATAGGGGGGAAACCTGAGGCAAGTGTAATTGGGAGAAAGATGAAAGTCCCGGCAATTCATTCGGCTTTTTTGAATGGGATATCTGCTCATGCCCTTGAATTGGATGATGGACACCGATGGAGTGGTCTACACCCAGGTTCGCCTATTATTCCGGCTGCATTGGCAGCCGCAGAGCTTTCTGAAGCCAAGGGAAGGGAGCTAATTTGTAGCATTGTAGTGGGGTATGAGATTGCGATCAGAATCGGTAAATCGATCAATCCCTCTCACGTTCTCCGCGGGTTTCATCCGACGGGCACGGTAGGTGCCTTTGGCGCAGCAGCAGCCGCTGGGAAACTTCTATATCTTGATCGTGAAAAGATGGCCAATGCTCTTGGAATAGCAGGACTTTATGCAGGGGGGCTACTACAAGTCATGGATGAGGGAGGAATGGCCAAGCCTTTCAATCCTGGAAAAGCTGCCTCAGCCGGTCTTTTTAGTGCACAAATGGCCTTGAGAGGTGTGACAGGACCCGAACATATTTTGGAGGGGAGTAAAGGCTTTCTGAGGGCAATGAGTGACGAAATCTATTCCAACTCTCTTGCCGAAGGACTTGGTACGTTGTTTGAAATATGTAATGTTTACTTTAAAATACATGATTGCTGCCGCCATATTCATCCAGCCATAGATGCCCTTCTCGAAATCCTGAATACGACCAAAATAGACCCACACCGTATTCAACGAATCCTGGTTGAAACTTATTCTGTTGCCGTAAATCTCTGCGGACACGGTTTAGCCCCAGGATCCCTAAGGCCAGCTGATGCCAGATTCAGCATTCCAACTTCCCTCGCGTTGGTAGCCTTCAACGGAAGCTGCAACGCGGATCTGTTCTGTGATAACGAACTAAGTCGACCAGAGATCCATAGGCTGGCGCAACTCATAGAAGTTATCGCAAGCGATAAGTGGAACGCATCGTACCCCAAAAAACGAGGGGCGAGCGTCTCACTTTGGATCGATAATATGGTACAGAGGCATGAGGTTGAACTTGCCCGTGGGGAGCCTGAAAAACCACTATCCCTGTCTGACCTATATGGTAAATTCCAGACTAATGCAAGTAAGATATTGTCCAAGAAACGAGTGCAGGAGCTTAGGAAACGAATTATGGATTTGGATACGCTTCCTGTTTCTGCTTTGTCAGAGTTCTTAGAGGGAAACTAATCCGGAAAAACTCTAGTTATCAAAATATTGGTGAACATATGAGCCCTCTTAGCTTTAGCCCACAGCCATCCCTTGCAAAGGAGCCGTCAGATTCTGATGATGATGACGAGACGCGGTGAATCCCGGAGTGTTCTTTTAGGGTCACAAAAATCCTTATTTCCTATGTTATCTGTAGCTTGACTTTTTGGAACTTCGTTTGGTGCCGGATTGGGGACGCCACCATGTTTACAAAGGGAGTGGGTGCCTGGCCCTTTTTGGCCTGAAAGGCGGCCTTTCTCGTCCCGCGGCGGGCAGACCTTGATCATGCCCTGGAACTGGCTAGTGATTTTTGAATTCTTTTTTTGAAATGTTGTGTTTTTTCATTAACTTGTGTAATTGGCGCGTGCCAATCCCTGCCCTTTTGGCGGAGTCTTTTATCTTTCCTTTGTTTCGAGTCAGCAATTCTCTCAGGTAATTCCTTTCAATTTCCTCCAATCCGCTCCGCCTCACTTCTGCCAGGGTAAGATCAGCATTGACCGGCACGCTCGCGGGCAAGGCCTCCAAATCAAAGAGTTCGCTTGGGAAGCTCTCAGGGGTGAGAACAGAAGATGTTTCCAGGATAAAGGCCCTCTCTATCAGGTTCTCCATTTCCCGGATGTTGCCGGGCCAGGAATAATTCGAAAAGGCATCCACAATCAGGGGATGAACACCCCGAATCTCCTTTTGAAGAGACTTACGGTATTTTTCCAGAAATAGGTCTATGAGAAATGGAATGTCTTCCCTTCTCTCCCTCAGAGGTGGAATTTCTATCGGAAACACATCTAGCCGATAATAAAGATCTTTTCTAAAATGACCATCTTCTGAAATCTTTTTTAGATCTGTGTTAGTAGCAGAAATCACTCGAACATCCGCCTCAATAGTACCTTCACCGCCAACCCGATCAAAGGTTCCATCTTGAAGCACGTGCAGTAACCTGATCTGTGCCGAGGCCGTGATCGTTCCGATCTCATCCAAAAATATCGTTCCTCCCTTGGCAATCTCAAATTTGCCAAGTTTTCTTTTGATTGCCCCTGTAAAGGCACCCTTTTCGTGACCGAAGAGTTCACTTTCCAGCAAGGTATCAGGGATCGCACCGCAGTGAACCGTGATAAATGGTTCATCTTTTCGATTGCTGTGTAAGTGAATAAGTTTGGCCAGCAGACTCTTGCCCGTTCCGGTCTCACCCGTCAGCAGGACAGTGCTCTTGGTTGGCGCGACCGAACGGGCCTTTTCAAACACCTCTTTCATTTGCGGGTTGATAGTCCGAATAAAGTCAATCGAGTCCACCTCCCAGGATTGACCTCGCAGGTACTTGAGCTCCGATTGCTGGATGGTGATTTCATTAGCGCTTTCTGTTACAAATCTCACCTCATCACAGTGCACCGGGTAGGTAATATAGTTGCTGGCACCGGCTTTTACGACCATGACGGCGTCCCTGATCATCTTCTGGGGGCACATGACGATTATCTCAACACTCGAGTAGACATCCCAGTACCGACGTAATGTGGTCCTGGTATCGCCAGCCCCCCCTTTTCCTTTTAGGATTCCCAGATCAGCAAATATAAAGTCGTAGCGTCGTTCCAGCAGGCTATTCAAACAGGATTCGTTGCTGAGTGCCTTATCAACCTTGTATTTTTTTGGAAAACATGCCCGGAGTGTTTCAAAAGTATCTTGCTCATTTGATACAACAATTATGCTCCTCATCAATACCCCCGGAAGTACTGTCTTGAGCGGATCAGCCAATTAGACGCGAAATAGTTCACATGACGGGGTTTATATCATACAGAAGGACCTTCAAAAAGAAGTTTTTACAAAAAATAGGAACTGAAGGTTCCTAATTTCGATGGTTTCGTAAAGAGTCGTCACCCCGTTGGAAAACGGGGTCCAGGGGTCTTGTAAATGCCTAAAAGAACTGGATTCCGGCTGCAGTTTATCCCGTATCTTATACGGGGCCGGAATGACGGAAAGAGAGGGTTTTTGAGTCTTTACGATTTCATCAATTTTCATTTGGTAGAAACCACTGACCAGTCCCCCTGCTCTTTCCCCGAAAGGATCTCTTCCCATTTTAGGGAGTTTAGAGACTTTGCTCCTCCCGCGAAGGGCTTCCCGCCAGGAGGGCAGGCCGGCAAACCCGGTACAATACCCGAAGATTCCGAAAAGTTGCCGTGGCACAGAAATTGCCCTTTTATTGCAATGAACAATGATTAAATTAGCGCAAGGTTCCGCAGATTGAGTCTGCGAAAAAAGAGATTCTGGAGCCGTAGAAAAAAATCAGAGATAACTTCTCAAGAACCCGGGCAGGTGAATCGATTCCGGTTTTTTACCCGATTCACGGATTCACCACCGGAATTTCTAAAGGACATTCCCTAGAGTTTGATACCTATAATGGGTGAGCTACTAAAAAATCCTGACTTTTTTCACTGTGATCGATTCCACTGTGACCTGCAGAAGGTTAGGTGTGTGGAAAGACAGAAAAAAGTATTCTCGACCTTGCATAGTCCGAGTCCGGGAAAAACCGTCTGTTTTATTAGGTTTATGGAATGTCAGAACTGTGCGCAGGGAGAGCTGATACAAAGAGAGATTGTCAGGATTTGATCACCATCTTGAGAAGCCCGTCTTGCCCGGAGGGCAGAAGATACGTTCGCTTCGCCCGCAATCGTCCTTCACGGCAAGGGGTAAATTTTTACTCAGTGGTTTCAATTATCCGGTTTCCTTATCCTTTTTGACGGCTACAAAAGGATGCAGGAGAAAATTGAACCCCGATGTGACGTTCATCCCTCGTATGCCTCTCAAAATCCTGATGACCTCAACGGGCTTGGCCTCTTCGGGTTCGTGCACCAGCCTAAGTATCTGAAAACTCAAAAGCCGCAGGAGGGTCGATATTGCAAAGACAATCTGAAGCGGAAGCACCTCTCTGTCAAAGAGCCGCATACTGGAATTATCGAGTACCCCGAGGAACAGACCGGCCAAGACCGGGCCTGCCGCAGCGCCCAAACCGGCGGTGGTATTAAAAACCGAGAAATAGAATGCCTTGTTTTCGGCATGGGAGATCCGCAGCAGCAAGTTATTCATACACAGATTTATTCCCGCCCAGAAACCTCCACCCACCACGTGGAGAATAATCGGCATGACGAAGTTTTGGGGTCTCACCGTGACCCAGGCCAAGGGCAGAAAAATGGCCACCCAGCCAGAAAACTGGATGACAGCCTTATTTTTGACCCGATCAGAAACCCTCCCCCAGAACTGCATCCCGATCAGGTCTGCAAAGGCCGATAATATGCCGAGGGTTGCGACAAACCCATAGGTAAGGCCCAGTTCTCGAAGAAGGTAGACCGTGAAAAATGGGCTGGCGAAATTGACTGAAAACCCCCAGGCCAGCGCAAAAGCCAAGAAAAACCTGAAATTTGGCTCCCGGAAGGGCTGCACGATCAAACGCTTGAAGGGTACGTGTGCAATAGGTTCTTGAATGGGTGCCGGCTCTGATACCCGGGTCAAAAAATGAAGACTTGAGATTCCAAACAGGATCGCACACACGATTGTAATGGCAAATCCACTGGGCAGGCCAAACCACTCCTGCTTATTTAGATCATCGAGAAGCTTACCAAAGACGATCATCGTGACCATTGTCGCGGCCCCGGCAAACATATTTCGTGACCCAAAAAATCGGCCTCTCATGTCATTGGGGACAATCTCGGACATCCAGGAAAGCCACGAGACATAACTGATGGAGGCAAAAGAGTAAGACAAAAATATGAGGGCAAGGATGATGTTCTGTCTATTCGAAAAGGTCGAGGCCGGCAAAAGTGCCGTGACCAGGATAGGAAACCAGATGGCCCGGGCCAGAAATGAACCCAGCCGGGCAATCTTTTTTCTGTTTCCATTTTTCCGGATAAAGTAAGAGGTGGGCAGTTGGAAGACCGTGACTACAAAAGGCATGGCAGCCACAAGCCCGATCATCAGTTCATTCATCCCCAGGTGAAGGGCAAACCCTGTCAGAAACATGCCACCGGTCAGGGTGGCAAAGACATTGGTCAGCATGCCGTCGTAAATTGAGTATCTGTAATTCCTGTCTTTGAATAGCTCCATCCAAGTGCATCGTCCTTTTCATCTGTCCCCACGAGACACCAGATCATTATAAGGTTACATGCGTTTCACTTCGCAGACCATCTACACCATGGGTTGGGGATGTTTGGGCGCCTGGGTAACGCGCTGTGACCCAAAGATCCGAAACCCGATATCCCGTCTCAAAAAGAGGTAAAGAATAGAGATCAGAAAAATAAGCAGCACCCCCGCCAGATAGCGATTGTATGTCTCTTTTATAAATATGTCCCCATCCCCGATACTCGGGATCGTCGTGGGGCCCTTGGGAATACCATACCTCTCGGCAAGCTTGTCGATGTAAACCATATGGATCACGGGGATGTCTTGCTTTGCAAAACGGCTCATGACGCTGTCAACAGAAAGCGCTCCCGGCGGCGCCTTTCGATTGAGCCCCGGCTGGTAGATTCTTTTCGCCTTTGGCGAACCCACTGACACTGTTGCCCCACCGACATTGACATAGGCCGCAATCCGTTTTCCCTGGGAGAATTCTTTGTAAATGTCGATCCGTTTATCGATGTTTTCTTTGGGAGTTTTCTCCTCTATCAGCCGCACGCCATTTCTTTTTATGGCAGCGCGAAGCATTTCACGCGCCTCTTTTGTCATGCCAAGGGCCCTGTCGCCCTCTCCCCCAAGTGACGCGGCAACTGAGCGTGACGAGATGATGCCCTTTTTGTTGAGGAGGTCCTCCATATCCAGCCAGGTCAGGCTAGGATGATTCGCCCCCCAGTTGGAGGCTGCCGCCGAGGAGATGGCGATGACCTCGAGTCCAAGCACCTTGGCAGCCGTCAGCAGCGAGAGGCAGATGGCCGGAAAGGAGCCGGAGAACCCGGCCGCAATCACATCCCCTCGCTTTACCCCGGCCTTTTTTAGCATCTCCACCATGACCGCGGCCCAATTGGGGTTGATTGTCGTCTGTTTCACATTCAAATAGCCCATCGTGCTGGTTATCGGAGATATGGCAACGCCGATCATGCCCGAATTGGCAGGGTCTGTCTCCTTATCTACCGGTCCCACTACCCTTAGACGCTCTTTCTTTATGACCTCCATGCCCAACCTCATATCCTGGGCGGCCCGGATCTTCTCTTCGTAGTAAGGTTGTTTGATTTTTCTCTTAAAGACCTCTACGGACGAAATCGATCCAATCGAAAGGATTGTGATGACTACCAGGATGGCACGGGGGACGCTGCTGGGGCGCCAATATATCTTTTTCATGACAAAAGCTCACCGATCCCGAGAATGATTAAGGCGATCCGCACAATGACACTTGCGATAATCAGCGTAGAAAAGGTCTCTACCAATCCCTGCCGGTCTATCCATATCGCGATAAGACCCGGGATAATGTACCCAACCACGTTCAAATCCAACGACCCGAAATGGACTTCAAAATGACCAATCGATCGGATTAGCCATCCCATGGCAAATCCAAAAAGTATCATCAACGCGGTGCGACGTCTTCCGTAAATGATCATCACCGAGCTGAGGGCATGAACCACAAAGTAAGTCAGATAGCTGGCCAAAAGCGTGACGATGATCACAACAGGTTTATCCAAGTAGAGCGCCACGTATCCCGGCACAACCATTCCCCCGGCGGCCACACCAAAAAACTCGGAAAAGGCCAGACTAGTGATGAGTCCCAGACCGATTGACAGGCTTACCAGTTCTTGCATCCTATCCTCATCTACGCTAACGAAGCACGATTGTGAAAGTAGGTGACCAGTTCTAGACCTGGCCCTCCGATATTTCCGATCCCCATGACGAGCGCTGACCGACCCGAGAGACCCATGATCTCCTCAAAGATCCGATCAACGGGCATGCCTTCGGCGTATACCAGCCTGGAGGGGTCCATCCCGTTCGCGACGGCTGCCCGAAATAGCACATAGACGCCACTGCCCATAACCACGTAGGCATCGGCCGGTGGCCAGCCGGGCAGCGCCTCTGCCAGTTGTCTGGACCGGTCGGGACGATCGTACCTGGCGTTTAAGACCATAATTCTACGTTCCACATCCCTGTGCCGATCCAGCGCCATCCGCCATATGGTTTCTGATGACTCCGGATCATTGGCTGCAAATCCATTTGAAAAGGTGATCTTCCGTCCATAGAAATCCAAAACAAATTCGCTCATGGCGCCCGGGTCGGGTCTCGTTTTCCACATGCCCCTCAGGGCAACATCCCGGGGAACGCCCATTGAACGACACACCTTGAGGGTCAGCGCGACGTTTTCCTTATGCTCAACATAGTCAAAGCCTGCCATCTCCTCATCCTTGATATTATCAATCTCATCCTGGCTCAAGAAATCCACCTCGGTTTGCCTGTCCCTGCCGGCCTGCCGAAATTCATCCATATAGTCCCTCTCCCCGGTGAAAAGCCTGCCCCGATAAGGCGTGGTCCCCAATAAGGCCAGGGTCACATCCCTCTCAGAAGGGCCCATGACCTCCAGATGATCGGGACGGGCATTGGTGATAAGACCGTGTGTTGCCCTGATAAACTTCAGTTCGGTGAGGGATTGAAGACCGGGTTGAAGCGCCATACACTCCACCACAAGGGCCTCGGCCTTGTTGTGGACTGCCAGGGACACAATCCGAAGCTGCTCAATGATATTTGCCTTAAAAGGACGATACACCGGGTATTCCCGGCCATCGTTCATAATCATACGGGGAAGCGTGCCGGTCGTTTTTGCAAAGGTCCTTAATCCGTGCTCACGCAAGGCACCCGCAATAAGTCGCGTCACAGATGACTTCCCCCGCGTCCCGTTAACGTGCACCCTGATCGGGATTGCCTCCAGGTTTCGGACGTGCACCCGGTATTCCAGGATTCCCAGGCAGATCAGAATCCCAAAAAAGATCCCGATTACTGTGATGACAGTCATCGTTGTTCCCTCCATTGATTCCGTATCTTTCCGCTGGTAAGCAAAGGGTGTGCCATTTATACCCTTTTCAGAACCGACCTTCCTTGAGAGACCTTGCCGCTTTTCTACGAACCTTAAGAAAATGCTGTGGCACAACCCGCCACCGTTTTAAAGCCGTCTTCTTACCTCAGACCCTTTCTGGGTTCCTCACCCCCTGACCTCTGTCTTAAATCGCCCCAAACCAAAAGTACTTCCAGCAATTTGATGGATGGTTTTCCCTGGTCAGCGGTGAACCGCGCAGAAAAACCGGAATTCCTGGTTCGCTTTGACCGATTATCGGAACCCGGATTTCTGGTATTTACGGCTTGACTGCCTTAGAGACTTATTGCGAGACCATCAAAGTCGGTAATTGCACAGGGAAATGACGGTTTGGAATCCCCATTGCCCTGGGTTCCACGGGCCAAAGCATGACAGACGGCAAAGAGAATTGTCATGGCATGACTATTGCTGTTACCGCGTCAGAAAGGCAGGGCCTGACCAGATTGCCGACCCCGGAGGAGTCGCAGACATAGCGCTGAAACACCGCCCATGCCGGTAAAGGTCAGATCCACCCGGACACAGACGGTGACCCCAACGGAAGGGTCCGATCAGGGCAGACTTTTGGGTGGATGGAAACACAAGTCATAAATATGGAGGAGAGGGCCCTATAAGATGCAACGATCTCAAGACACGCAACAATCAGATCTCATCGATGCGAATGCAGTCCCGGATGGCACGATGTTATCACTCCTTGACGGGGCGAGCGCCAGCACTCCGATCATCGGGGCAGACCTGGAGATACAAAAAAGAATCGCCGGGGACCCAAACAGGCCACTGAGCGAAAGGTTGGAAGCCTACGAAGATATCATCGACTCCGAAATCGGCGACACCACCCTTTCCAGGGCGCGAAATGTGGAACGGGAGGTGGGGCTGAGGCAGATCTACCTGAAATTCGAAGGAGGAAACCCCACGGGAACCCAGAAGGATCGTATCGCCTTTGCGCAGGCCATGGATGCCATGCGCCGGGGCTTTGACGCCATGACCGTTGCAACATGCGGGAATTACGGGGCGGCCATTGCCATAGCCGCCTCCATGGCCGGATTGCAATGCCTTGTCTTTATCCCGGAAAGGTATCACACAAGGCGTATGGCAGAGATAACCAGCACGGGTGCGAAGATCGTCCCTGTCCCCGGGGATTATGAAACTGCCGTCCTTGCCTCCCGTCAAAGAGCTCAAGCAGATGAGATCTATGATGCAAACCCGGGAGGTGCCAACACGGCCCTGCAGCTTCAGGCCTACGGAGCAATCGCTTACGAAATCTATGACGAGCTAAGAGATGCACCGGCCGCCGTTGCCGTCCCTGTTTCCAATGGGACCACCCTGGCGGGAATCTATCGGGGCTTCTTGAGTCTGTATCGCCGGGGCAAGACATCCAGACTTCCGAGAATAATTGCTGCCTCTTCACATGGCAAAAACCCCATTGTCCATGCATACAAAAAAAACAGCCCCTTTTGCGAAGACCTGGAGCCCGCGAGAATTCGGGAGACTTTGGTAAACGAACCCTTGATCAACTGGCATGCCATAGACGGCGATTACGCCCTGGAGGCCGTCCGAAACACCCAGGGGTGGGCCTCCGATGCCACCGACAAGAACATGCTCGCCTATTCACGCCTGCTTAGGGGGAAGGAAGGCCTGGATGTGCTCCCTGCCTCCACCGCAGGTCTGATCGTTTTGGTCGAAAAACACCAAAAAGAACCCCTACCCGGAGATCGTTATGTTGCGATCCTCACAGGGAGACGGTCATGAAAACTCTACCTGAGGGACAGGCCATTGTCTATTGCGAGGGTGCCTTTGGCACCTCCAACGGGAAGACCGCCCACGGTCTTATACGCCGGACTGCTCGATATCGAGTCCTTTCGGTCATAGACTCGGGTCATGCCGGAAAGGATGCGGGGTGGCTCCTGGATGCCAAACCCAACGGCATCCCTGTTCAGTCTGGCATCCGGGAGGCCATAAAGGCAGCAAAGGCCGTTGGGGCACAACCAACCCATCTGGTCATGGGACTGGCCCCCGATGGGGGACGGTTGAGTCCTGAAGCCAGAAACGACATCATTACTGCGATAGATCTGGGGCTGAATGTGGACTCGGGACTCCACGACTTCCTCGCCGATGACCCAAAACTGGTCGCCCTCGCGCACAAGAACGGTGTGCGGCTCCGGGATATCCGAAAACCCCCGTCTCGAAGGGATCTCCACGCTTTTACCGGAAAGATCGAACAGGTCAATGCCTTCAAGGTCGCTCTGCTGGGGACCGATTCGGCTGTGGGCAAACGGACAACGGCCTGGATCCTTCTCGACGCCTTGCACGACTCCGGCTACACGGCGGAACTCATCGGAACAGGACAAACAGCCTGGATGCAGGGCGTCCGATACGGCATCATCCTCGACTCCCTGATCAACGATTTTGTGGCGGGCGAAATCGAGCATGCCGTTTGGAAGGCATGGCACGAGACACATCCGCAGGTCATCATTATTGAGGGACAGGGAAGCCTGATGAACCCGGCCTACCCCGGCGGTCTTGAGATTCTGGCCGCGGGGAGACCCGATGTGGTCGTGCTTCAACACGCCCCGGGAAGGAGAGACTATGACGGTTTTCCCGGTTATCCCATTCATCCCCTGAAAAAGCAGATCGACGCCATTGAACTCCTTTCAGGCAAACCGGTCGTGGCCGTGACCGTAAATCACGAAAATCTGGATAACGACGGCCTTTCCAGGGCCTGTGATGACATCAAAACGAGCACGGGGCTCCCCGCCTGTGATGCCCTCAAGGACAGGGCCGAAGGGGTGGTTACCGCGCTCAGACCCTCTATCAATAAAGGGCAGGTGAGAGCCCATGGCTGAGAAAAAAGCGATGCTGCCAGAAGGAAGAATACCGGACATTGTCTCTTTGAAGACAAAGCCTCCGGACAAGGAAAACGCCATTGATATCCTCAGGGTGATCAAGCGGCTGGAAATCGGGCCTCCCCGACTCGAACGTCGGCGCCTCATCGCGCCCTACCGGGTTATTCAGGGTAATCGAGACGAAACCGTTGAACTGATCTACCGCTATGGAGAGGATGTCTTTGTCCCTGATGAGGACGAATCACTCAATCTCGCGAGCATCATGTCTGCCCAGGTCGCCCTCAACTACGGGCTGTTCTGCGATGAGATGGTATTCCATGGATTGCTCGATCGGTTCGACCGTCGCTTTATCGAGGAAATGGCCAGAAATACTGCGCGGGAGATCTATGTAAAAAAAATTGTGGAGCCCAATCCCTATTTATCCGGGCCTGTCAAAGATCTCCCCTTAATAAAGCAAAAAGATTATCTCCGGGCCAAGATAAGATTCACCGGGATTGATCTCCAGCCAAAGACGCCTCCGGACCTGGATCAGATTCGCCGCAAGTGGGGTACCGGAGACAAATCGCGCCATGCCGTGCTCTCAAGCGGCGGCAAAGACAGTCTGCTGACCTTTGGTCTCCTCAATGAGATTGGTTGCGAAACCCATCCTGTTTTTATCAACGAATCAGGGAGACACTGGTTTACGGCCTTGAATGCCTATCGTTATTTCAGCAAAAATATTCCATGGTCGGCCAGGGTGTGGTGCAATGCGGACAGAGTGTTCAACGGGATGCTGAGGCATATGCCCTTTATCCGCCCGGACTTTGCAAACGTACGATCCGATGAATACCCTATTCGTCTCTGGACAGTTGCGGTCTTTCTTTTTGGGGCCTTGCCCATTGTCAGAAAACGGGGAGCCGGCCGTATCCTGATCGGGAATGAATTTGACACAACCGTGAGGCTTTCGCACCAGGGGATTACCCATTACGATGGACTCTACGATCAGAGCCGCTACTTCGATGATGCACTCACACGTTATTATCATGCAAAAGGCTGGGGGATCAGCCAGTTCTCGGTTGTCAGACCTCTCTCAGAGCTCCTCATTGAAAAGGTCCTCTCTGAGCGGTATCCCGAGCTCCAGGCCTTACAGACCTCTTGTCATGCGACCCACAAAGACACGGAGCGGGTGCATCCCTGCGGGCGCTGCGAGAAGTGCAGGCGCATTGTGGGGATGTTGATGGCATTGGGTAAGGACCCCCAACGATGTGGCTATAGCCCGGAGCAAATAGATGTCTGTCTGAAGGGTCTTGAAACAAAAGAAATTCATCAGGAAACAGAAGGGGTCCAACACCTCGCTTTTCTCTTGAGTCAAAAGGGGTTGATCAAGAACCCATCCATCGGATCCATCAGGGCCAAGGAAAATCAGCAAATCATAAGGCCCAGATTCGATTCTGAAAAATCGCCCCTAGATGGGATTCCTGTGGATCTTCGTGAACCACTTTATGAAATCTTTTCCGAGCATGCGTCGGGTGCGGCGATGCGCGCCGGAAGGGTCTGGAGGGACTTTGACCTCTTCTCCAATGAGGCCCTAGCAAAGCCTTACCCCTTTGAAAAGGCTCAGACATCACCGCCAAGGAACGCCCCGGTCGCCCAGGGTCCGGCAAGAGAGAAAACGAGCTTCATCTTGGGGGAGTTGACCTGGCCCGAGGCCAGGAACCGATTCAAGAAGGTGGATATCGCCCTGCTGCCTGTGGGTTCGTTCGAACAACACGGTCCACACCTCCCGCTGGATACCGACACCTTTGATGCCGAACGTCTTGCCGCGGCCGTGGCAAGCGCCTGTACAGATCCAAAACCCTTTGTCCTGCCGGTTATTCCTTATGGGATTTCATACCATCACGAGGATTTCAGCGGGACAATCAGCGTCAATCCTCAGACCCTGAGCAACCTGATTTACGATATCGGCATGAGTGCCGCTCGCCATGGTATCACAAAACTGGTGATCATCAACGGGCACGGCGGCAATATCCCGGCCCTGCATTTTGCCGCCCAAATGATCAACCGGGACGCCAATATCTTTACATGTGTCGATACCGGAGAATCGAGTGATCCTGATATCTTTGCCATGGTTGAAACACCAAACGATGTCCACGCCGGTGAGATAGAAACGAGTTCTGCCCTGGCCGTTCGTCCCGATTCAGTCAGAAAGGAAGCGATCAAGAAATTTGTCCCCCGGTTCTCAAACCGATATTTGAACTTCACATCAAAGAGAAGCATTGCCTGGTATGCCCATGTGGCAAAGATATCGCCTTCCGGCGTGCTTGGCGATCCGACCAAGGCAACGCGGGACAAAGGGGTGAGGATCTGGGACGTAATGATAAAACACCTTGTTGAGTTTGTTGAAGATCTAAAGGCGCTGACTTTGGACGAGATCTACCAAAAACGGTATTAAGCCGATGAAAATCACGGGATTGGAATGTTGGCCGGTCTCTATGAAATTGGCCGAGCCTTATACGATCGCCTATGAGACAGTGTCCAGTACCACCAACGTGTTTCTTCGAGTGAAAACCTCGGGCACGATTGTTGGATATGGCTGCGCGGCCCCTGATGCCCAGATAACGGGTGAGACCCCGGAGTCGGTTCGGCGCGCCTTGAACGGTACGGTCCAGGCGGCCATCAAGAATTCAGATCCCCTGAGGCCGGCCATGCTTCTGGAAAGGCTGAAAGCGCCCTTAAAATCTGATTCGTCTGCACTTGCAGCGCTTGATATGGCCCTTTTCGACATCCTCGGAAAGGCGGGTAACCTGCCGTTGTGGAAACTGTTGGGGGGATTCAGGGATCGCATCAAAACAAGCATTACCATTGGCATCCTCCCGCTGGATGAAACACTGGATCGCGCCCGCCATCTGGTCGCACAGGGCTTCAGGTCTCTCAAACTTAAAGGGGGTATGGATGTTGAAGCCGATATAGAGCGGGTCTTGAAGGTCAGAGAAGCAGTGGGAAAGACCATTGAACTTCGTTTTGATGCAAACCAGGGTTTTTCTCTGGATGATTCGATCACCTTTGTAAAAAGAACCCGCAGGGCTGGTCTCGAACTCATAGAGCAACCCACGCACAGGGGTTATCCTGATCTTCTCGGTCGTTTGACCCACAAGGTTTCCATCCCGGTCATGGCAGATGAATGCCTCATGAACTTGAGGGATGCCTTCCGGATCGCACGGAAGGGACTGGCAGATATGGTAAACATCAAGCTCATGAAAGTCGGTGGTATATCAGAAGCCATCCAGATCAACGCCGTAGCCTGCGCGGCAGAACTGGAGACGATGGTCGGATGTATGGACGAGGCGGGCCTTGCCATTGCCGCCGGCCTTCATTTTGCACTGGCTCAGCCAAATGTCGTTTATGCGGATCTTGACGGTCACCTGGGACTTAAAGAGGACCCCTCAGCCGGGGCCGTTATTCTCCGAAGGGGGACTCTGTTTCCAACGAATAGGCCTGGTCTGGGATTCGATCTGCCAGACTAGGTACAATGGCCAGAGGTAACACTTTAGCTGTTTGAAACCCGGGGTATGGGGACTCCGGACCCCCATACCCCTCGCCAAGTGCCAATTTTCAAAAAGCTAAATTGATACCAATGGCCAAACAAAATGCGAGGGTCTTTTGTATCCACTTTTTTGGAGCAAAGCGGGGCTGTTTCGATATTCACGGATGCGAGGGATGAGATGGTAACCATGAGAGGAAGGGGAATCATTATTCCTGTGGAATGGGATGATGAGGGTGGAGTGGTCGCCATTGCCATCTCCACCCATGGCGAGGAGGAATATCTCATCGACACGAGCAAGAAAGGCGACGAATTGAGGCAATTCTTGAGACAGGAGGTTGAAATTAGCGGAGAGGTAAGAATTCGAGGGGGGAAAAAGTTCGTCATCGTGGAGAACTACAGCTTACGGAAGGTATTTGGGGATACGGAGGTTGCTCTTCCATAGAGCTTCAAATATCCTGCTATACCAACGGCATCTTCTCAATAACTCCGGCTAATGGCCATTCCGCGCACAATACTTTTCATAAGAGGCCAAAGATAAGGTACTAACGAACGATGTTTTTTGACTCCATTTTTGGTTCATTCTCACGGGGTATAGCCATTGATCTTGGGACATCCAACACCCTTATTTATATGAAAGGGAGAGGGATCGTCCTGAATGAGCCGTCTGCTGTGGCTATCAGAAGGGATAAAAAGGGTTCTGATGAGGTTCTGGCGCTGGGCAAAGAGGCCAAAATCATGCTGGGAAAGACCCCGGAAAGAATTGAAGTGATCCGTCCTTTGAAGGACGGCGTCATCGCGGATTTTGATATTACCGAAACAATGCTTCGGTACTTCATCAGGAGGGTCTATCGCAGGAGGCCTTTTCTGAAACCCCAAATCGTTATCGCCATACCCATTGGGATCACTCCGGTCGAAAAGAAGGCCGTCTTGGACTGTGCCAAGTCTGCCGGAGCAAGTGAAGTATTCCTTATTGAGGAGCCTATGGCGGCTGCAATAGGGGCGGGACTGCCTGTTACCGAGCCGACCGGTAACATGGTTGTCGACATTGGCGGGGGGACCACAGAGGTTGCGGTGATATCCCTTGCCGGGGTTGTCTACAGCAGGTCGGTTAGGGTTGCCGGCGACAAGATGGATGAAGCCATAGTGCAGCATATCAACAGAAACTTCAATTTCCTGATCGGGCTGGGCACGGCAGAGGCCATAAAGACGACGATTGGCAACGCCTTCCCGACTGACAAGATAGATAAAATTGAGGTCAAAGGACGAGACTTGGTTACCGGAATGCCCAAGGTTCTGACCATAGATTCAAAAAAGGTAAGGGGGATGATTTCTGAGGAGATAAGGGCAATCGTTCAAGCGGTTCGAGGTGCCCTGGAGCAGACGCCGCCAGAATTGTCAGCCGACATCTTTGACAAGGGGATTGTTTTAACGGGAGGCGGCTCATTGATTAAGGGTCTGGATATTCTACTAAGGGAAGAGGTAAATGTCCCCATAATCGTCACCGGACAACCCCTTTTTGACGTGGTTTTGGGTGCCGGAAAGGCCCTAAACAACCTCTCTGTCTTGGAGCAGATTATGGTGGAATAAAAACCGGTTGGTGTTCCGATGGGTATTTAGCAACTTGGTTTAATTTACCACTTCCCCATCAGCTTGAACTCTTCCGGTGGTCTGCCCTTCTACCTTTCTTGCCTGGATTCTTCTTAATGCAGACCTTATCCTCCCTAACAATCGCACAAAGCTTGAGATTGCCATATTCCTTGCAATGTGAGTGGTTATAGAGCGGGCACTCAGGATATTTTTTTGACATTGATTCCTCTTTAAAGAACAAATTTTGATGCTGAGGCGCGGTATAAGAAATTAGCAAGACTTTCGCCCTTTGAAACCAGGGCAATGGGGATTTCGAACCCCCATTTCCCTGCCCAAACCCTGATCCCTAACCAGGTTAGCCCTTGCCATTTATCTTCGCCCTTAAGACCCCCGAGCATTTGAAGGTGACGACACGCCTTGATTCAAGCACCAGGTCCTTGCCTGTCTGAGGGTTTCTACCTACCCGCTCCTTTTTCTCTCTCACGCAGAATTTTCCAAAGCCGCTGATCAGGATATCCTCCCCGGATTCCATGGCCTTTTTCATAATCTCAAAGAGAGATTCAACCAGCCCAGTTGACTGGTGTTTGGGAACGGCCAGTTGCGTGTAGGTTGAGTCTATCAAGTCCTGTTTTGTAAGGGTCATGGGCGGTATACTCCTTTTCGAAAGGTTATAGTTTGGATGTGAGATTACTGCAAAAGACTTATTTTGTCAAGAAATTTAACTGGTTGGAGAGAATCTAAAACAAAAGAATAGCCGGCCAATCAGGAGAGGCTATTATCTCCGTGGTATTGGGCGCAGGAAGATATCCTTCAGTCACCAAATGGGGTTCCCTTTGGAAATTTAACGGCGTAAACGTTGAAGCTGTTGACGTCACGGAAATTGAGATGACGCCCTTTGACATTGAGCAGTTGGTAATCAAGAATAGGTGCGTATTTTGTCCGAGCGCCTGATGTGTCTACAGGTCTATATCTTGCAGACCCCTTTGTCCAACACCAGCTTCCCGTCAAAATAGACACTGGCATCCCTGAAAATGGCATCATGATGATTGGGCGCCAGCACGTTTCCGCCTATGGCAAAATTACTGCCAATCCCACAGTGACAATTGCCCAGTCTGCCCAGGTCTTCTAGGTTTGTTGCGGCCAGACGGGCACAGGGATTGAGGCCAATACCGAATTCAGCGTAGTTAAATGCCTTTTCGTCTTCCAGCAACTCCAGCGTCTCCCTGAATCGGCGGGCGGACATGCCACCCTGGATATCAACCACCCTGCCCTCCTTGACGATCAGGGTTACCGGGTCATACATGGTGATGCCCACACTCATAATGCTCACGTCAATGACCGCCTTGCCCTCTGCCGTCCCTTCCACCGGGGATATGTTGATCTCGCTATCCGGAAAGGCTGCAAATTCCCCCGGTTTTCTGAAAAGCCCGGTCTCATACTGAACCGGCCGGCCTCTTACCTCCCCCCTGATATCGGTGCCGAGGGGTGAGGTAATCTGCACCTCCCTGCTCTCGGCCAGGACCGCCCCCAGTCTTCTGCCCAGCCGATCGCACGCCTCGTAATCGGCCTCGATAGCACCCACGCAGAGGGTATCCTCTGTAACTTCGCACATGGTTGAACCCCGTTTACCGGCCTTTATGGCCTCCACCCGGGCCTTTGTATGGGTCTGCGACCATGTGCTGGGCTGCAGAAAGACATCGGCCTCGCGAAACGCCGCAACGACCGGCTCGGGCAACTGCGCCCCATGGGTCTTGACCGGGGGAATCATGATGATGATAGGGGTCGCGCCCACACCGTAGGCTGCCCCTGCCAGGGCCTCAGCTATACGCAGCTTATTGGTATCTGTCGAAATCAGAACGGTTTCCCCTTCCTTGACGCCGCCACAATCCATACACTTTAGTGCCCCTCGCATCATTTGAATGGGGCTTGATGGACCCGGCATATAATGCCAGTACGATATGGGCCATTCTCTTGTGCTCATTCGCGCCTCCTTTTCTCTTTTCCTATCAATCTAGTTCTCGCCCAAAAGACATCTCTTTACATGGATGCCCGGCGGTGGACACCCCTCTATCCGCTCTCCCTCCAGTTCGCTCTTCGAGGTACAGTTGCCGACCAGGATCGGCCGTTTTTCCTTGTCTTTTTCTGAAAGTTTCACATTTGCGCCCACAACCACCACGGCCTTGCCCACCTTTTCCAATTCAGGCTCTGTCATTCCTGTGAGGCCGATAAGGGTCGATTCCCGACACCCGCTGCATCCCTTTCCTGCCACGATGGAGACATCCTTAAAATCAAAAAGGATGCCTTCCATGGACGGCCGCTTGAACCGTCTCCTCAAATCGTCGAGTCGCGCCCCGAGAACCTCTATCTGATCCAGGTCGGCAACCCCAATCTTTCGGGCCCCGGCATACGAGATATGCCTCACCTCCCCTGGATTAAACCCCATGAGATAGGCGGCCACCGCGTCCACCGCAACAGGGTCAAGACCGGCCACAACGGTGTTAAATTGCAGGGGGGTGCCACCGATCCCGGGGGTTCCGGGTTTGTAACCCTCATTTGCGATAAATCCGTCGATAATGGTCATCGCGGGTGGCTTAACCGAGTTGAGGTCGGCGATTGCGTGCTCCAGTTCAAATTCGAGGACATTTTCTTTTACGCCAATCCTGTGCATAAGTTTTTTCATCATATCGGGAAGCGTGCCCTTCATGTTTTTAAGACCCAGAGTGACCCCGGTCAAAATATGGGTCTTCATGCTCGGAACGCTGATAATCACATCGCTTTCATAGGCCGTTTTGTACATTTTTAGCCTCTTGAGAACCGCCCCATCGGGCACCGGCACCTCAACGATCTCGTCTTGATCCAGGTTGATCATGGTTGCGCCAAGACGTTCGAAACGCCCCTCAAGGCCCAGTTCTCTAAATATCTGGGCCGTGTCAAGACCTACAACCGTGCTCTCTCCGACCAGAAGCCTCGCGGGGCTTGCGTCCATACAAAGGGAGATAAGGATATCAATTACCCCGGGATCTGTGACCACACCGGTTTCAACAGGTACACTCACACCAAAATTGGGTTTGATCAGGACGGTATCTCCCGGCCTTATCGCACGCCCAACTCCGCCGATCAGGTCCAGGGCCTCTTTTATGGACGATTCGATCTGCTCTCCTCTGACAACGGAGACCTGGCTTTTTGGCAATCTCTCAGCGGGCATAGATCCCCCTCCTCGCGCTTGATATGGCTCCGGGTACCAAAAGGGTTGGTGGGCCTTATCTCTTTTTCTCTTTTTTCTGTTGTTCAGTCAAGAGATCTGGGGTCTTTTCTGTATTTTGGGCAAGACCGGAAGGGAATGCCTTTCTTTGCCCGGGTTAAGGTGCAGATTTAGAGGTTTTGAAACCCATCGCCTTTCTGTAATTTTTCAAAGACCTTAAGTGATACAGACAGCCATTGATGCGGCAGGCTCCGGGTCCACCATAAACATTGCCCAGGGTGTCTATGATGAGGACATCACCCTGGGTTCATCCAAAAACCTGACCCTTCAAGGGGGATGGGATTCTTCGTTCACAACCCAATCATCAAGATCAACAATAGGGTCCTTGACGATCAGCAACAGTCAGGGAACCGTTACGGCTGAGTACCTGGTTATACAATAGATGTGACAACATGTATTGGAGGGACATCCAGAAAGCGATCGCCGAGATCGGCATGGAGTAAGCGGTGCCGGCAAAGATAAAAGGGGCCGACCTAAGGACCGAACCCCCTTCAAAAATTGAGTTTTCCTGGTGCCGAGACGCAGAATCGAACTGCGGACACGGGGATTTTCAGTCCCCTGCTCTACCGACTGAGCTATCTCGGCATAGTTTTACTATTATAGTGATTGTCTCATTGCAGGTCAAGACCAATTTGATGTCAAGAAGATTTCTCCTCCGTTTCTTCCAATCCAAGGTCCAGATCCAGGGTTTGAGGCCCTTTTTGATCACCGGCCGGAGATAACCCCAAACCGTCGGTTTCCTGTTGGCGAATCGAGTCCGGCCCCTCCAATTCAAGGGGGGGCTCCAATTCAACTCTTGTCAATTCGTCGAGGTGGATAAAGTCCGCTTCAAACGGTTCGGATTGCCCCTCATCTGTCCTGTAATCTTCAAATGCGAGGTCTTCCAGGTCAATGGTGAATTCTTCCGAACCATCTTCCCTCACATCTCTCTCGGAGGTTTGTGAAGAAAAGCTCTCTTGCTCAGGGGTGGGCTTGAATGGCGCGTCGGCTTCAGTCTCGGATTCCTCGATCTCACCGAGCAGGGCCCCCAGCAGAAAGGGGGGGTCGGCCTTGTAGGCGGAGAGGTTCATCCGATCCCTCTCTGAGGATATATCCTTTTTGCATTTTGGACAGATCGCGTTATGATCAAAACTGATATACCCGCACTTTGGGCATTTCATTTTTGCCTCCGGAAAAGTGGGGCTTGTTGGCACTCCTTTATGGCATCCCTTGCGATCTTGTCGCAACGTTCATTTTCAGGATGGCCATTGTGCCCCCTGATCCACACCCACTCTATCTGATGTGGCTGGCTCCACTTTAACAGGGCCTCCCACAGGTCCCTGTTCAAGACCGGTCTTTTTTGAGAATTGACCCAATTTCGCCTTTTCCATCCAAAGACCCATTGGGTCATCCCCTTTACCACATAATTGGAATCGGTGACTACCTTTACCTTGCAGGGCCTCTTGAGCCTTCGCAGCGCCTCTACGACCGCCAATAATTCCATCCGGTTGTTGGTGGTCCACTCTTTGCAGCCCGAAACCTCCTTTACGTTTTGGCCATATCTCAAGATCGCCCCATAACCGCCGGGGCCCGGGTTTCCGGTGCAGGCACCATCTGTAAAGATCTCTACGATCCCTTCTTTTTTCTTTTGCGCCATGGTCTTAGCAAGGCTCCCACAACATGACTTCTATCTTGATAGGGCACAAAAAACCGCATTAGAAGATCACCGCTTTTTGACTTTCTGCTGCTTCGGTGGCAAGATACCTCACCCGTGACCCCTTTGAGACCAACGCCACCAGCGTAATAAAAGAGGAAGAGGGGAGGTGTATCCATGTCTCAGCAGAAGACGGTGTTTGATTTTTTCGAGCTTGTCAATAACCGCGATCTGAAACGGCTTGGGGATCTTCTCACAGATGGTGCAGAATTCTATTTCCCAAAGACCCGCCCCCTAATCGGCAAGCAACGTATATTACGTTTTTTTGGCATCCTTTTTCGCCAGTACCCCGAACTGGTCTTCAAGATCCAGAGGGCCATAGTCCAGGGCACACTCGCCGCAGTCCACTGGACAAACTGTGGCGCCAACAGACGACAAGAACCATACGAAAACGAGGGCGTTTCAATCCTTGAAATGGAGGGGACAAGGGTCCGGTTTATAAGCGATTTCTTTAAGGATACAGAGAAATTTTAGCCCTTCTTGACAATTCTGCCCCTTATCCGCACTACAATTTCCGGTTTTTCGGGGTAATTGGTCTTGAGTTTCAAGAACCCTGCATAGGTCTGGGGTGGCCCGGGGATACTCTTGAACCTAATCCTAAATTTCTTGTCCTTTTCAATTTCTTCAATGGCGTAAGACAATTTATCGGCTAGGTTAAACTGGATCGGGGTCAACTTCAATGGCTTATCCAGTTCGGCCTTGACTTCCACCTCCCGGGTGACGCTCTCATTTTCCCTCCCAAACAACTGGACGTAGCGGGATGAAAGGTAGATAGGGACCTTGACACGCGCGGTTATCTTTAGGACAACCACTCCACTCTTGGGGTCGTTATGAAAGACCTTGGCGCTCTTGGTTACCTTTCCCTGGTATCCTTTGGTCCTGACCTTTAGGGTGATTTTTCCTTCCCCGCCCGGGGGAATGGCCTTGTCAAAATGGGCCACGGTGCAGCCTCACCCGGGTCTGACTTTTGAGATCTCTAATATTTCATCCCCTTCGTTAAAGATTTGGAAGGAGTGCTCGATGTCTTCTCCTTCTTGGACATCTCCGGAGTCGTAAATTGGCTCCTTTATGACAATTTTTGGGCCTTTGTCCTCTCGTGCCAACACCCCGTTACCCAAAAATGCAAAGACAAACAATAGCAAGAATGCCGTTTTCAAAGTCCTTTTCATAGTCCTTCCTCCAAAAAGATGGCTATAGAGGCTGTTTACACTTTTTTATGTCCCAATTTCATTTTGTAGCTCATAGCTGATCATATCTAGCTTTACAGTAAAATCAATGTTTTCAACCAGACAGCACTCGGGTACGCTGATCCGGGTCGGCGAGAAGTTCAGGATGGCATTGACCTGGGCCCTCAAAAAAAGGTCTGCCACGGCCTGTGCCGCTGAAGGGGGGGTGGTGATAACACCGATTTCGATGTTCAGGTCCTCAACTGCTTGGCTCAGGTCCTTGATATCCTTGATCTTGAGACCTCCAGGCGTTGTTTTCCCGATCTTGTTGGGATCATTGTCAAAGGCAGCAATACACCTGAAACCCCTCGCCGACAGATTCTGGTGCTGCAGGAGGGCGGAGCCCAGATTACCGATCCCGGCGATGCCAAGGTTCCAATGGCGGTTAACGGCCAGGATCCTCTTTATATGGGCCTGAAGATCGATTACGTCATACCCCACACCCCGGACACCAAATTCCCCAAAGTAGCCAAGGTCCTTTCTCACCTGGGCGGGATTGACCTGGCACAACCACGCCAGTTTTTCCGAGGAGACCATGCGATAGCCGTCAAATTCCAAGAGTTCCAACTCCCTGTAGTATAGTGAAAGCCGGGTGATGGTCGCCTTTGGGATCTTTGCCGATTTTGTCATCTATTTTCCCGCAAGAATAAAACCCATTATGCGTCGTGTCGTAAGACTTTAGCCCTTTGAAACCGGGGGGATGGGGATTCTGATCCCCTATTCCCTTGTCCAAGTGCCAGTTTTCAAAAAAAATAAAATTGATTTGTCGTGCCCAATGTCTGTCCCCCTTATCGTACGGGGCTTTTGCCGCCCTAATCAGCATAGGTTAATAGTATAGAACAAACGGCCCGCCTTGGCAAGATGGTATCCGGGGTTTGGCGACCGTGGTTCTTTATACTTTTCGCATTCCAGAATTGTAATGACAATGCCTCGCACATAATATATAAAGAATCTGGCTCGGGCCGGGTCGCCGGTGTGCATTGATCGAGTGCCAGGGACCTCAGGTTCCAGGAATCTTGAGACGTTAACGAGCCTTGCCTTTGAGGACGAGGTCGGCATGAAAACAAGTTCAGAGGGTAAAAACGGTTTCAATGCCTGGGACAAGGTGGCGGGAGAGCGTTATCAGGCATTTGTGGAAAATATTGAAGAAGGCGTTTACGAGGTAGACCTTCGTGGCAACTTTCTCTATTTCAACAATTCTCTCTGCAAGATCTTTGGCTACCCCAGGGAAGAGATAGAGTTCCAGAATTTTACAAAATTCATGGATGAGGCCCATGCAAAAAGGGCCTTTGAGAATTTCAACCGGATCTACCGGACAGGCAAGGGTTTTACTGATCTCATCTGGAAAATCATCGACAAGAAGGGGGAGACCCGGATCATCGAGCTTTCGGCCAATCTGATTATCGATGACAGGGGAGAGAAGATCGGGTTTCGAGGCATAACCCGTGATATCACAGAGAAATTCAGGGCCCAAGAGGCCCTAAAGATATCGGAGAGGCGATACAGGACCCTACTTGATTTTGTCCCCTATCCCATTGTGGTGTTTACCTTGGATGGACGTGTCTCTTATCTAAACCCTGCATTCACAGAGATCTTTGGTTGGACACTGGGGGAGCTGGAAGGAAAGACCATTCCTTATGTTCCCCCTGGTTTGGAGGAGGAGACATCCGAGGCCATTCAAAGGCTCTTCAAAGAAAGGATCATATTACGGCACGAGACCCAGAGGCTCACCAAGGACGGCCGGGTCCTCGATGTGATGGCGAGGGCTGCCGTCTATTCGGAGATAGAGGATGAACCCTCTGGCGAACTGGTGATCCTGAGGGATATCACTCAAGAGAAGCGGATCGCGCGCAACAATGAGGCCCTGCTCCGAATAAGCATGGCCCTGCCAGAGTACCCCGATCTGGATGAACTCCTCGATTATATCAGCGGCGAGGTCAAACGTCTCCTGCAGGTAGAAGGGGCCCTGGTGATACTGCTGGATGAAGAAAAAGACGAACTGTACTTTGAGGCCGCGGCGCATGATGACTCAGTCGCTGAAAAGAAGATAAAGGAGATCCGGTTTCCTGCCAGTAAGGGCGTTGCGGGTAAGGTCATCCGCACCAGAAAGCCTGTCATTGTTATGGATACCTCCAGAGACCCCGATTTTTACCCAGATGTGGATGTCCAGGCGGGATTTTTCTCCAGAAACCTGCTGGATGTGCCCCTGAGGAGCGTGGACAGGATCATTGGGGTCCTGTGCGCCATGAATAAAAAGACCGGTGTCTTTGACCGGACAGATGCCGAATTTCTTAGCATGATCGGCAGTACCGTGGCCCTGTCCATTGAAAATGCAAGGTTCTCAAGGGAGATTCAGAAGGCCTATAGGGAGGTAACCAGCCTCAACCGTGCAAAGGATAAGGTGATAAATCATCTCTCCCACGAGCTCAAGACACCCATATCCGTCCTGAGCGCGTCATTGAACATCCTTTCAAAGAGGCTTTCGTCCCTCCCGGAGGAGACATGGCGCCCCACCATCAAGAGGGCCCAGAGAAACCTGGAACGTATCCTCGAATTGCAGTACCAGGCAGAAGATATCATGCAGGGCAGATACTATGACACGCATCGTGTTCTTTCATGGATGCTGGATGAATGTGCCGACGAATTGCAGAGCCTTGTTGCCGAAGAGGTGGGAGAAGGAAGGATTGTTGAAACCATAAAGGGGCATGTTGATGAGATCTTCGGCCCTAAGGAGAGCACACCCGAAGGAATTTCCCTGGATAAATTTGTCTCTGTGGTCCTGGAGGAGATCAAGCCACTTTTTTCCCACCGCCAGATCGACCTGAAAAAACGGATCGAGAGCACGCCAGTCATTAAGATCCCCCCCGATGTCTTAAGAAAGGTGGTAACCGGGCTGATCAAAAACGCCGTTGAAAACACCCCGGATGAGGGCAAAATAGAGATCTCTGTGAGAAAGAGGGGGAAAGGGGCAGAACTGATCGTGCGCGACTATGGCGTGGGTATTACCAACCATAATCAAAGACATATCTTTGAAGGTTTTTTCACAACCCAGGAGACCATGGATTATTCCTCCAAGCGACCCTTTGATTTTAACGCTGGTGGAAAGGGGGCGGATCTGTTGCGTATGAAGATCTTCTCTGAGCGATATCACTTCAGGATACAGATGATCTCTTCGAGATGCCGCCATATCCCCCTTGATAAGGATATATGCCCGGGGAGGATTAGCGAATGCGATTATTGCAGAAAACAGGAGGACTGTTATCAATCAGGGGGGACCACCTTCAGGGTCTTTTTTCAGGCACCAGACTAAGGGAGCGGTTCTCGGGGGATGACATCAGGGACGTTCCGTAAGGTGCGCGCTGTTTATCTGAGGTTCCAAATGGTGAGGGGCGCCGCATGGATAACAAGATTCGGTCTTTGTTTTTTCGAAGTGTGGCCAAGAAAGGGTTTTCACAAAAGCTAGGCCTCAAGCTGCAAGATATGGCGCTGGGGCATGCCATAGTTCAAATGGTGCCTCAAGATGATGACACCAATATCTTTGGCACGGTGCATGGTGGCGCCATCTTTTCTCTTATGGATGAGGCCTTCATGGTATCTGCCAACTCAAACGGAAGGGTGGCGGTGGCCCTGGAGGTAAATGTCGTCTTTCATAATCCAGCAAAGAAAGGGCGCAGGCTCAAGGCAGAATCAAGGGAGATCCACTCTTCCCAGAAGATAGCCACCTATGAGATAAGGGTTACCGATGAAGAGGACGTCCTGATTGCCTCGTGCCAGGCCCTTGCGTACAGAAAAAAAGAGCGGTTGCCATTCTTGAATGGCAAGTCTTAACAGTTCTGAGTCTTTCGGATAGCAGAGGCGTTGTCGTCTTTTGCCCTCATGTTGACAAAAAGCAAAAAATTCAATATGTTTACTTTGAAGCGGGTTCCGCTTCACTCACCACTTGAAATACTGGAGTGATGGCCGGATAGACTGAGGGGCGATCTCTTTGTCAGCAGGAGTGTACCAGTGATTATCCAGTGTCAAAGGTGTCAGACAAGTTTTAATATTGATGAGACGCGAATCAAGGGTACGGGTTCAAAGGTCAGGTGCTCGGTTTGCCAGCATGTCTTTGAAGTATACCCCCCTGAAGAGGTGGTTGCTGAAGAGGCCCGGGTAACTGCTGCTGAGCCGGAGCGACGAGAAGAGCGGCCAGAACCTGAGCAAATCGATCAGGAGATGGAGCTCGACAAGCTCTTTGAGGACTCCCTCGAAGATCTCTCTTCGTTAGAGACTGCGGCCCCCGAAGACTTTGAGGGACCCGAAGAAGAGGTGCCGGCCGAGGAAGAGCTGCCAGGGAAAGATTTCCCCCCCATGGATGCAAAGGCCAAGGCCGATAAAGGTTATCCTGAAGAGGCAGAGATCACCACTGCCGTTTCTTACAAAGACAGGACCGGGAAATCCCATTTTCTCTCCATTTTCCTGGTGGTCATCTTGTTGCTTGCGGGGGCAGCGGTCGCCATTTTCTTTTGGGCCCCCGAGCTGATTCCCGATTCCCTGTCTATGTTCAAACCCGCAGAGAAACGGGGGCCTGCCGATGTCAGTGCACGACTCCTTTCATTCAAGGATGTAAACGGGTCCTTTATTGATTCAAAGACGGCAGGACATCTGTTTGTAATCCGGGGCCTGGTCAAAAACAACTATTCGAAGAGCCGGAGTTTTGTCCTGGTAAAGGGCACTATCCTGAATGACAAAGGGAAAGTCGTAATGCAGAAGTTGAGCTATGCCGGCAATACTTTTGAAGTAAAAGAGCTCAAGACACTCCCGATGGAGGAGATCAACAAGGCCATGGAAGACCGCTCTGGCAAGAACAACATGAATCTCGACTTGGCTCCAGGTTCAACCATCCCTTTTATGATCGCGTTTGGGAACCTACCCGATAATCTGAGCGAATTCACCGTGGAAGCGGTCAGTTCTTCGCCGGCGAAATAATAGCCGGCCCAAGGGGCTCCGCGAACCCGATAGCTTCTTGACAAACCAGCCCTTCAGGCTGTCGTGGTTTACCTTGAAATGGCCGCTGTATAAGATCCAAATCCGCCGTCCGTAATCGTAAATATCCTGGAAGAGGGGTGTCCTGTGCGCCTCTCTTGCTTTTTGGACCTCGGAGTGATCAAGAGAAAAGGCATCGATAACACCATCTCCTCCCCTGGGTCGCTAAAGATCATCAGGGGTGTGATGATTCTGGCAATGGTCATAGTGGCCGGCACCGCCGGGTATATGCTCATCGAAAGATGGGATCTCCTCGATGCCCTGTATATGACCGTTATTACCATCACCACCGTGGGATACGGGGAGATCAGGCAGGTATCGGAGACGGGCAGGATCTTTACTATCGCCATAATCTTTGTGGGGATGGGGGTCCTGGGCTATACATTTGGCATGGTCGCCCAGGCAATGGTTGCGTTTCAGTTAAGATCTATCTTGGGGAGGAGAAAATTGGGACTAAAGATAAGATCGCTCAAAGGCCACTACATTATCTGTGGGTATGGCCGAATAGGAAGCATCATCGCACAGGAGCTCAAATCGAATCACATATCGGTGATCGTTATAGACCAGTCCCCGGAATCAAAAGAGACCCTGGAAAATCAGGACATACCCTATATCATCGATGACGCCACCAGCGACGATGTCTTGATTGAGGCAGGCATCGAGAGGGCAAAGGGTCTGATAGCCGTGGTGGAATCGAATGCAGATAACCTTTTTATAACAATGACCGCAAGGGGCCTAAAGCGCGATCTCTTTATCCTTGCCCGGGCCGATGATGAACAGACAAAAAAGAAGCTCCTGAGGGGCGGGGCAGACAGGGTGGAGCTCCCTTACCTGATCGGTGGCCACAAGATGGCACAGACCATTGTCAAACCCGCTGTGACAGATTTCCTTGAGCTGACGGTTCAGGACAAGGATATCGAATTAAAGATGGAGGAGCTGCTGGTGGGGGAGCGGTCAACGCTAAACGGCGTTACCCTGGTAGACTCGGGCATCCGGCGGGAGACAAATACCATCATATTGGCCATCCGCAAAAAGAACGGTCAGATGAGCTTTAATCCCTCATCACAGACCCGGATTGAATCGGGCGATACCCTGATCTCGCTCGGGCATAGCGGCGATCTGAAAAAGCTCTCCGCGATGCTGTCGGGAAGCCAAGACTAACTGCCCTGCCCCGGGGAGGTCGGTCGGGACATAAAGATCTCCTGCGCCTTTGCTAGGGCTCCAAGATCGTCCACACCCATTACCTCTGCCTCCGGGGCAACTTCGTAGCCGAGCGGGACCCCCCCCTCATCCATATATTCTATGAGATCTGTGAGGAAAAACTCCTCCACCGCCACCATCTTTCCGTCAATCTCTTTCCGGACCCGGTGTGGCCTTGAGGCGAGTACCGGGAGGTAGCGAAGCAATTCTCCTCTCCTAGCAGCATAGATCCCTGAATTGCATATGCTGAGGGTCTTTTGCCTCTCTTCCGGATATGCGCGCCAGTATTTCCATTCGATAATCCTCTGTACCCGGTCCCCTTGGATTTTTAACACCCCATAATTTCTTTTTGATTCGGGCCGGAATCCAAGGACCACGAGGCCCTTGTCCTCCAGCCTGGCCAAAAGTGCGTGGTATGTCTTTTTTGTGACAAGGGGAACGTCACCCATGGTGATAACGACATTGGGCCAATCCTGCTTCTCGATAAACCCCTTTGCTGCGAGCAGGGCGCCCCCGGTTCCATTGAGCTCCCGCTGTTCACAATAGGTGAGACCAAGGTGGCGTGTGGCCGCAATTACCTCACCCTTTTTGTGATGGACAACCACTGCCTTGGGACCGGAAGGCAGACCGCGGAGGATCTCCATGAGGATCGGGCGATCTCCGTCAAAGGGGGAGGTCTTTGGGATCAGGGGGAGAAGCGTCTTATTGCCATCAAACCCCTTCATGCGACTCCCGCGTCCCGCTGCAAGGATTACAGATGCTGCCCTATTTTCTTTTTTCAAGGCCATTTATTTTCCCTGGGATCTTCCTGCCCGACCAGCGCATCTTTTCACGCTATCAGTTTGGCTATTTTCAAAACTGGCACTCGCGCTGGGCAATGGGAATTCGGAACCCCCATTGGCCTGCTTTCAAACGGTCAAAGTGTTACTTTTCACTTTTTTTGATTGACCCGGATCAGGCGAACTGCTAAAAGGAAACCGATGTTCTTTTACGGCCTTTTGCCAATATGGATGCTGGGGATGTCCTCAACCCTTGATAACACCAAGGGGCCTGAGTCTGGCAACCTTGAGGGCCAGCCCAGCTCCATGGACGACGTCTACGATCTGTGATATGTCTTTATAGGCCTCTGGCATTTCTTCCTTGAGGGTTCTTTTGCCTCTGGATTGTACGTAGATCCCTTTATCTTCCAACTCGCGATGAATCGCTCGGCCTTTTGCCTTTTTTGTCGCCTGAGTGCGGCTCAAAACGCGGCCTGCGCCGTGACAGGTTGATCCAAAACTTCTGACCATCGCCTTTTCGGCGCCCGCAAGCACGTATGAATAAGTGCCCATATCTCCAGGGATCAGGACAGGCTGGCCAACACCGCGATAGATCTCCGGCAGGAGGGGATGCCCTGAGGGCAGCGCACGCGTCGCTCCCTTTCGATGAACGCAGAGCATGGCCGGGTCTCCGTCTATCGTGTATTGCTCTTTTTTGGCAATATTATGACATACGTCGTAGAGGAGTGCCATGCCCAACTCCTTTGGGCTGATTGAAAGGGCACGCATCAAGACCTCATGGGCCAAGTGCATGAGGATCTGCCTATTGGCCCAGGCGTAATTGGCCGCACATGCCATGGCTGCCAGGTATCGTCGGCCGTGGTCAGATCTCACCGGGGCGCAGGCCAGTTGTCTATCGGGCAGGTCAAAGGGGTATCTGCCCTCGTGTGTGGACCGGCTCATCTCCTTTAGAAAGTCATCGCATATTTGATGGCCAAAGCCCCTCGAACCGGAGTGTATCAGGACAGTGACCTGGCCTTCAAAAAGACCATAGGCCCTGGCCTTGGCCGGGTCATAGATTTGATCAACCACCTGAATTTCCAAAAAGTGGTTCCCCGAACCCAGGGTGCCCAGCTGATCGCGCCCCCTTTTGATGACCCGTTCACTCAGGACCGAGGGATCTGCGCCCTCCATGGCCCCGTTGTCTTCAGTTCTCTCGAGGTCTTGAGGAGAACCAAAGCCCTTTTTGACTGCCCAGGCAGCCCCTTCAACGGCTACCTTGGCCTCTTCTGTCTTGGTCAGACGAACAGCACCCGTGGAGCCGACGCCGGCAGGGATGCTGCCAAAGAGGGCCGAGACCAGTTCCCTGATTCGAGGTCGGATCTCATGGGCGGGGAGCAGCGTCGTCATCAGCCGGCAACCGCAGTTGATGTCATAGCCGACACCGCCCGGAGAGACAATGCCTTCATCGAGATCAAAGGCGGCCACTCCACCGATGGGAAAACCATAGCCCCAGTGTATGTCCGGCATGGCCAGCGAATGACCCACGATTCCCGGCAGGGTGGCCACGTTGGCCACCTGCGTGAGGCTCTGGTCTTCCTGAACTGACTTGATCAACAAGGCGTTTGAGAAGATGAGGCCCGGCACACGCATAGGGCCGGTCTTTGGTATAAGCCACTGGTATTCATCTATTTTTTCTAATTTGATATCCATATGAGCACCCACGATCTGGCTTTGTGCAAGGGGCCGGAGGCCTTGTTACATATCAAAGATGATCGTGGTCTCCCACTGGTGACCCTTCTTGGCCACCTCAATCTGATGATAGGTCACGGCCTTTATCTCACGGAGTATCTCATGCAGGTCCGGATCATAAGAGACCACCCCCAGGGTGGCATCCAGACGGGATCTCGAAATGGAATCGATCTGAACATCAACCACGATCTCGTTTTCCCCGGCAAAGAGATAGAGTATCTCGCCAAGCCAGCGGACCATAAGGTCGGCCAGGTCTTCCCCCATGACAGAAATCCTCCTGGCGGTGGACGTTTCGGCGGGGCTGCCCTTGACCATGAGCTGTGTCAGGGATCTGGCTGCCCCCTCAAAGAGGGCCTTGAGGTCTTTACCCCGCACCCTCATCCCCAGATCCGCCGTATGGTCCAGGAGTGTGAAATCCGGCTTGTGAGACTGCATAAGGACAAACTAACTATTAGGACCTGAATTGTCAAAACTTGGTGATAACCCATGGAGGAAGAGAACATGGAATGTGCCTTTTGTCATGAGGAGATCAACCTTAAAGGCAAGGTAATGAGAAGGGATACCTGTCCCCATTGCGGGAGGGATCTCAGGTGCTGCATTCAATGCAGGTTCTACGACCCGCATGCCTATAACGAGTGCCGGGAGGTAATGGCCGAGCGGATCTTGGATAACGAGCGGGCAAATACATGTGAATACTACGCCCCAAAGGGCTCCGTTTATCAAACAGGCAACCCCACAGAGGACGCAAAGAGGGCCCTGGAGGCGTTGTTCAAAAAGTAGTGGGGGTCCTCATCAGGTGAGAGAGCGCCGAATACATTCGATAAGCGAACCGATATCCGCCCCCGGCCGGTTCAGAAAGATAACAAAAGAGTAGAGCCCCCCCGGCCCACCATCCAGGTATCCGACCCGTGTCCTGACCCCCTTTAGTGACCCGGTCTTAAAAATGATATTGCCCTTCCTCTTGAGGAGATGCCGGTAGGGTTGAAATCGGTCCAAGATGACCAGCATATCCAGGGCAGTGAGGCGGTTTTCTCTAGAAATCCCGGAGCCTTCCGCGATATGAAAATCCCCCAGGTGGAGCCCTTTTCTTGCATAGTCTGTGACGACCCTGATGCCCTTCTGGAGGGTGCCCGGTGCGGAAAATGTGTGGGCCCCCAGGGCAATGAGGATCTGATTGGCAATAAAGTTATTTGAAAACTCCAGCATCTTCTCCAGGCCCTCCTCCAGGGTAAACCTGGACCGGTAGGTGTAGATCAGCCGGTCTCCTGCCCCCACAGTTCCAAGACGGGTGGTTCCCCGGATCTCTACCCCTCTCTCTTGCAGAAAATGACGGAGCAACTCACCGCTATAAAGGGTGGCCTCTCCCCGATCATGGGTAAAGGTATAGCGGCCCCTTTTGAGCCCTAAGGACCTGATCTTTTTTCGGGCAAGGGGAATCAACGGGGTCTGCGGCTCGGCCGAGACGACCCTGCCCCGGGGACCACGGTCAAAAAAGATCGTGTTGAAATTGGCGCACAGGGCCCCCACCGGTGCATCATAGGGATTTGTGGAACGACCCCGGCCGGGTATTTTTATGTCTTTTGAAAAATAGGTATCATCCAGGATCAAATCATTGATACCATCTATCCGCTTTGCAAGGGCACCCGAAATCTCCTGCCAGGCCTCAGAGACCAAAAGGGGATCACCGTAGCCCTTTACCTTGAGATTTCGCTCTTTATCCGAATAAAACTCTGTCGGGAACCGGTAAGAGGGCCCCAGCTCATTTAGGGCGGTGAGGGCGGTGAGGACCTTGAGCGTTGAGGCAGGAATACATCCTTTTGTCTCATTTTTCTTGTAGATGATCCGGCCATTGGGATCAGCGACCACAACGGCATCGGAGGCCGTGATGTCCCCTAGACACGGGAAATCCACCTTGCCATATAAGATGGACGGGGGAGACAGACATTGTCCGGCCACGATAGCGATGAGCCCAAACAGGAATCTCTTTTTGCCAAAAAGGCGGGAAAGGGCATGGGGGAAAAGAGGCACCCTGAGCGTGAAGACCATTTTACTTAGTGCTTCGATTCGCAAATACAGTGACATATTTTAGTCTTTCAAAGAGGTATAATTGCTCACTCAGCACTAAGTCCTGAGTAAATAAATTCGTCATCGAATTTATGAATCGATGGACTTAGTTCCATGGTAACTCCTCAAAGACCCAGGCCTTTCCCCCTAGCCGTCCACTTTGGGGATATCATGGAGAGGGTAATTGAGGTAGTCCTGGAGGATCTCTATCTTGTCAGCGATCGGTTTTCGCCTGTCAACAAAGAGGTGATATTCTCCCCTGATCTGGCAGATCCCATCCTTTAGCTTGAGTCCTGCTGCCTCAAGGAGGTCATAGTGGATATGGATGCCCCTCTGGACGAGACTTTGTTCCAGTTGAGACAATCGGTCTCTGAGCGCGGGGGAGCCATCCCCCTTTTTCGTGGTAGATTTCATGATGATTTCCAGATACGATTTTGACACAATTTTTCAAAAACTGGGCAGTCGAGTCCTTGATATTATTATGATAAATAAGCATATGCTGTCATTCGGGCAACCCCCGGATCCAGTCCGGCATGACGGGAGAACTGATGTTACATTTTGACAGGATCGGGCTTATACCATAGAATAGTGCTGTTTTCAAACGGAGTTGAGATGTAACCGCGATCCCATTGGTTTGATAAGTCCCGCCGGGATCGAGAAAGGAGCCGTACTTGGGTTACCATTTTGAAAGCATCGATCAGGTGGTCAAAGAACTGGCCGAGGCCCAGTACATTGCTGATCGGGCCCTGGCAACCGTCCTCTTCCTCTCCCACCGCCTGGACAAACCGATCTTTTTGGAGGGAGAGCCCGGTGTCGGCAAGACCGAGGTCGCCGTTGTCCTGTCGCGTCTCTTTGATACGGCGCTTATCCGACTCCAGTGTTACGAAGGGCTCGATGCCTCCACCGCCCTCTATGAGTGGAACTACCCCAAACAGCTCCTCCACATCAGGTTAGAGGAGCAGGGCCAGAAGGAGAAAAAAGAGATCGAAGAGATCATCTACAGCCCCAAGTTCCTGATCAAGCGACCCCTCCTTGAGGCCATATTGAGGTCTGAGGACAAGACACCCGTCCTCTTGATAGACGAAATCGACCGCTCTGATGAGGAGTTTGAGGCATTCCTGCTGGAGGTCCTATCTGACTTTCAGATCACGATCCCCGAAATCGGGACCATCAAGGCAAAACGAAAACCCATGGTGGTTGTGACCTCCAATCGGACCCGCGATGTCCACGATGCACTCAAAAGGCGGTGCCTCTATCACTGGATCGAATACCCGTCATTTGAAAAGGAATACCGTATTATCATGACCCGCCTCCCTGGCATAGAATCCCGTTTTGCCAAACAGCTGACAGGTTTTATGCAAAAAATCAGGACCGTGGATCTCGTCAAAAGGCCTGGCATCTCCGAGACCCTGGACTGGGCACTGGCCCTCATGACATTGCACAGGCAGTTCCTGGACGAAGAGGTGACCATGGAGACCCTGGGGTGTATCCTCAAGTACCAGGAGGATATCGAGAGGTTCAAGAACGAGATATGGGCCGATCACGATCAACGAGCCGGTTATCTCCCCGGTTGAGATTGTCCGTTGAATAGCGCCATTCAGCCAAAAAGAAGAGGGCATCCCGGGTTGGCCGGTCAGGCAATACGTTTTGCCGGTTTCCTCAAGGACCGTGGCTTCAAGGTCTTTCAAAGCAGTGTCGAGGATGCCATCCGCAGCATCGAGATAACCGGTCTCTCCAAGAGGCACGATTTTTTCTCCTCACTTCGCTCAAACCTCTGCACCAACGAACTCGAATGGGCCCAATTTCCCAATCTCTTCGATGAATTCTGGCACATGAGGACCCCGGTCAAGAAAGATCCGCCACAAGAGAACGCGCTGGAAGACGGGGGGGACGGGGAAGTAAGACCAGATAGAGAATCTCTCTATGAAGTTGATCAGCGAGAGGCAGCCGATGTGGCGGATACCCCCGACAAAAGATCGTTGGAAGGCATTACCTACAGCCCCGTTTCAAGCGTCGAGAAGAAGGACATGGCCGAGTTTGAAAGGGACGATATCCAGGTCGCCCGTCTTGCCCTCAAGAGGATGATGGAGCCTTTCAAGATCAGTATCACGCGCCGTTCCAGGAGATCCCAAAGGGCAGGGAGCATGGATTTCCCGCGTATTATCAGAAGGAGCCTAAAGACAGGCGGGACACCCATAGAGTTGTTCTACAAGGAGAAAAAGAGAAGGCTCAAACGCCTGGTGATACTTGCTGATGTCAGCGCCTCCATGGATCGGTACGCCCGGTTTGTGATGCCGTTTCTCCTAGGGCTAAAGGGAGTGGGATCGAGGGCAGAGGTCTACGTATTTTCCACCTCGCTTTCTTCCATCTCCTTTATTATCCGGCATATGAGTTTTGAAAAGGCCCTGGCGCGTATCGCTGGTGCAGTCCCCAACTGGTCGGGGGGGACCCGGATAGGTTATTCGCTCCACCAGTTTAACCAGGGCCCGGGGCAGAGGCTCCTGAGCCGGAGGACCGTGGTCCTTATCCTGAGCGATGGCTGGGATCTGGGAGGAAAGGATCTCCTGAGGCGCGAAATGGAGACACTCAGCCGCAAGGCCTACTGTGTGGTCTGGTTAAATCCCCTGGCAGGGGATCCGGATTATCAACCGGTGTGCCAGGGGATGCGGGCGGCACTCCCGTATGTGGATCACTTTTTGCCGGTGGCTAATCTCCAGGCCCTCAAACGGGTGGGGCGGCTCCTTTCAAGGGTCATGGCTCACTGAATCCCCTCTTTTTCCAACCTGACCCCCTGCGGGACCACAAAGTCAAAAAACCCCTTATCAAAATCCCTTCTTGGCCTCAGATCTTCCAGAGCAAACCGGGTGATCCCGCCCAACTGATTGTGGATCTCCACCACACGGATATGATGCTCTCCTGTCACGGTAAGGACGATGCTGTTGATGTCCTCCCAGGGCGGATCCGGATTGAGTTGGATCTGATACGCTCCCCCCTTTTTGCGACCGAGCAGGACCACCTGAAAGGAGTCCTCCACCCGGGAGAGCCCGCTGAATATATCGCTCAGCACCCTTAGCTCCTTGCCAAATTCTTTTGAGGGATATTGGTACGCCCGCCTCTTGTCAGGGATATACCACCAGAGTGTATCCCCGTTGGTGATGATGCTTTCGGGTTTTGGAGAGACCTGCTCCAGCCTCAGAAAGTAAGGTGGCCTGAAATAGATCTCACCCGTTGCCAGGTCCCCTTTGACCTTATCGCCCATCATGGCCATGGACCGGGTGATCACCTCTCGGCTGTAATGGAGCTCGAATCCCGGGAGGGGACCGTAGTTTTTCCGGACCCCTTCGAGAATATCCGATAGGCTATCATCTGCCAGCGCGGTATAAGAAAACAGCAGGATAAGGACGTGGATAAAGATAAAGGCCCTTCGCATCCTATGACACCCTCCTCCCGTATACCTCCCGCGGCCTGACCCCATCGGACGGTCCGACGATCCCTTCCGTTTCCATGGCCTCGATCATCCTGGCCGCCCGGTTGTACCCCACCCTCAGTTTGCGCTGAAGCATGGAAATGGATGCCTGTCGTGTCTTACACACCACTTCCACCGCCTCTTCATATTTTTCGTCAAGCTCTATTTCCTCATCTTCTTTTTCTTCATCTCTGGCAATCTCGGATAGAATGGTGGCGTCATAATCCGGTTTCTGCTCGCCCCTCAAGAAATCGGTGACCCTTTTGACCTCTTCTTCACTGACGTACGCCCCGTGGATCCTTGTAAGCCGCCCAACACCGGGCGGGATAAACAGCATGTCACCTTCACCCAGGAGATGCTCTGCCCCGTTGGTATCGAGGATGGTCCTGGAATCCACTTTGGAGGAGACCTGGAAGGATATCCGGGTGGGGAAATTGGCCTTTATGATGCCTGTCAGCACGTTGACCGAAGGGCGCTGGGTGGCAATGATGAGGTGGATCCCTGCGGCCCGGGCCATCTGCGCCAGCCGCGTGATCGCCTCTTCAACCTCCTTGGATGAGACCATCATCAAGTCGGCCAGTTCATCGATGACCACGATGATATAGGGTAATGCGTCATCAGGGGCCGGGGCCCCATCTGCGGTGGCACTCCTCCGCTCTTTGAGCACCTTGTGGTTGTATGTATCAATATTTCTGACCCCCTTGTCCGACAAAAGCATGTAGCGTCTTTCCATCTCTTCCACGGCCCATCTGAGGGCCTTGGTGGCCTCCTTGGGTTGCGTCACCACCGGGTGAAGGAGGTGGGGGATATCGCGGTATACGGAAAGCTCAATCCTTTTCGGGTCAATCATCAGGAGCCGGACCATCTTCGGAGAAAACTTAAACAGCAGGCTTTCGATCATGGTGTTGATGGAGACACTCTTTCCCGTCCCGGTTGCGCCGGCCACAAGCAGGTGGGGCATCCTTGAGAGATCTGCGATAACGGGCGCTCCGGTGATATCCTTTCCAAGGGCAATCGGCAGTTTGTGTTTGGAGGTGTTGTATGCGGGCTTTGAAAGGACCTCCTTCAGGTACACCATCTCCCTCTTGTTGTTGGGTATCTCGATCCCGATGGCTCCCTTACCCGGAATCGGCGCGACGATTCTGATGCTGGGAGCCCTGAGGGTCAGCGCAAGATCATCCGAGAGGCCTGCCACCTTGCTGATCTTTATGCCCGGCGCCGGCTTGAACTCATACATGGTAATCACCGGGCCCGGAAGGATCTCCATGACCTCTCCTTCCACACCAAAATCGGCCAGTTTTCTCTCGAGGCGGCGGGCATTCATCTCAAGGCTCTCTTGCCGTATCTCTATATCCTCTCTTTGAGGCGGATCATCGAGGAGGTCCAGCGATGGCAACTTAAATTCCCCCGCCACATGCATAAACGGGAACTGTTCCTGCTCGGGTCTCTTTTCCTTCTCTGGGGCGGCCTTGACAATGGTGACCTTGGGTCTCGATTTCATCTTTTTCCTGGCCTCCATGCTCTTTCGCGCCCTCCTCTTTCGTTCCCTTCTTTTTGTGACCAGGTCCCTGATACGCCTTAGCACGCCCAGGGCCCCCAGGCCCAACCCCGAAAAGAGACTGCCCAGGGAGAGGTGGGTTGCAACCATAAGAGAGATAATAAAAATCGTAGAGAGAAAGACATAGGCCCCAAATTGGTTTAGGAAGCTTCTTGCCAGGCCGGCCAGGTAGAGCCCTGCCAGCCCCCCGGCGATCATATTTCCATGACCAAAACTCACCCCATCATGAAAGTGCAGACACAGTATCCCGGAGAAGCAGATGGAGAGTGCTACGGAGGCCATGGCGGTGATAACAGGATACGAGGGACGGCGACCCCGGAATGAGAGATAGGTCATGACCAGCAAGATGATGACAAGCCAGAAGGCGGAGAGGCCGAGCAGGAAAAAAAGCCCCCCGGCCAGGTGTGCCCCCACGGTACCAAAGAGATTGTGGGCCTTGCCCAGGGGGCCGGTAACATTCCAGAAAAGCCTGTCCGCAGGGTGATATGAGAAGAGGCTCGCGCCCAGGACGATCGCTGCAAGGAGAAAGATGAGACCCACGATTTCTTTGCTCATGGGACGCGAATGTTTGTCTGTCTTGTCCTTTGTACCTGATCTTCGGGTCAAATCTGCTCTCCCGCTCATGGTCTTTGATAGATCTATTTTACCTTCAACAGACTCCTAGCACGCCTTCCGGCCTAAACCGCGATAATGGTCGGGATGATCAAGGGCCTCCTCTCAATGACGCTCTGGAAAAAGCCTTTTAGCCGCCTCTTGATATCTATTTCTATCCCGGTCCAATCGATGGGTGATGTCTGGTCAAGCTCGTCAAGCACTTCCAGCACAACGCATTTGGCATCCTCGAGGATTGACCCCGGGGCATCTTCAAACACAAAACCCCTAGAGATGATCTCAGGGCCATAGACCGTCTCTCCGGTATGATCATCAAGGGCCAAAAGGACGATCACCATACCGTTTCGGCTCAGCTTCCTCCGGTCCCTCAAGACCATCTCTTCAACATCTCCGACCCCTTTTCCATCCACAAAGACCCGCCCCGCCTGGACATGCCCCTCCAATCGCACCCCCTGGTCTTTAAAAGAGATGATGTCACCATCTTCTGCAACAATCACCCGATCCTTACCCATGCCCATGTCCAGGGCCAGCTGGGCGTGTTTTACAAGATGCCGGTATTCACCGTGGATGGGAATAAAAAAGCGTGGTTTCACCAGACTCAACATTAGTTTTAGTTCTTCTCTCCGGGCATGACCCGAGGTGTGTATTTCCGAGACCTTTTCATAGACCACCTCAGCCCCCATACGATAGAGGTTGTTTATGGTGGCGGTTATGGCCCTCTCATTGCCTGGGATAAACCGCGAAGAGAGGATGACCGTGTCACCCTCCCTTATCTTGATGCTCTTGTGACTTCCCTGCGCCATCCGGGTCAGGGCCGACATCGGCTCGCCCTGGCTTCCCGTGGTGATGACCGCGATACGCCGATCCGGAAATTGACTGACCTGGCTCTCGCTGATCTCTACATCCTCGGGTATATGAATAAACCCTTCCTGTCTGGCAATGCCGATATTGGTAAGCATGCTCTTTCCGTTAAAGACCACCTTTCTTCCAAACTTCACCGCCAGGTTGATGACCTGTTGAATTCTGGCGATATTCGAGGCAAAACTGGCCAGGATGACCCTGCCCTGGCTTATTCGGAACAGGTCTTCAAGGGTTTTGGTTACCTCCCTCTCACTGAGTGCAAATCCCTCCTTTTCCGCATTGGTGGAATCGGAGAACAGGGCGAGGACTCCCTTTTCCCCAAAGTGGGCAAAGCGGCCCAGGTCTGTAAATTGTCCATCGACAGGTGTGGGATCGATCCGAAAGTCACCGGAATGTATGATTGTCCCCTCCCCTGTTCCGATCGCAAGGGCGACCCCATCAACGATGCTGTGGTTCACCCCGATATATTCCACCTCAAAGGGACCAAACGGGGTGGCATCTCCCGGCCTGATCTTGCAGAGCGCCGGGGCCTCGGGCAGATGGTGTTCCTTTAGCTTTTCCCTCAACAGCTCCAGTGTAAAGCTTGTGCCAAATACGGGGACACGAATCTCTCTCAGGAGAAAGGGCATGGCACCGATATGATCTTCATGACCATGGGTCAGGATGATGGCCTTGACCCTGTCCCTTTTCTCCCGGAGGTAGTGAAAATCGGGGATCACCAGATCCACGCCGGGCATATAGTTATCCGGGAACATGATGCCTGCGTCCACAACCAGGATGTAATGGTCATCTTCGATAACCATCATATTGCGTCCGATTTCTCCCAGACCTCCCAGCGGTATGACTTTGAGCATCTCTCACCCTGTCTGTTGAAGAGGGATCTTACCCCGTCCCCGGGGGCACATGGCCGGTGGGGTACCAGAGGAAAGAGCCTCTTATTTTATTGAATAAACAGTAGCTTAACCTTTTGGAACATAACAGTCAATAGGGAATGGTCTCGCTGGAGAAAATGCATCACCAATCCGCTTGATTTGGTACTTTTTTTTATGCTAGGGTGGCCGACAAGAGGGCTCTGTGGTTGATGCAAGCCTTTTGAGACCATTTGAGAGGAGGAGACCAAGAGATGGCAGGCGTAAACAAGGTGATACTGATCGGACGTCTGGGAGCAGACCCTGAGGTTAGATATACGCCCAGCGGTACAGCGGTCGCCAATTTCCGAGTCGCCACCACCGAGGAGTGGAAGGACAGGAATACAGGAGAACGACAGGAACGTACCGAATGGCATCGGGTTGATGCCTGGAGACGACTCGGAGAGATCTGTGGAGAGTATCTCCGCAAAGGGAGCCAGGTCTATATTGAAGGGAGACTGCAGACAGATGCATGGGAGGATCGGGACGGCAATAAACGGTATACAACAAAGATCATTGCCCAGAAGATGCAGATGTTAGGCCCTGCAGCCAGAGGTGGGAGGGCAGAATCTCCCGAAGAAAGCTTCCCCGTGGAAGAACCGATAGATGTCCCTGAGGATGAAATCCCTTTTTAAGGCGCCATTGGTCTTGACTCAGGCCTTGTCCTCCGAGGTTTTCTCTTCCTCTTTGGGAGCCTCTATTTCGTCTTGAGACTCGGTAGTGGCCTTCTTGAAGTTTCTGATTCCTTTGCCCAGTCCACTGCCTATCTGGGGCAACTTCCCGGCCCCGAAAATAATCAGGATAATGATCAATATTATGATCAATTCCGGCATGCCTAGTCCAAACATCGATTCACCTCCACTCTTCCGAGGTCAATCCCCCATCTCCTCGGTCAAACGTCTGAATTCATCCGAATTCCTGAACGCCCTCATGGCCTTTTGGTAATCCAACCAGGCTGTCCACAGTCTGCACCATTCCTCATTGTGCCAGAAGACGTCAGTGCCCTTTTTCCCCTTTGACATCTCCAGGAAGTCTTCATATTCGGCGTGGCAGACCTGACACAGATTGCACTCCGAATGAGGAGAAACAGGGAGGCAGGATGATTCTGTCTCTCCCATCTGGTGTCCGCACATGGCACACCTGAACCGACATGAGCCGCACTGGACAAGCCTTTGAACAGTCTCGGACTTGTCTCGATGGGTCTCTATCTGCCTCTTTAGTCTCTTGTCTTCAAGGCGGTCAGTGAGATCGACGACCTTTTTCATCGGGCCACCGGTATCCTCTAAGATTCTCTTATGCGTGATCGTTTTTTTTATACTAGCATTAAGCCGGGCAAGAGTCAAGAAAGGTTCGATTTGGGGTGGCCCTTTCCCATCACCTCAGAGACGGTCCTTCCGAGTGTGGCGAGATTAAGCGCCACGGTAATTCCCGCCCTCTGCAAGGCAGCGATCTTGTCTTCTGCCTTTCCCTGACCGCGCGCAATAATTGCACCAGCATGACCCATCCGCCTCCCGGGGGGGGCTGTTTGGCCTGCCACAAATGCTATCACCGGTTTATCAAATTCCTTCTGGATATACTCGGCGGCCTCTTCTTCGGCAGTGCCGCCGATCTCGCCGATCAGAACGACCCCTTGGGTCTCGCTGTCTTCCTTGAATCGCTGGAGGTGATCGATAAAGGTGGTTCCGATTATGGGATCACCCCCGATCCCGATGCAGGTGGACTGCCCCAGCCCCACCCTTGTCAACTGATCGACGACCTCATAGGTGAGGGTGCCGCTCCTTGAGATAACGGCCATGTTCCCTGGGCTGTGTATCTCCCCGGGCATTATCCCCACCTTGGTCTTCCCGGGTGAAATAATCCCCGGGCAATTGGGACCGATCAGGACAGCGTCCTTGTCCCTGAGAAAGCTGGCCACCTTGACCATGTCCAGGACAGGGATTCCCTCTGTGATACAGACAATCACCTTTACCCCGGCAGAGGCCGCATCCATAATGGCATCCGCCGCAAAGGGTGGGGGCACAAAGATACACGAGACATTTGCCCCTCTGTCTCTCACCGCCTGTTTTACCGTATTGTAAACCGGCACCCCCTCCACCTCACGGCCGCCCTTTCCAGGTGTAACACCGGCAACTACAGCCGTTTTGTAATCAAGCATCCGCCGGGTATGGAATGTGCCTTCACGGCCGGTGATACCTTGTACCACCACTCTGCTGTTCTCGTCTACGAGTATACTCATTGTCTGTCGGCTCCTGAAACCTGTTTTGCGACCATTTCGGCCGCCTCGCCAATATCTCGTGCAACCAGAAACTGGAGGCTGGAATCGCTGAGGATCTTCCTCCCTTCCTCCACGTTGGTCCCTGCCAGCCTGACGATCAGGGGGAGATCGATGTCATTCTTCTGCGCCGCTGCAACCAGCCCTCTTGCCAGGACATCGCATCTCAAGATCCCCCCAAATACATTGATCAGTATTGCCTTGACCCGCGTGTCTTTGAGGATAATCTCAACCCCTTTTGAGATCATCTCCTCGCTGGCCCCTCCCCCCACATCCAGGAAGTTGGCAGGCTCTGCACCGGCCATCTTGATGACGTCCATGGTTGCCATGGCCAGGCCCGCCCCATTGACCATAACACCGATATTGCCGTCGAGGCGGATATAGTTCAGATGGTATTTCTCCGCCATCAATTCAAGCGGATCCTTCTCCCTTGGGTCTTCAAGCACGAGGAGCTCCTTCTGTCTAAAAGGGGCGTTGTTGTCAATGATGACCTTGGCATCCAGTGCAACCGCCCTCCCCTCCCTGTTTGTGGCAAGGGGGTTGATCTCAACAAGAGAGCAGTCAAGGGTCACAAAGATCTTGTAGACATTGGCCATCACAGCCATCAATGCCCTGATGGCTGCCGGGGTGGGGGTGGGCTCGACACTATAGAGCAGGTTTCTTGCCTGGTGGGGCATCCACCCGACCGCAGGATTCACATGCTCCTTGAGGATAAGCCCCGGGGTTTGAGAGGCAACCTCCTCAATCTCCATGCCCCCGGCCGGACTAAAGATCATCGTGGGACTGGCGGTTGAGCGGTCGATCACCATACCGAGATAGAACTCCCGATCGATCTCTATCCCTTCCTCGATGAGGACCTGATTCACGATCACGCCTTCGGGGCCTGTCTGGGGGGTCACCAGGGGTCTCCCCAGGAGCGACTCCGTGGCCGTTACCACTTCATAAAGATAATGCGCCTTTTTTACGCCTCCCCCCTTGCCCCGACCACCCGCGTGGACCTGGGCCTTTATCACCCATGGGGGGCCGTTAATGATCTGGGCCGCCTTTGTGGCCTGTTCGGCGGTGGTGACCAGCTGGCCGTTGGGAATGGGTATCCCCGACTTTGAAAAGATATCCTTGGCCTGATATTCATGTAATTTCATAATTCAAGTACTCCGATGTCAAAAAATATCCCCTCACAAATCCCCATATACTCAGGGGGAAGTCTTCGGCGCTATTCTTATTTGCCTTGCTTTTGATTGTCAAGGGATAAGGGTCGATTGGGACCATTTCAAGGATCAGGGTTGTTTTCCTGCGGGCCCTTGAGCTTCCTCCGGATGAAGAGATATCCGGCAATGACAAACAAGATACCCACGACAAAGACCGGGGCATTTTCCTTTGCCATGCCATAGCCCACACCACCAACACCTGCCAGGCAGGTCAGTATGATGAGAAATCTCTCTTTCTTGGGCTTCATGAGGGGTTAGGGATTATCCCCCTGCGGATTGAGAAACACATTTTTGCGGTAATACTGCAACTCCTTTACCGATTCCCTGATGTCGCTCATCGCCGTATGGGTCTTTTCTTTCTCGAAGGGGGAAAGAGAGGGATACCAGCGCCTGACAAGCTCCTTTACAGAGCTGACATCGATATTTCTGTAATGCAGGAAGGCCTCAAGATCGGGCATGTATCTCATGAGAAACCGCCTGTCCTGCCAGACAGAATTTCCGCAGAGCGGGGACTGGCCTTTTTCGCAATACCTGGAGACAAAGTCAATCGTCTCCCTCTCGGCCCGCCGGCAGTCATAGGGGGAAACCCTGACGCGATCCATGAGCCCGGAAGACTCATGGTGCTCCCGGCTCCATGTATCCATAGAAGCGAGGATATCTTCGGGATATTTTATAGCAATATCCGGACCCTCGGCGATGATATCCAGTCGATCATCGGTTACGATCGAGCCGATCTCTATGATGACGTGTCTCTCAGGGTCAAGCCCTGTCATCTCAAGGTCGATCCATACCAGACGATCTTTCACGTATTCCCCCTCTAAGCCGTTTATCACCCATAACGATAACACAGCAATGAACCCACATGCCAACAGAAAAATTTTCAGTTGATTTTTCTTGACAATGTCGGAGAAAAACCCAATTTTCAATGCAAATGGAGATCAGCCACACGTATGAACAATCTGAAAAAGAGGAGATAGAAAAATGTCTGAGAAATTTTGGACCTATGCCATGGAAGAGATGTCATATCCGGATGTCCAGGAGATTCTGAAGAGGACCGATATTGTCCTGATCCCTATCGGAAGTCAGGAAAAGCACGGGCCGCATATCCCGCTGGCCTGTGATTCCATTGCAACGATCGAGACGACCCGCAGGGCGGCGGTGAAGGCTGAGGTCCCTTACACGCCTCTGATCCCGGTGGGATACTCCCCCCATCATATGGGAAGGATGAATGAAGGGGTGGGCTCGCTGACCTTCACCGGTGAAACCCTCAGGCGGATCGTATACGAACTGGGGAAAAGCCTCATATTTCATGGATTCAATAAACTGATCTATACAAGCCAGCATGCATCCAATACCAAGGTGGTGGATGAGGCCCTCCGCCGATTGCGCTACGAGACGGGGTGCCTTGTGGCCTGGTATATGACGCCCACAGAGCGAAGGACCCAGGTGATCCAGCATCTCCTGGAGGAGAAGGTGGGGTGGCATTCGGGTGAGATGGAGACCTCACAATGTCTGGCCTATAACGCGGCCGCCTGTCATATGGACAGGGCCAAAAAACATACGGCGCATGCCCCGGAGGTCTTGGGCCCGGCGTTTGCAAAGACCGACGGTGTACCCACCGTGATCTTTCAAGGCACGGAAAACATCTTTATCCCCATGGAACACCATGAGTATGTGGAGGAAGCCACCATTGGTGATCCGCACCTCGGGAGCGCGGAGAAGGGTGAAAAGATCTTTGAGGCGGCCTCTGACAATCTCGCCGACTTTATTGCTGAGGTCAGAAAGATTAAGGTCGAAATCAAGGATCGCAGTTATGATTTCAGGGCATACTGAGCCTTCTAAGACCGATCGTATGAATTTAGCCTTTTTCAAAAGTGGCACTTGGAGAGGGCAATGGGGGTTCGGAATCTCCATTGCCCGGCTTTCACAAGGCTAAAGTGTTACGACCGATCTTTTCAAACCGCGTTGGGATTGACAACCACCTTTACGGCCCCGCCGATCCTCTCCTTGAAGGTCCTGAAGGCCTCTTCCACCTCTTCCAGGGGGAATGAATGGGTCACCAGGGGCCTGAGGGAAATCCTTCCCTGTTCAAGGAGAGATACGCCCCTTGCGCAATTGGCCCAACCTTCACCCCGTACGGAGTAGATGTGGATGTTCCGCCGCGCCATGGTGGAGAAATTGACCGACACCGGCTGATCGGAAAATCCCAGCAGCAATACCTTTCCCATCCGTTTGGACATCTCAATGGCCATCTGAGGGCCCTGGCTGGCGCCCGATGACTCCACCACCAGGTCGGCGCCCTTGCCGTCGGTCGCTTTCTTTACAACTTCCAGGGGATCCTCTTCATTTACGTTGATGACGCGATCAGCCCCCATTTTCTTACCCGCTTCAAGCCGGCTATCCCTTGTCCCCACAAGAAAAACGCGTTTCGCACAGAGTGCCTTGGCCACACCCACCGATATGAGTCCCAGCGGTCCCGGCCCGACAACAACGACATCGTCCCCGACCACATACCCACCGCTGCTCTGAAAGCCATAAAGCACGCAACCCAGGTTTGTAATCAGGGCGGCCTCACCGAATTGAGTGGCCTCGGGAATCTTGTATACGGTGTTTATCTGGTTTATCGCATACTGGGCAAATCCCCCATTTGTTGTAAACCCGTTTGCGCGATGCCCCCTGTTGAGATTCCCGTAATTTAGACACGCCGTATAATTCCCGAGCCGGCAGTTCCTGCACCGACCACATCCATAACTTGCCTCCACCGCCACCCTGTCTCCCACCTTAAACTCGTCCACCGTTTCCCCCAGGGCGGCGATGGTACCGGCATATTCATGACCGATGATAAAGGATCCGTAAGGGGGTTGCCCCTCCCAGGGTTTGTGAATAAGGCTCACGTCGCTCCCGCATACCGCGCAGGCCGCCACCTTGATCAAGACATCCTGAGGCCCTGGGGAGGGGGTTTCCACCTCTTTGATCTCCAACTGGTCTGGCCCCATCAAGACAACGGCCTCCATCCTTTCCGGTATATCCATGGTCTTTTCTCCTTTCATCCTTCGCAAATTGTGACACCTTAGCCTTGTGAAAGCTGGGCAATGGAGATTCCGAACCCCCATTGCCCTCTCCAAGTGCCAGTTTTGAAAAAAGCTAAATTGATACCGCGAATTAAGATTTCCGTGGTGTGGGTCAGCGGTTCAAAAACCCACTATGGAAAATTGGTTTGTTGCATGATACAATGGACAAATTCGGTTGACAAGTAACGGAATCTGAGATCTTAAACTGTCTTGATGAATAAAACCCATTTGGCCCTTTTCAAAATTAATGAATTCGCTAAAAGTCGAAAATCCTCTCTTTGCGTCATTCCGGCCCCGTATAAGATACTAAGATACGGGATAAACTCCAGCCGGAATCCAGGAGCCAAATCGCTGCTTATTGAGATGTTACCCATTTGTCAAGGTATTACGATGGATCAAATCGGTCTTTCAGGAGTCCTTGGAAATCCCATAGGCCTTTGCCTCATAGGGGCACCGATTTCTTGCAATTGGGATGAGAATGTTGTCTAAAAGGAGATCAAGCCACTCAAGGGTTGATACCATGGGCCGCTTCATGGTATGTGGCAGAAGGGTGAGACAGGGAGAAAAACCCATTTTAGGTCAGGTAAAGGCCTGTTATTTAAAGAAAAAAATAGGGAAAGGGGGTGGTCATTCAACAATCACGGCTGGGGGTTAGTCAGTGGTCTTTTTCCTTTATCTGTTCAAATGACTGAGGAGGGAAATACAATGAAAAAGATACTAACGTTTTTGCTTATTTTTTCGGTCATTTTGGTGTTTGGCACGGGCATGGCAGCGGCCAAAGAAGACCAGCCAAAGGTCTTCAAGTTGGGGTTTATTTCAGGGCTTAGCGGTCCGCTTGCCCATGCATCGGAAACACAGCGAAAGTGCGTTGAACTCCTTGTCGAACAGGTCAACCAGAGGGGTGGTCTCAACATGCCCTGGGGCAAGGTACCGGTTGAGCTTCTTGTAAAGGACGATGAGCTAAAACTGGACGTGGGGGTTCGACGCTTCAGGGAACTCGTTGAAGCGGGTGTCCACGGCGTAACTGGCAGTATCTACAATCCTATGGCAGGGGCACTGAACGAAGAGTGTAAGATTACCGGGACACCCTATATACCGGGCTGCGTCCCGGCCCTTGATTCCTTTAGGAAAGGCAATCCCGCTGTTGCCACCTATTCGGTGGCCTTTACTCCCTGGAGTATAGGCTGGCTTATGGGGGACGCCCTGATCAAGGGGATGGGAAAAAAGACAATCTTCTGGCAGGGCAGACCCGATTCGTGGGGCCACACCATGCTTGCGGGCCTGAAGGACGCGTGCAAGGAATTCGGGGGAGAGATTGTGGGTGTCGAGGAAAACCCCAAGGGAACCCCGGACTACTCGGCCGCCATCAACAAGGCCCTGGCCGCAAAACCGGATGTATTCGCCACAAACATGTTTGGGGGCGATGCCATCACCTGCATAAAACAGGCCTATGATATGGGCCTCCAAAAGGTGAGCATGCTTTTTAATTGCTGGACCACCTACGAGGTCGCCATGGGTATCCCACCGGAGGCCGCTGCACAGCTCAATGCACTCATATACTACTACTATGATCTTTCCGGCTTTAGTAAGGAATTGTACGAAAAAGGAAAGGCCCTGAGGGAAGACCATATCAAAAAATATGGATGTCCGCCCGATGCTTACGCCGTACTCGCTTATACTGCCGGAGACATCCTGCTTCAGGCCGTTGAAAAGGCAGGGAGTGTCGATTATAAGAAGATCGGCCATGCACTGGCCACGGAGACATTTGACACCGTCAAAGGTCCGGCAAGATTCAGGATAGACCATGAACTGGAAGGCAAGTACCTGGCCTTTCTGGTCAAGGGCAAAAAAGAGAGCGAGAGAAAGGACAAGTATGATGTGTTCGAGGTCATAGGCGCCTACGGGGGTGACAAGGCACTTCCACCGCTTAAGAGCCTGGGCTACTAGGGTCCTGAGAGCGTCATCCTTTGCGGTCATTCCGGGGTCTGAGGCCCCGGAATGCCGCCCGGCCTACGAATTGGCCATGGTATGTTGATTCTGAGTATCAGTTTATCCTTTTTCAAAATTGGAACTTAGACAGGGCAATGGGGGTTCCGAATCCCCATTGCCCGGGTTTCAAAAAGCCAAAATGCTACGATTTTGAGAGGTTGCAGATGGAAGAGCGGTCAGTGTTGATGACAAAGGGAGTCACCAAGCGGTTTGGAGACTTCACGGCGGTCAATAAGGTCGACTTTGAAATGGAACCTAATGAGACCCTGGGTATCATCGGCCCCAACGGGGCCGGGAAGACAACCTTTATAAATCTCATTACCGGGTTTTATCCGCCTGATGAGGGGAGGGTCTTCTCCAACGGAGAGGACATCACGGATCTCTCTCCGGCTATGAGGGTCAAGCGCGGGATCGTGAGGACCTTTCAACTCGTTCATGTCTTCGACAATCTGAGCGTCTTCGACAACCTGGGCCTCTCTTACTTCAGGAAGAAAGAAAATAAGCCATTCTCTTTCCGCATGTTTGTCAGCCGTTTAAGACAGCCTTCCATCGCCGGAAAGGTCGAACAGACACTGGAGATGCTCGAATTGAGTCATCTCCGGGATGAGATGGTCGGAAACCTCCCCCTGGGCAGCAAGAAAAGACTTGAGCTTGCCATGGCGTTTGTCTCCGACCCCCAGATCGTCATCTTTGATGAACCCTTCTCCGGGCTGGGCGACCAGGAGGTTGACGAGGTCGTTGACGTGCTGAAAAGATACACCCATGATAAAACGATCCTGATCATAGAACACAAGGTATCCAAGCTGGAAGAGTTCGTGGATCGGCTGGCCGTTATGCATGAGGGTGAGATCATCTGTTGCGGGGAATGCCAGGAAACGCTCAATGACCCCGAAGTCAGACGATCCTATTGGAAGGTGGAAACCTAGATTGGGGTGCAGTTGCGTATGATGGCAGAAAAGGGCAATGAGAAGATGTTGAGCGTGAGAGATCTCAACGTCTCTTACCAGAGTCTCCGGGTCTTGTTTGATGTCTCGCTGGATATCGATGCCGGTGAGGTGGTGGTTGTGGTCGGTCGAAACGGGGCGGGAAAGACGACCCTGTTTCGGACCGTAGCCGGTTTTCTAAACCAGGACAAAGGGTCTATCTTCTTTAAAGGCCAGGACATTGGCCACTTGCCTGCCTACGAGGTTGCTATACGGGGCCTCAAATATATCCAGCAGGACAAACATGTCTTTGCAGACCTGAGTGTTCGGGAAAACCTCGAACTGGGAAGTTATGCCACCAAGGATTACGATTGGGACATCGTCCTGGGGCTTTTTCCCAAACTGAAGACATTGATGGATAGAAAAGGGGGCAACCTGAGCGGAGGGGAGCGGCAGATGCTCCTTATTGCCCAGTCGCTTCTGGGCAAACCGGCGATGGTATTGATGGATGAGCCGACCGAGGGTCTGGCCCCCCATGTGATAGATGATCTAAAGGGGGCCTTTAGAGAGATCAGCAAACAGACCACATTGGTGATCATTGAACAAAATCTTCCCCTTACCGCCGAGGTCGCAGACCGCGTATACGCCATGAAGGAAGGAAAGATGGTCGCAGAGATAAACGACAAGAAGGAGATTCAAGAGCTCAAGTTTGAAAAATATCTATGACTTGGGCGACTCATCTTGACCCCGATGTTGCCTTGGAATTCACCCGATCCGATGGAATATGCTGTTATGAAAGCACCAACTGAATAAAGGCAATTTAATGGAACCAGAGATGTTTTTTGCGACATCGGGGTTGAAACAGCCGGGAGGTCTTTGAGAGAGATGACCAAGCTTCTTGGATATATTCGGGGCCCGTTTATTCTGGTGGTTCTTATCGTCATCGCAAGGTTTATCTTCCCAAGCAAGATGACCTTTCTCTTCGAGATCAGCACCTTTTCCATCTATATCATCGGGAATGACATCCTCTATGGATACATGGGGATGGTCTCTTTTGGTCAGCCCTTCTACCTGGGGGTCGGGGCCTACACAGCGGCGATCTATCTGGCCTATCTGGGCCATAGCCCTTTGATGGCCATCGCAGCGGCCATACTCATGGGCGTTGTCACGGGCGCCCTTCTGGGCCCCGCCTTTATCAGGCTGCGCGGGGATTATTTTGCGCTGATAAACGCCGCCACCTGTGCCATGGGGCTGTTTATGGTCGAAAAGATCATGCTGCCCATTACCCGGGGGGATGACGGGCTGTGGTACAGGTCCAGGATACACGCGACCCCCCTGCTGGATCTCAGAAGACCAAACGACGTCTTTTGGTTTACCATGATCGTCCTGGTAATTGTCCTGATCTTTTATACCTGGCTCGACAGATCCACCCTGGGCGCCAGCTTCAGGGCAATGAAGGTCAATGAGAGTAAGATGAAGTTCTTGGGATACGATACCTTCAAGATCAGATGGACAGGCTATATCATGATGTGCGTCCTGGCGGCGCTGGCAGGCTCCATGTATGCGATAAATTACGGGTTTGTGAATCCAAGCATTACGGAGCCGGCCCGTTCCGCTGAAGTGCTTGTGGCGACGCTCCTGGGCGGGGCCGGCAGTGTTTACGGGCCTTTCTTCGGTACAGTCGCGTATCTCGGGCTCAAGGATCTGGTGAGCACCTTTATGACCCGGTGGGAGCTGGCAGTCGGCATTATTACCATATTTGTCTGTTTCAAATTTAGAGGAGGGGTCTGGGGAACCATCCAGACCGTGGGGACCAAAATCCGGGCCAGGAGGAAAAGGCTTTCCCCGCAAAGCCCCTCGTGACAAAAAAGGGCCTCAGAACAGACAGCAACCAATCAAGGGAGTTGCAGTCATGGTTGATCTGTATATATCTGCTGTCATCTTTGGATTGGGTATCAGCGGTATTCTGTTTTTGGTCTCGATTGGCATCTCAATCGGGTTCGGCCTCATGCGGATTGTCAATATGGAGCAGATGGTCTATTACACCTTTGGCGCCTATATGACCTGGACCCTGGTCACGGCCACCGGGTCTTTTTTGCTGGCACTCCTTTGCGGAACCATTGTGGCGGCCTGCGCCGGGTTTATTGTCGAGACCCAGTTGTTGCGACGGGTCTATGGGAAAGAGTTGATGTTTACGATGGTGGTGACATTCAGCGTCTTCCTGATCGGGATTGGGATTATCCAGTACGTTTTCGGCCTGGCAAGCAAGCCCGTGGCCGCCCCCATGCATACCCTGGTCCCCCTGTTTGACGCCAAGGTGCCCCTGTATAGGCTGCTGGTCTTTGCGATCGGGATTGCGGTTTACATCTTGATCTACCTATTTCTTAACAGGACCATCGTCGGAAAGGCCCTGCGCGCGGGCATCGAGAACCCCTACCAGGTGCAGGGGCTGGGGATCAATATCCGCAAGATCTTCACCGTGAGCTTTGTGGTGGCCAGTGGCCTGGCCGGGTTTGGCGGCGCCCTCAATGCCCCGTTGACCGGGGTCACCCCCTATATGGGCTTTGATATGCTCCTGTTTGCCTTTATCACGGTCATCCTGGGCGGTCTGGGCAGTATCAAGGGGACCCTGGTCTCGGCCTTGATCCTGGGACAGGTGGTTTCGGTGGGGGGGACCATCTATGGCCCACTGGCATTTGTTGGCCCTTTTGTTGCTATGTTTGTGGTAATCCTGTTTCGGCCCACAGGTCTCTATGGCATCAAAGGAAGGGCCTTTGGATTCGAAGAATAGGCAAAAAAATTAGAATAGCGGAGGCTAATTAATGAAAACAAAAGTGTTGATCGGGTGTGGGCTTCTGGTTCTTCTCTTGCTCTTTTCGGTTGTTTCCATATACCCCGACTGGCTGTGGTTTGGGAATCTGGGGTTTTCCCCTGTCTTCTGGACCATGCTACTAACCAAATTCGGATTTGGCTTTGTGGTCTGGCTCTTTTTGATCCTCATCATCACCCTCAACCTCTATATCGCCCGACGGCTGAGCCCGGGGGCCGGCACCGGGGTTGCGCTGAGGGTTGAGGGCGGTTACGGCTCGCAGCTTGGCCTTTCAGCAAACACCCTCAACATTCTCTTTCTGGCCTTTATCCTGATTGTCAGTTTTGTTATTGCCTCAAAGGGATCCGATAAATGGGACCTGGTCCTTCGCTATCTATACCGGCAGCCCTTTGGGAGCGCAGATCCCGTCCTTAACAGGGACATCGGGTTCTATGTCTTTAGCCTTCCCTTCTATCTCTTTATCCGCAACGGCCTGCTGATCCTTTTCCTTTTTGCCGCCGGCCTGACCATCATCTGGTATCTAAAGAACGGCGCTATTCAGATGATCGGTGAAATCGCTCAGGCCGAGGGCAGACCCCCCTCACTCCCCAAATTTTCTGTTGCACCCGGGGTCAAAAAACACCTCATCTTCCTCGCAGGTATTATTGTCTTGCTCCTGGCCTGGGGCTATCAACTCAAGATCTATGGCCTTCTCTATTCCACACAGGGGCCCGCCTTTGGCGCCAGCTATACGGATGTGCACATCAAGGTCTGGGCCTTCAGGCTCTTGATCCTGGTCTCCCTTGCCTTTGCCGTGCTTCTCTTTTTTAACGCCTTTCGGCCAAGGACAAGACTTCTCTGGATAAGCGGTGCGGTCTGGGTGGGGTCTGTGTTTCTTTTTGCCACCATACTCCCCATGGCAATCCAGCAGTTTGTGGTCAAGCCCAATGAACTGGCAAAGGAATCCCGCTACATTGCCTACAATATCGACTACACCCGCAAGGCCTATAATCTCAACAAGATAAAGGAAGTCAGTTTTGAGGTGAATGACAAACTGAGTCTGGAAGAGGTCAACAAGCAAAAGGGGACCATCCAGAATATCAGGATCTGGGACGAACGCCCCCTCCTTCAGACCTACAAACAGATCCAGGCCATACGGCTCTATTACGATTTTAACAATGTGGACGTGGACCGTTATCAGATCAAGCGCCAGTACCGCCAGCTCATGCTGGCAGCAAGGGAGCTGGTGGTCGATCAACTCCCTCGCCAGGCCAATACCTGGGTCAATCGGCACCTCATATATACCCATGGCTACGGCCTGGCCGCAAGCCCGGTAAATGAAGTCACCCGCGAAGGGCTGCCGCGTCTCTTTATCAAAGACCTGCCTCCCATCAGCGAAGTTGATCTAAAGATTGAGCGGCCCGAGATCTATTTTGGAGAAAGGACCGCCCAATATGTCCTGGTAAGGACCAGGACCAAGGAGTTTGATTACCCCAAGGGCGATAAGAACGTCTATACCATCTACCAGGGCAAGGGGGGGGTTCCGATCAGATCATTTATAAGAAGACTCCTGTTTGCCTATGAATTTATGGATGCCCAGATACTCTTTACAAACTATCTGAACCCGGAGAGCCGGATCATGTACAGACGCCGGATCAAGACCCGCGCGGGTTCAATAGCCCCCTTTCTGAGGTATGATCGCGATCCCTATCTGGTCCTCTCCGAAGGAAGACTCTACTGGATTCTGGATGCCTACACCACCTCCGATATGTATCCGTATTCCCTGCGATCCCGAGGCCCCTTCAAAGATGAGCCGATCAACTATATCCGCAATTCGGTCAAGGTCACTGTTGACGCCTACAACGGAGATGTGAGTTTTTACCTGATCGATGAAAAGGACCCGATTGCCACGGTCTACGAGAGGATATTCCCTGATCTCTTCAAGCCGTTTGCGGAAATGCCCGAGGACCTGAAAAGGCATATCCGTTATCCCAGGGACCTCTTCAATATCCAGGCGGGCACCTACACCCGGTATCACATGGAGGATGTCCAGGTCTTTTACAATCAGGAAGACCTCTGGCAGCTCCCCGACGAACTATACGCGGATACCCGGGAAAAGATGGAGCCCTACTATATCATCATCAAACTGCCCGAGGGGCAGAAAGAGGAGTTTCTCCTGATGCTCCCCTTTACCCCTTCCCAAAAGGACAATATGATCGGGTGGCTGGCGGCGAGAAGCGACCTCCCAAACTACGGGAACCTTATTGTCTATAAGCTCCCAAAGGAAAAGCTGGTTTACGGACCTATGCAGATCGAGGCCAGGGTGGACCAGCAGACCGAGATCTCGCGGGAGCTGAGCCTGTGGGGACAGCGGGGTTCCAGGGTCATCCGGGGGAATCTCCTGGCCATCCCCGTGTGTGACTCCTTTATCTACGTGGAACCCATCTATCTGGAGGCAAAACAGGAAGAGGCCGAGGCGCCTTCAACCGGGGCGTCCCAGTCCAGGGGCCTGGGAAGACGCCAGGGAAGACAGGGGGCCGCTTCGTCCGGCCGTGACAAGTCAATAGCCACGGCCCTCCCGGAACTAAAGCGGGTGATTGTGGCCTTTGCCAACCGTGTTGCCATGGAAGAGAACCTTGATAAGGCCCTGAGCAGCGTCCTGGGAGGAGAGATACCACCCAGGGAACTGGCCCTCCCGGCCGCCAGGGAGATCCTCAAATCCTCTGACCTGGGAGTTCTGGCCCTGCAACACTACAATCAGGCCAAGGCCTATCTCCGACAGGGCAACTGGGCCGGTTACGGCGAGGAACTGGAAAAACTGGAGACCATCCTCAAACAGATGGCCGGGAAACCCAAACAGGAAAGCCAGTAACAAAGAAACAACTCTGTGAAAGAATCAGGTACATCCTGTGTATCCTGTCTGAATATTGAACATGGCGACATATCAAAAATGTCTCCGTCAGGCAGCCCATATCTGATTTGGCATGCTCATATTACCGCGATAAGATGAGTGTATGGCATCAGGATGACATCAGCTGTATATCCTGTTTCCGGTCTCACGGCGGAGAGGTTTCTACGTCTGTTCGCCTGACAATTATTCCTCAGACTGCTATACGGACCTCTTTCCGATCTATGATCATTATTCGGATCCAACAGATTTCAAGATTGACTCAGAATGACCGGTGAAATCCAATTTTAGTCAATTAAAGGCAATTCCTTACCCGTATCAGCTTGGACACCCCAATCATCGCTTTTTATAAACACTCAAAACCGAGCATCCGTCATCCCGCAATCCCGACACGCTATATGTCACGACGTACTTTCTCTTGACACACAACGCCAATTTGCCTATACTGCCCACACAAAAAAGGAAGTTCTTGCAAATCCGAATATCTTGTTGTTGCCAGGATACCACAATGTCTGTTACAATACAAAAATGAATAAGGTATCATTCACACGTGGGGTTAGGTGTTGTATATTGCTTCTGTGGCTTTGTTTGGTCATTGGCTGCAGTTCAGGAAATGAAAGCAGTAGTGCTACTTACACTTACACCGGCAATTTTTCAGACAACACCGGGGAAGCGGTCTACGGAATCATAACGCTGACCATCAATCCCACCAGCGTCACCGGTTATGCCCAGCTCTTCCCTGACGGGGAAACTGTGATCAGAGGACCAGTTAGAGGAACCGTCTCCGTCTCCACGTACATCTCACACGTCTCCGGAACATTTACCATTACAAGTGAGACAACGTCGCATCGCTTTGAGTGCGAATTCGCAAAAAACGATACGTCGTTAGGCGGAACCTTTTCACCTGTATCCGCATCAACTTCCATCTCCAAATCGCTGCTGCCGCCGCAGGTTCCGTTCGGGTCAAATCCTGGCAATTTTGCCATGACTGTGGACACGTTCGACAGAGCCTATGAACAGTACGGCGATCTGATCATCCGGCATGACTTACAGGACGAAGGCCAAATGCCATTTCTTGAAACCGCTGATGCGATATCTCCAGACATCATCGTGTCAGGCTCAGGGCCTCTGCCTTATCCCGAAGTTTTGGCGGACGCATCTAGTTATAGCAGCGACCCAGGCACGAATGTAACGGAAGGCACAGTCAATTATGTCTATGTGCGTGCCAAAAATTTCTCTTCGGCCGCCTCCGATCAGACTGATGGAACGGTAAGCTTGTATTATTCTCCTCCGTTTCTGCCGTTGATGCCAGAGGATTGGATCAGCAACACTATTGAGACAACGGACGGAAGCAGTTCAGTGTCCATAAGCGCCAGTGGGGGCAACGTGGGCGTGGGAGATGGAGTTTTCCTTTTTTTCCCCGAAGCCACGCCATATACGGGCTACAGCCTGGTATCCGTATTGCAGACTTCGAATCATCCTGTAAATATCCCGGGCTCGTTTTCTACCGCAGACGATTATTCGGACTGGATTCTCAATAATCCGGGCGTTGTGTATAGGACTGTCTATATCGCGGATGCTTCACAGTCTTCTTACGTATTTACCTACAATCTCAGAAATATTGCTTCTCAAAAAGTGCATTACGCCCTTGGAATACGTGCCAGCGGCATACCGGAAGGTGCTGTCATATCACTAGTTGCGACGGAAAGTTCAACTTTAGAACCGCCGATAAATATCAGTCAGACAGTAAGATCTGCAACTGATTTTGCTGTGACTGCAGAGACGAGGCTTCCTCGCAACTATGTAAGCGATCTTACGCTGACTGTCGATCTTTCCGAAGGTGGCGCGCCAAGCGATGGTGCTTCTATTTCATTGGAACTTTATTACATTACAACGGATCAGCCGTCCTTTACAAATCTGGATTCGCTTCCGGTCAATGAAGGCGAACTGCCTCGTAAAATGCTGCTCATAGGTCAGGCAAACGTGATTTTTCAAAATTAGAATAAGAATATAAATTCCTGACCAAACAGGGTAAAAAACAAACTGAAACTACAGACCCATGCAGATCGAGGCCAGGGTGGACCAGCAGACCGACATCTCGCGGGAGCTGAGCCTGTGGGGGCAGCGGGGTTCCAGGGGCATCCGGGGGAATCTCCTGGCTATCCCCTAGCCATTCCCACGAACCATGCCCCCCATTGTCATATCCTGATTAGGTTTGCCAAAGACCGCCAGCACCATGGCCTTGGTCCAATTTGGCCGACAGAAACTTTGTTTCTGTTGGGACGAAAACCTCTATGACAGGGCCCAGCCTCCCGCTGCTACCACACGTTTTTTGCTTCCCATGATCGACACTTACTTCAGATGGTTCTCTGGCAGCGGCCGGAAGTTTGAAATCAGAAATCCAGCGGGGCTTTAGCCTCCTTAATTCATCAAATTCAAGACTGTCACCCAATTCATCACAAACCTTCCGGGTGACGCTTGGAAACGCGTTTTAACACTATGACTGGGCGTATGGATTCACTGTGGGGACCAAAGCACGTCCTTAGGATTATGTTGATGGATGAGATCCCCATTTCGTTGCTGAAAGGGTGGCAAAAAAATGCTGATCAATAAGAAACAGATACTCTTGGTCTTATTTCTCATGATAATGGGTTGCGGTGGATCGATGCCAAAGGCAACTGTTTACCAAACACCCCGTAGCGAGCATGACATTTATGTGGACATTTATGACGCCAGTAAGGCCAACAACGGCACCACCCTCCTTGCAGACAACCACAGAAAAGACCGGCCACGAATCATCGAAGTGGATATGAATGGAAAAATCGTCTGGGAATACGTCTTGCCATTTCATCTAAGAGAATACAATAACCCCGGGTTTGATGCTGAAGGATTGCCCAATGGTAATGTCCTATTTCTTTTACCGTTAAAAGGTGTCTATGAGATTGGTCGGAAGGGTGATGTTGTTTGGTCTTATATGGATAGCCAAGTAACCCATGATGCGGATCGCCTCCCCAACGGTAATACCCTTGTGGTATTTGGTGGTTCTGATTCAAAAGATGACATCCAGGCAAAAGAGATCAATCCAAAAGGAGAGATCGTTTGGAGCTGGCGGGCAAAGGATCACCTCGATACTGCCGAGTACAGAGATATCTATGATCAAGGTTGGACCCATGCGAATGCCGTTTCAAGGCTTGAAAACGGCAATACGTTGATAAGTCTAAGGAACTTCAATATCATCGTAGAAGTGGAACCCAATGGTTCGATTGCCAGGACGATTGGCAAGGGTATATTTCACTATCAACATGATCCCGAGGTCTTACCAAACGGTAATCTGCTTGTAATGAATCACTCAAGGCCGAATAAGGCAATAGAAATTGACCCAAAGACAAACAAGGTTGTCTGGGAGTCCAGACCTTTTGGAAGAAAAATGTCACCGGTGAGAGACGCCGATCGACTGCCAAACGGCAATATTTTGATTACAGGAACAACAAAGATTCTTGAGTTTACTCCGCATGGAGAAGTTGTCTGGCGGCTTAATTTGGACGTAAGGTTTGAGAATCGAAGACAGGCACCGGCATTGGGCTTTTACAAGGCGCAAAGAAAGTAAATAAAAATGGGATCACGTCTGCTCTTGACTCACCCTATAAGATTAGAATAGTGTACTGATATGCCCAGATCACTAGCAATTCAATTTCCGGATGTATGGTGTCATGCGACGAACCGTGGCAGCACGATGATTTAAAGAACAAAGCAAAAGGCTTTTAGAGATCACAAGGTTGACAAGCCGATTGAACACATTAAGCGTGACCTGAAGGTGAGTCAAGAGCAGACCCCGTTTATAGGGCATGAACTGTGCCAATCCTCAGCCATGTTCCATGAAAGCATTTGACGCCTTTGGTGCTTCGCTCTCGCTGTACGAGGAAATAAGGAGAAAGCATAATGACGCAATTTCGAAAAGAAACTGACAGCCTCGGCGAAGTCGAAGTCCCTGCCGACAAGCTCTGGGGCGCCCAGACCCAGCGATCGCTTGAGCACTTCGCCATCGGCAAGGACCTAATACCGCGGGAAATGATAATAGCGTACGCCATTCTAAAAAAGGCTGCTGCCAAAGCAAATTATAAAGGTAAGCGCCTTGAAGATCGGCCCTACAAGTTGATCGTTCAGGTCTGCGACGAAATCCTCGCCGGCCGGCATCACGACATGTTCCCACTGCATGTATGGATGACGGGCAGCGGCACTCAGTTCCACATGAACGTAAACGAGGTGATCTCCAACCGCTGCTGCCAGCTCGCGGGCACGCCTCTCGCGAGCAAGACGCCAGTTCACCCCAATGACCACGTCAACATGGGGCAATCATCCAACGACTCGTTTCCTTCCGCCATGTACATTGCCGCAGCAATCAATTTGAAGCAGCGGCTGATTCCGGCGGTCCAGGCACTTCATGACGCGATCGCCGCGAAGGCCGATGAGTGGAAAGATATCGTCAAAATCGGCCGCACCCACATGCAGGATGCGACACCCTTGACGCTCGGCCAGGAATGGTCAGGCTATGCGGGCATGCTCGCGGAAAACCTCGAGCGGATCGAGGCCGCCCTCGAGGGCCTGTACCGCTTGGCGCTCGGTGGCACGGCGGTCGGCACCGGCATCAACTCGGCCCCCGACTTCGCAGAAGTGGCCGCGGCCGAAATCGCCAAAATCACGGGCCTGCCGTTTGTCAGCGCGCCGAACAAATTCACGGTGCAGGGCGCTCACGACGCTCTTGTACAGCTTTCCGGCACGTTGCGCACGCTGGCGGTTTCACTTTACAAAATCGGAAACGACATCCGCCTGATGTCCTGCGGACCGCGGGCCGGATTTGCAGAGCTGATGATCCCCGAGAACGAACCAGGCTCCTCGATAATGCCGGGCAAGGTGAACCCGACGCAAGCCGAAGCGCTGACCATGATTGCGGTGCAGGTAATGGCGAACGATGTGGCGGTGGGCATCGGAGGCGCCAGCGGTTATCTCGAGATGAACGTTTACAAGCCGCTGATGATTTTCAACATCACTCACTCCATAACGATCATGACGGACGGGTGTACCAACTTCCGCAAGTTCCTAATCGAAGGAACGAAGCCAAATCTCAAGAGAATCGGCGAGTATGTGGACCGCTCCCTGATGCTGGTGACAGCGCTCGCGCCGATTATTGGTTACGACAAGGCGTCCAAGATCGCGCATTACGCAATGGACAACGACCTCACGCTGAAGGCAGCTGCTCTGAAGCTCGGCTTCGTGACTGAGGATGAGTTTGACCGTGTTGTTGACCCAGCGAAGATGGTCAAACCGTACGTCGCCATTGGCAAATAGCAGTTTCGCATTTACAATGCTACGAAACACTACAGGCAAGAAGCATGGCCTGAATATGGAGAGGGGACGACATCCATGAACCGGATGGGCTAAGAACCGCTCCCCCTGGTTGCGGGCGGCGTTATGTGATTTCACTTTTACTAGGAGTTTGAACTGTATGACACACATTCGAAAAAAAGCTATTGAAGGATTAAATGTGGGTGACATATTCTCTGTTTCACGTGAATTTACAGAAAA
>CAZXCQ010000002.1:17549-64777 GCA_964639275.1 uncultured Desulfobacteraceae bacterium | reverse complement strand
TAATTTTTTTCTAATGGGAGAGTTTTTTTTCTTGACTTACTTTCTCATAGGCGAGCTGTATGCTCTACGAGCAGGAAGCTTACGGGCCGGAGGCCAATTGGGACGAACCCCCAAAGTTCTAACTATTGACAATGGCATTTCGTTAAGATCCGTGATGAGTTTGGCTGTGATCGTGAGACCATCCTGCAGATCTGATTCTAACTCCCTTTCATAACAAAGACGCAAGGTGGATGAGGGCATTGTGTCGTTCCGATGACGGCGTTGTCTCTTGAACAACCATAGCGCGCAGGGTTTTTGTGAACCCCCCGATATCGAGACAGACCATCAGGTGCCTTCGCCGCCAGTTTGCGGGCAAGGTTTTTGCCCATCCCCCCTCGAGAATTCTACGGCGGAGTTTGACCCAATGTTTCATGGCGGTGGCTTGAATCGCCCCATCCCGCAGATCCGGAGGAAAGGCCTGGGGCATCTTGCCCAATCGCAGGCAAAAGGCATTTGCCCCGATCGGCGTTATCCCGGTGTAGTCCTTTAGGAGGACTTGAAGCAGGGCGCCCCACAGACTTCCCATGAAATGAAAGAGGGCAAAGGTCCCATCCTCCAGCCAGACGACAGGTGCCTGGTTGGGGGAAAAGCCCAAGAATCGCGCAAGATCCCTCGCTACATTTGCTTGAATTACCGGAGTGCGGCCCGTCATAACGTTGAGTTCGGCGCTTGCCCTCGTGTCTGTAACCAGGACCCGCGAACCACTCAGTGACTTGGATACCTTCAGCCTCCGGCCGCTGAGCATCATAGGGCCGAGATCTGTGCTCAGCCGAGGCACGGTTCCAAGGACCCGACGGGTATCCTGATCCACCACTTCTATTCCGTTATGGGTGTCCTCTATATTGGAGTGTATGAGCCCCGATTCGAAGGCCTCCTCCAGCCTTTCTCCCATGGTGTATTTGCCTGCCTTGGCAATCAGCCATCTCTTATGGCTCAGGTGATCCAGGAGCTCAGGCAGATCGGCTGCCCATCCGGTGTGTTTGAGCCATGCGGGCATGCGGGAGGCCAAGGCCTTGGCAGTGATCCATTTGTTTGGTGTCTGCATGAGCAGACTCATGCACTGTTGCACCAGCACCGAAGGGCAAAAATAATAGGCTCCCCCCAGCAGGCGCCCTTTCCTGGCAGCCTCGATCAGGTGTTCGTAGCGCACGATTTGACCCTGATCGGAGGCAAGACAACATACCCGGGTCGCGCGGGTGCGCCTGCCCCCCCGACCGATGCGTTGGAGCAAGGCCGATACGTCGGGAGGAGGACTGGCAAGGACTACTAGATCGATATCCCCGATATCGATCCCCACCTCCAGGGTCGTGGTGGCAAAGCAGAGGCCGGAAATCCCGGTGAGCATCCTCCGCTCTACGGACTCCCGTCTGAACCTGGATAGACTTCCGTGATGCAAAAACACGGAATCCCCAAAGGGCGGCCGTCCTCTGAATATTGAAAAGAGCCTTTCTGCGTCCGCCCTGCGCTGAACAAAGACCAGAACCTTTCGAACGTCTTGGCCTTTCGCGGTCAACCGTTTCAGGGCCTGCGACAGACTTCCTGCACTGTTATCGATGAAGTCTGCCTCAATGGCTCGATCCCCGGGGATCTGTATCCGCTTGAAATTCGACCCTAGGTATCGTGATGCCAGCCCGGCCGGATCATCTACGGTGGCCGAGGATGCAATGACCTGGATATTCGGCACGATGCACCTCGTGCGTGAGACAAGGCAGGCAAGCTGATCTCCTCGGGGGGCGCTGTCCACCATATGCACCTCATCCAGCACCAGGAATCGTGCCTGAAGGAGGGTGCGCGGGGTTCGCGCTAGGATGGAGTCGAGGGATTCGGGGGTGGTGACAACCATATCGGGCGGTCTGGCGCCTGAAATCTCACGGTGTTCACCGGTGCGACGTCCGATGCGAAGCCCCATGGTCGAGAGCGGCGGCCCGAGACGCCTGGCCAGGTCATTCACCAAGGCCCTGGTGGGGGAAACAAGCCAGGCCGAGAGGTGCGCAGGCCCTGGACCGGCCAGAATTTTTTCGGCGATGGGAGCCGCGTACGTCTCGGTCTTCCCACTGGCTGTGGGAGCAATAAGAAGGACCGGGTGTCCTTCCAGGATGGAGGGAATTCCATGAAGCTGAACCGGGGTTGGCGTGTTGAACCTGGCCAGGAATGCATGCCAGGCCCTTGGGATGGAGGTCTTCAGGGCGTTGATGGCCGATGCACGGGTCATGATCCGACCGACATCAGATGTTGCTCCAGCTCTCTAAGCATGGGCTTGAGGCTCTTCGGCCGGTGCCAGGTGATGTCCACCACCTCGGTGATAAATTTGAGGGCCTGCCTGGGGTTTTCGATGAGGCCGTAGAGATGGCAGGGTTCGATGACCTCTGCCATGAGCGAAGACAGTTCTTCGCCCGGCATAAACCCGGTCTGGGCAAGAGCATAGAGGGAAAGCACGCGCTCCGAGAGCGCAATGTAGTCTGCTGTGCTGAACGGTTCAAGTTCCATGAACCGGTCGGCCGGAAGGCTTCTTTCAAGAAGGTCCTTGCCTTCCGGATCGTGGGTCAGGGCAAAGATACAGTAGAGCGGCTGGCGGTCTTTGTATCTATAAGAAAAGCTCTGGTGGATGGCCTGTCCCCCCCTAGGCAAGACCTCTGGATCAAAACGAAGCACTGAGCGGGGGAGGGAGGCCGCTGCAAAGGTGCGAAACAGGATATCGGAAAAGGTCCTATCCTCCCCCCGAAGCACACTGTAGAATTCGGCCTCGTCCACCATGATGGCCAGACCCTTGTACCCCACCTGCCGGGCCAGCTCGGCGATGCCCCCAAGGATAAGGGTGTAGAGATGGGTCACGGTGCGGAAGTCCTTCAAGGCATACAGGCGGATCCGGCCGGCCGTTGCATGACGCAGTTTCTTTTCCAGTTCCACATTGCTGGCCACCTCAGAACCCTCTATCCAGTCCAGGAGGCGTTCCTGCAACTCATCCTGATTCTTGATTGTAGGCAATACCGCCATATAGAAAAGGGCTGGTCCCAGGTAGGGGTGGTAGTCCGCGTAATTTCTTCTGCTCCATCGACGGATGATCTTCATATCCTTTGCGGCCCTTTGGAGGAGAGGTTCCAGACCGCGACGTTCGAGGCTCGGATCATCCGGATATCGTATGCCACGGGCCAGCTGGTGAAAGATCCTTCTAGGTCTGTTGGCCGTGACCTCCCGGCTGTCCAGGGTTGCCCTGGTGGCAAGAAATCCTGTTTCAAGGGCCAGAAGCTCGGCCATCTCCAGAAAATGGGTCTTCCCGGTTCCGTAATCCCCAAGCACCACCCTCAAACCGCCATTTTCTGCTGCCAACTCAAGATCCTGAAGGACCACACAAAGCTCCAAGTCCCGGCCCACGGTATAGGTATCCAGATGGGATGTGGGCACCACACCCAGCCTGAGTGCCTCGATGGCCTGGCGTGCGCTGATGGCATCCTTCCTGGAGAGGGGTACCGTACTGTGGTTGCTGGCACGGATTGAACCCCGGTCTTCTTTTGGAGCGACAGGGACAGGCGAAGGGGCCTTGGCGGACTGGATCTCCATTTCTTCACGAGGTATTTCCCAAGGGACACCCGCCATTTCCTCAAATTCCGCTCTGACCACCCGCCCACCCCGCAGGAGGCCGAGCACCCTCCCTTCGCCCCAGTCGGGATGTCGAATGCGATCTCCGATCTTGACAGGAAGGTTCTCAGACATCCAGGAATTCCTCATCCACCAACGGTTCAAGGACTCCATATCCTCCCTGTACGATTCCATCGGCTTCTTCCTGGGTGATCCGCCCCTGTTTTCCTGACTTCTGTTGAAAGAGAAAATCCACATAGGTCTTCACAAACAGCCTTCTGTGGCTCACCTCAAAGGTGTACTCCGACATGGTTTTCGCGATCAGAGACCGGTTGTGGGATTGAATGGCCGCATCGGCCTTCCACCCTGTGGCGGATTCAAAGATCCACTGGAGCTTCTTTCCGATGGCCGTGAGAAGGGCTGCCGGGTCCATGTCCAGACGTTCCAGATCGACGACCGCGGCCTGAGGGCTGCGTTCGCACAGGGGCACAGGGCTTTTGAGGCGCTGATCCAGGGCCGGATATTCCGGGACCACGTTTCGCAAAAACTCCGGCGGAACCGCATAGAGAAAGAGGGTCGAGGGCAGGCGCGCCTGGCCGCACAGGTCAATGACCTGACGCAGGTTGTCGCCCACGGCGAGCATTTTCCGGCTGGTGAGCGACAGGTTTCTGTCCACCTCATCAAACAAGAGGACAATACCGGGAAGACCGTAACCAGAGATGATTTGTGAGAGGCTCCTCAACATCTTAAACCCTGTGGACGACTCGATTGCCTCGAAGATTCCCAGGGGCCTCGTATCGGTCTGGGGTACCGGCTCTCCCAGGAGCCATGGTTCCAGGGTCGCCTCGCGTATGGCGTCCCCCTGAAGATGGGCTTCCATAAAGGATGCCGCTGCCTTGCGGAAGGAATGGCTCTCGGCAGATACACGGCCGGCGGTCTGCTGCAACCAGACCATGGCCCGCTCCTGGCCCATGGCGGACCGCCTTTCGTCGGCCAGGTCTCTGAGCACATCGGTCAGGCTGTGCGTCGCCTCAACACCACCGTCCAATCGTGGGCTAGTCAGGTTGACGGCAACAGCCGCATAGACCTTCACCGGATCATCATAGGGGCACTCTCGGGGCGACAGATTGACAAGGGAGGTGAGAAAGCCATGCTTCCAGGCCAGGTCCCGTACACAATAGAGAAAATGGGTCTTTCCCCCCCCGTAGTATCCCTGAACCAGCTTAAAGCTCGATCCCCTGGGGTTGTGCTTCAACCGCGCCAGATACTCTGTTTCCAGGATGCGCAGGTAGGTATCATTGCCTACATTCAGATGGGTGATGCCCTGTTCGGGTGGCTGGCCTGACTCCCCCACGCGTTGGATAATATGCCGTGCCAGTTCTGTTTCAAGGGGTACCCTGTCCATCTAAAAATCTCCTTGAACCCAAAACCTCCCGTGCGGTCAGGTTTCAGGTTAATGTCCCCAATATCGGCAGTCGGTACGGTCTTCCTGAAACCCAAAACCCAAGGGCTTTCCGCTTCAATCAACCGGGGAAAACCAGATGCTCAGATAGTACTGGCCCTGTGCCGGGCTCTCTTCAATATAGAGGACCCCCTTTTTGTCCTGTGTGGAAGATCCGGTTGCCGTACCCAGATGAAGCCTCCAGCCGTTTCTCTGCAACAGGCCGTTTCGGCGGAGCCTAGACAGATCATAGGCCATACGTACACGCCCGTAGTCGCGGTAGTTCCCGGCCACCGGGTCGGCGCGGAACTTGTCAGTCTGGAAAGAAAGGGCAACGCGGGCCAGAAGATCGGTAAGAACGACCCTCTCACCTTTTTGCCCTTTCTTTTCAAAAAGCTGCATTTCATAGGCGTGATGCAGGGCATCGAAAAACTGCTCTGAAGACCATCCGGCCTCCAGCTTCTTCAGATTTTTCCCCCGGGCGGCCATGATTCGATCAGGCCGTGCCGGCAAGTCCTCAAGGGCCAGCCTGGCATACTGCATGGTGGCGAGGTTTTGGTTGAGCTCCACGGTAACGGTAAATGGAGGAATGGAGAACGCCATAGGGTCGCTCGTCATCATCTTGCAGACAACTCCCTCTTTTTCGGCGTTTTCCTTTAACAATCGTCCAAATTCGATCTTTCGGGCGTTGGCCCGCTCTCGCTGGTCTGCGGCGGTTGCTTCCAGAAGCGCGGTGAGATCGATATCTATCCCAATGGACTTGGGATCGGATTGCCTCAGGAGTCTGCACGCTTCCTCAACCTTTCGCGGGGATTCCAACGTACTGGTAGAGGTCAGGCCCTTGAGGGCCTTCTGGAGTTTGGACATCTCACGGCCCTTTGTTTCCACCTCGGAAAGGAGGCGGGCCGCCATTTCATCGATCATGATGCCTCCATCGGATCGCCTGTTTTTGCGCCCTCATCAATGCCCAAACGCCTCAAGACCCCTTCAATTGTTGATGGGGATATCTTGCCTTTGCATCGAGGGCACTGTTTTTGGTTTGTCAGCATTGCGAGGCATGCTGCGCACAAGACATGTAAGGCTTCATTGCAGAATCCCAGGGTATAGGTATCCGCACCACAGGCCTCACAGGCCATTGCGTCAAACCCCTTTGAAAGGAGGTTGTACACAAGACTGAGCCGCTTCTGTTCCTTGCGCCGTTTGACCAAGAGCTCGAAGCGCCTTACAGGAAGACGCGCCAGGAGCAAGGCCGCAGGACGAAGGGTAAGTCGGAGCCGGTACTTGTCTCTTAGCGCGGCCAGCTTTCGGTATTTCTCCCTTCCAAGCTGTTGAATCTTCTCCTTTCTTATCTCGAGGTCCGCTCCCTTGAGTTGCCTTCGCTGGATTTCGTCTTCCATTTCGTTGCTCAGGTCCTGGAAATAGCTCTCGATGCGCTGAATGTCGCGGCGGTGGTGTCGTGTCACGGTCTCCTTGAATTCCAATAGACTTTCATCGACCTGCCGAAGTGCCCGATCGCAGGCCACCATGAACAGGGCATTCAAATCCTTCCCCTCAAATTCTGATCCCTTGACCTTTAGCGGCTCCCAGAGGGACGCCTGGTTAAGGATCAGGTCCGGGAGCCCCGGGCAACCCACACCGGACGAAGAGACGCAGGTGTGGTGGACTTGTTCCAGCCTTTCATCGGCATCGGCCGCAACATCAAAGGACCAGACCCAGTAGTCGAGCCAGCTCTCATGATCTCCCTTCTCCCTGAAGGCGACGTTGGGGAAACTGAAATAGCGCGACGGGTTCAGGTTAGGCGGCTTTCGGGAAGAAGGGGAAGGCATACGGACCGAGGCGGTCCGCCCTATTTCAACGGCCATGGAGATGGCGCGGTCTAGAAGCTCGGTCCCAAACCCTATGGGAATACGGGTAGGATCTTCCTCGGCACTTTTTCTGTCCGAGATCGTAAGAAGCGATTCAGGCAGTCCGAGACCGTCCCGTATATGGTCAGGAACGAGGGCCTGAAAGCTGTCTTTCGAGGCGTTCCATTCCACGTCGCCATCTCTTTCTTCGATCAGATTTGCGGCAAATTGCAGGATACTGTTCATGGTCGATTCAAGGGGAGTGTTCAGGGTTCGATGTTGCTATTTCTTCACCCTTTTTCAGTCGACAATAATCAATAGCCAACTTTCCTTTCTTTCAGATCTCATAATCGTTGGCAAAGATCTCACTGTCAAGCCGTTTGATCTTATCGTACTGACATCTTGCTGCCAGGAGCTCATCCCCGAGCCTTTCAAAGGCCTTTCTGATGTCATCGTCGCTACGGCTTTGCCCGTAGATATCCAGAATTCGGTCTTCAAATTCCGTATCGCTCTTGGTCTGGCCGAGGATAAGATCCACCTCCCCGATCACGAGCTCGAACATGTTGATGCGCCTGTCCAGGACATCCAGGATGTGGTGCTCTGCCGTTTCGGAGGCGCACAGGTTGTACACGTGTACAGGGCGGGTTTGACCGATGCGGTGGATGCGTCCGATGCGCTGTTCGATTTTCATAGGGTTCCAGGGCAGATCATAGTTGACCATGGTTGAGCAAAACTGGAGATTTCGTCCCTCTCCTCCGATCTCAGAGCAGAGCATCACAGGGGTCCCGTCCTGAAACTCACTGACAGCATGGTCCTTCTCCCCCGGGCTCATGCTGCCTTGGAAAATTGAGAATCGGATCCCTGAGTCCGTCAATCGTCGCGCGATCTCCTCCAGAGTTGCCGTAAAGCGGGAAAAAACAAGGACTTTTTCATTGCTGATCTTCAGCAATTCCAAAAGACGTGTGGTCTTGGATGTGTTCGGAACGTATTCGCAAAGCTTTGCCAGTTTGGTCATTCGGCCTTTCATGCCGCCGTCCACCTGTGGATGTACGGCCATCTTCAAGAGGGTCTTCCGAACAGCCCGTGGACTGGACCCCGCCTCCTGGAGAAGCAGGCCAAGGGACAGCCGCGACATGTTGCATTGAAATCCCTCCCTGACCAATTGGGTGAGCTTGGCATACAGTTCACGCTCGGCAGGCGCGCCCTCTACCAACACCGTCGAGGCGTGCCTGGCGGGCAGCCGGATATCGGCTAGGGCACGGGTATTGCGAATCATGACTTCCCCGATGAGCTCCCTGAGCCGTTCCCTGTTCCGCGGCTGTGTAGGATCGCCGCGCAGCACGAACTGACGTCTGAAGGCCGTTTTTGTCCCTAGTTGCCCAGGTTTCAGCAGGGTTACTAGACTGAAAAGGTCCATCAGGTTGTTTTCAACCGGTGTCGCGCTGAGTAAAAGCAAAAACCTGCTTTTCAGCTCATTCACAAGCTTCCACCCGACCGTCTTGTCGTTTTTCACATGGTGGGCCTCATCGACGATGACCAGATCAAACCCTATACGGCTCAGCAGTGGTCTGTGGCTTTTGTTTCGTGCCATGGCCAGTGAGGCCACGATCAGGTCGTGGGTGTTCCAGAAGCGCTCAGGATCCTGACGCGACTCCGGGTCCTCGCTGGACACTGGCTCCAACGCAAACTTTGACGACAGCTCCTCGCACCACTGGCTCATCAGGGCCGGTGGCGTCAGGATCAGGGTCTTCTTGACCATGCCGCGCATCATGTACTCCTTGAGCACCATGCATGCCTCGATGGTCTTGCCCAGACCCACTTCATCGGCCAGGAGGACCCTGCCCCTGAAGGAGCGCATGACCTTACGCACGGTCTCTGTCTGATACGCATACTGCTCCACGTCTCTCAACGTATTGAGACAGATCAGGCGGTCGAAATGCTCTGCCTGAGAGAGCCTGCCTGCCTGCTGCGCCAGGAAATACTTCTTTATCCCCGAGACATTTCCGGAAAAAAAGGATTCGTGGAACGTTGCGGGGCTCCCAACCAGTACGGAGATCCTGACCCTGGGAATCTCCACATGGGGGAGATCGGCAGGCGCTTCCTTCTTGAGATTCTGGGAACCTTTTTCCTGGGCCTCCTGGGGGCTTTTCGACTTTCCACGTTCGAGTTGGTCTTTGCCTGGAGCCCCTTTTCTCTTGGACTGTCCTGACGTTCTGGTTTTTCCCTTCGATGCGGAACCTGCGCTCCCACGCTTGCGCCCAATTACGGAGAGAGCTCTTGAAGGGGAGAGGCCCAGGCGGGTTCGGCATTCCTCTGCGTGGAGCTGGATGACCCAGCGATTATATCCCCAATCTTCCAAGACCTGCGGCGGGAGTTGTGATGCTCCTTCCAGGAACGGCAAGGCCTTCCTGAAGCGGGATAGCTCGAATTCCTGGATGCCATATTCCAGCCTGTCTCTTGGTTCCAGACGTCCCAGCTTTCTTATCCGCTCCAGACACCAGAGAATATCCTTGGGGTGAAACCTCTCCTCAATCAGAATCTCGAGCATCAGGCGATAGGCAGCTTCGTACCTGGGAAATCTCCTGGTCATTTGCATGATCATGTCCAGGGCAGCATGATGATCTCCAGAATCCCATTTCGATCTGGCCAGGCCCAGGGCAGTGGCGCAATAATCTTGTCCTTTCAAAGAAAAAGCCCCACCCTTGCAGGAGATCCTGTTTTCCCTTTTCCTTTGCGCGCTCACTTCGACAATAACCTCCACTACCCTTGCCTGGATCGACCATTGCTTTCTGCTGCTCCCACGGGAGCCCACCCTCAAGCTCGACGTCATGAACGATCGGTTTTCTAAGGACTATAAATCACCATAAGTTGTGTGTCAAACAAAAACAAGCCACAATATATGACCATATTTGGATGCTGCCAGGTGCAGAACTAGAGCCATTGCAGCCCCGATCGTGTATTTCAGCGGCTTCATCCCCGCCTCCTCCTGTCAGGGCCCTGTGTCCAATGGTCATATATTTCCACAGCCCGACTCTATGTCATGAGCTTGACCATGGTCGGGGCGGCGAACATATTGGTGACACGATATTCCTGGATGGTCTTGGGGAGCAGATCCGGATCAAATAGAATAGGGGACATAGATAAAATAACAAGTTAACAGAGCGAAGTGGGCATGGCAAGGGGTACGGCTGATCGACGCTGTGATCAAATCTAAGCAACTGCATCTTTAAATATCCAGGAGCTCCTGGATCACCAATCCTCTCATTTCAACATGAATCACCTTACGCTGATGTATTGATCTTGACACCCACGCCCCGAAACGACTAGGTTTTTATCATTTCGGTCGCCGATGAGTGGTACCGATCCTCCATAATTGGCCTGAGTTCCCTCCTGGGATCCAGTCAGGTTCAATCCCTCTTGGGAGATCTGAGAACATGAAAGACATCATAACGCTTGATCACGGAAGCGGGGGCGAGGCCTCCCATGAATTGGTTGACGAACTCTTTGTGAGCCGTTTGGATAATGAGTTTCTGAGGAAGTTGGATGACAGCGCCGTTGTGCAAATCCCTGGAAAGAACCTGGCTATAACCACTGATTCTTATGTGGTGGATCCCATTTTCTTCCCTGGCGGCAATATTGGGAGTCTTGCGGTCCACGGCACGGTCAACGATCTGGCCATGCAGGGGGCACATCCACTTTACCTGACACTGGGGCTGATGTTGGAGGAGGGGCTGCCCGTGGAAGATCTTGTCAAGATCATCGATTCGGTCGCCGAGGCTTGCAAAGAGGCAGAGGTCAAAATCGTTGCAGGGGATACCAAAGTCGTTCCCAGAGGGCACATGGACAAGGTCTTTATCAATACCTCAGGTATCGGGATAATCCCTGAAGGCGTCGATGTGAGCTCTCACAACGCCAGGCCCGGCGACAAGGTGATTATTAACGGCAACATAGGAGACCATGGCATGGCTATTCTGAGCAAACGCGAAGGTCTCAACTTTGAGACCCCCCTGATAAGCGACAGCGCTCCCCTAAATGGCCTTATTGCCTCAATGCTGGCTGCCAGTCCCCAAATACATGTCCTTCGAGATCCCACAAGGGGTGGGGTTGCCACGGCACTTAATGAAATTGCCACCCGCTCTGAGGTCAGCATAGTGGTCTTTGAAGAAGCACTCCCCATCGCCAAACCCGTCCTCTCTGCGGCTGAGCTCCTGGGGCTTGACCCGCTCTATGTGGCCAACGAAGGGAAATGCCTGGCAGTTGTTTCTGAGAAAGACGCTTGCACGCTACTCCGCGCCATGAAAAGAGCTAAGAATGGTAAAAATTCCAGGATTATCGGAGAGATCACAACGCAAAATCCTGGAAGGGTTCTCTTGAAGACCCGGGTAGGCGGGACGCGTATCATTTCTATGCTCACTGGCGAGCAGCTACCCAGGATCTGTTAGTCTTTGAACTCCAGCGAAAGCGAGATCAATCTGTCCAATAGCTGGGAAAGGGAAAGCCCTGCAGTTCGGGCCGCTAGGGGGAAGAGGCTATTTTCGGTCATCCCCGGAATCGTGTTTGTTTCTAATACATAGATCTCTTCACCGCGAACGATCATGTCGGTTCGGCTCCAGACATCGCACCCCAGGGCTTGATGGGCCTTTCTGCCATAAGACCGGGCCTTTTCAGTGAGGGCCTGCGAAAGGGGGGCCGGGCAGGTCTCACGGGTCGCGCCCGGGGTATATTTTGCCTCATAGTCAAAGAAGCTGTACGCGGACTGGGGTGCTATCTCTATTAGCGGCAGGGTCTCCAGCTCCTGGTTGCCCAAAACGCAACAGGTGATCTCCTGGCCGTCAATGTACTCCTCTACCATTATCTCCCGGTCGTGGTGGAATGCCTTCTCAATCCCGGCATGGAGTTCGTCCTGGTTGTGGCAGATAGAGACCCCGAGACTGGACCCTTCGGCCACCGGCTTTACCACAACGGATGAACCGATCGATTCGGTAATCGAGCCCAAAGAGAAATCATCACCCTTCCGGAGGATAATCTCGTTGGCGACCCTCAATCCCCTGCTCCTGTAAAGCTCCTTTGAAACCCTCTTGTTGAAGGCCAAGGCGCTGGATAATACACCGGAACCGACAAATGGGATACCCAGGACATCCAACATCCCCTGAATACACCCGTCCTCCCCAAGTTTTCCATGAAGCAGGACAAAGGCCAGGTCAATCTCCTTTTTGGCGCCGGCCAAGGGCATTACGTCGTATTTTGGATCGTACCTGATCACATCATATCTCTCCTTGTTGAGGGCTTTAAAAACAGCCTCTCCACCACTCAGAGAGACCTTCCTCTCCCCCGACCAACCCCCTGCCAACAATGCAAGCCTGAGTCTATCTGCCAACCGATTCCCCCATCTATTCATGATTATGCGGCGCTGTTACTCTATCTATGAAGGCCCTGACCGCCACAGGTTTTGACATACTGCCAGCCTATCTTGTATATTGCCCTGAGCCCTCTGGCCCACGCCTCAAGATATTCGGAAGATCCGGAGGCCATAATATGGCCCATCAGCGATACACATCTCTAAAGAAAGCCTGGCGCTGGTTTGTCGTTATCGTCTCCATTGTATTGGCCAGCTACCTCGGCTTTGTCTCCGTGGTCTTTGTCTGGATCGGGCTCACCCATCCCAACCAATCAGGCTTTTGGGTTCCTGTTCTCGCCGGAATTATTTCCCTGATTGGAATCCTGTATTTCTCCTTCAGAATCATCAGGCGCATCTTGAGCCAGATGAAAGAAAAGGATCTCTTGAATATCTAGACCCTTCGCCCCCTCCTGATCCTATTGGGGAGGCCCCTCCTTATAAAAAGAGACAAGATATTCCTCTTCCTTTGGAGACAGGTTAAATCGGCCCGCGGCCTCCTGGATAAGCAAACCGATGCGTCTTCCCTCATCCTCCTTGCGAATCTCGGAAATCCACTTCACCGCCTGTCTCACCTTTTCTCCCTTTGGCTGGATCGTCGCCATCACCCATCCCCTTTCTCGCAAACTATCCCCCCGGCACACACAACCTAGACGTCTATCTCCTTAACTGATACGTCACCGCAGACTATCTTCTGCTCCTGACCCCGGTCATCAAGGACGATCAGCGCGCCCTTGGGGTCTATCCTCATGGCCGTACCGCAAATCCTGTCCTTGCCAGCCGTGACCTCTACTCGCTTGTGCAGGATCATAGATTTCTCATTCCATCTCTGATAAAGTCTTTCTATCCATCCGCTAAAGATCTTCCGGTAATAGGCCTCCAGATTGTCCAGTATCTTTACCAGCAAATCCCCCCTTGAGACCTTCACCCCTGTCTCGATCTGCATACTTGTCGTCGGGTAGAGGAGCCCTTCTTTATCGCCGGGCTTCCAATTCACGTTGAGCCCAAGCCCCAAAACCACGTATTCGACAGCGTTTCCCCATGTGGAGAACTCGGTCAAAATCCCACCGAGCTTCTTTCGGCCCACGTAAATGTCATTGGGCCATTTGATCATTGCCTTTAGGGCATAGAGCTCACCGATGGCATCAATCGCCCCCAAGGCAACAATCATTGTCAGCAAAAAGACGTCATCTGGCAGTATTTTGGGCCTGAGTAAAACGGAGAAGAGCAAATTCGTGCGCCCCGGCGAAAACCAGGACCTTCCCATCCTTCCCCTCCCGGCGGTCTGTTCTTCACAAAGCACCAAGGTCCCTTCTGGCGCACCCCTTGTGCCCAGCTCCTTTGCCAGCCGATTTGTCGAATCCACGATAGGGCGGAACACGATGTGTCTGGCAAAAATCGATCGGTCTAATCTCTTTTGAAGGATCTCAGGTCGGAAGGAACTGTCCGGTTCAGGTGATTGTTCTGCTGGGTTTATTTGTTCCATTAGGGTTTCTGGCTTCTAATTAGTCCTCCATCAACTTGGCCACCCCTACGACCTTTTCACCCTCTCCCAGATCAATGAGCTTTACCCCCTGGGTATTGCGCCCAATGACCGAGATGTCGGAAACATTCAATCGTATAATCTTTCCATGACCCGTAATGATCATCAATTGATCTTGATTGCTCACTTGATATGAGTAAACGACCGGGCCATTTCTCTTTGTGGCCTTAATGGTGAGTATTCCTTTGCCACCCCTTGACTGGCGACGGTATTCATCTGTCCGCGTCCTCTTTCCGTACCCGTTTTCGGTGACAGTCAATATGGTTGCGCCTTCATCGAGGGTCTCCATCCCCACCACTTTGTCCCCTGACTCCATCCTGATACCGATATTTCCGGTTGCTACCCTGCCCATGCTTCTCAATTCTTCCTCTGGAAATCGGATTGACTTCCCAAGCCGGGTGGTTATAAAGATATCCTGTTTTCCACTTGACACACGGGCGGCGATGAGTTCGTCATCCTCGCGGATCTTGACCCCGATAGTTCCGATTGACCGCGGATTGCTGTAAGCCGTGAGCTCGGTCTTCTTGACCAGTCCTTTCTTGGTGGCCATGATCACATATTCCCCTTCCTGAAAATCCCTCACGGGGAGGATCGTTGCCACCCGTTCCTCTTTCTTGAGTTCCAAGAGATTTATGATTGCTTTTCCCTTCGACATCCTCCCCGCCTCAGGGATCTCGTGGACCTTTTTCCAGTAAACGCGGCCCTTGTTGGTAAAAAAGAGAAAGTAATCATGAGAGGAGGCGACGAAGAGGTGTTCAATAAAATCTTCTTCCTTTGGCCTGACACCGGTCAAGCCCTTTCCACCCCGGCGTTGCGCCCTGTAAAGGCTGATCGGATTTCTCTTTATGTATCCCTGGTGGCTGACCGTCACCACCATGTCCTCCTCGGCTATCAGGTCTTCAGTGTCCAAATCCACCACATCCTCGAGAAGTTCGGTTCTGCGTTCGTCTCCGTGCCTTTCCTTGATCTCCTTCATCTCGTCCCGAATGATCTGAAGGACCATGGCCTGGTTTTCCAGGATCTCCCGAAACCGATTGATGTCTTTAATCAAATCCTGGTACTCTGCGTTGATCTTCTCCCTTTCAAGCCCGGTGAGCCTCTGTAGCCTCATATCCAGGATCGCCTGGGCCTGGGCCTCGGAAAACTCAAATTCGGAAATCAACCGCCCCTTGGCCTCACCGGGGTCGGAAGATGACCTGATCAACTCAATAATATCGTCCAAAAAATCCAGGGCCTTCTTTAGTCCTTCAAGTATGTGTGCCCGCTCCTCTGCCTTTCTGAGGTCATATATCGTCCTTCGGACTATGATTTCGCGCCGATGCCTGATAAAATGCTCCAGTATCCCCTTCAGTGTAAGGATCTGGGGCCTCCCGTTGGCAATGGCCAACAGTATGATCCCAAGCGAGCTCTCCATCTGCGAGAACTTGTATAATCGGTTGAGGATCACGAGGGCATTTGCCTCACGCTTTAGGTCTATTACGATTCGCATCCCATCCCTGTCAGACTCGTCCCTGATATCAGAGATGTCTTCTACCCTCTTCTCCTTAACCAACTCCGCTATCTTTTCGAGTAACTTGGCCTTATTTACCAGATAAGGGATCTCTGAAATGATGATTCTTTCCCTGCTTTGCCCCACCTTCTCCACATAGGCCCTGGCCCTCATCTTTATAATTCCTCGGCCAGTCTTATAGGCCTCGGTGATGCCGGCCTTACCCAGGATGAATCCTGCAGTTGGAAAATCAGGGCCTGGCAAGACCTCCATTAGCCCTTTGGTATCTGTTTCCGGATGATCAATAAGCCTGATAATGGCCTCACACACCTCAGAAATATTGTGTGGCGGAATGTTGGTGGCCATGCCAACCGCGATGCCTGAGGACCCATTGACAAGAAGCGAGGGTATGGTGGTGGGCAGGACGACCGGTTCCAAGAGGGAATCATCGTAGTTTGCCACAAAATCCACGGTTTCTTTTTCAATATCCGACAGGAAATCCTGAGCAAGCCTTGTCATCCGTATCTCTGTATAACGCATGGCCGCCGGGGGATCCCCGTCAACAGACCCGAAATTGCCCTGGCCGTCTATGGTGGGATATCTCATGGCGAAGTCCTGGGCCATCCTCACGATCGTATCATAGACCGCAGCATCGCCATGCGGATGATATTTTCCTATCACATCACCCACTACCCTTGCCGATTTCTTATAAGGCCTGTTATAATAATTTTTGAGGTCATGCATAGCATATAGAACTCGCCTGTGAACGGGCTTGAGACCGTCCCTCACATCAGGCAAAGCCCTGCCAACGATGACACTCATAGAATACTCGAGATAAGACCTCTTCATCTCATCTTCGATATTCACAGAGTCGAGCCTAATATCCGTAACCATTATCTGCTCCAGTAAATCATTTTATTCTCAATTCCTGAGGCGCATATCATATGTCCAGATCCGTGACCTCCAAGGCATTTTCCTGGATAAATTCTCTCCTGGCCTCCACCTTATCCCCCATGAGAATTGTAAATGTCTCGTCCGCTTCCACCCAATCCTCTATCCTGACCTTCACTAACGTCCTTTTCTCCGGATCCATGGTTGTTGACCAGAGTTGCACCGGGTTCATCTCCCCAAGACCTTTATATCTCTGAACAGTAAGTCCCTTTTTCCCCTTCTCCAAAAGCCGCTTTAGGAACTCTTCGGCGTTGTGCAGCTTCCCTTCTTTTCCGCCCACCGTGACGATATGGCTGCCGTTGTTGACCTTCCTAAAGTCCTTCGCTATCTTCATTAGCTGTTTTAACTCAGGGGAGGCCAAAAACTCCCAGTTTACTGAAAAGCTCTGGCCCCCGTTCTTTGTCTCTGTCACAACAAACTCATGGTAGCCATTCTCATCCCCAAAATTCTCTTCCACTTCAAAACCGTTCTCCCGCAGCTTTTGCATAAACCCTTCAACAAAATCCCTGTCCTTAAACAACCGTTTATCGGTAATCCCGTTGGAGACCAGTAACTCTACAAACCGCTGGCTATAACCCTTCCTGGAAAGTGCGTTTAAACTGTCATAAAACTTGATCAAACCGCTGAGCATATTCTCCAGTCTCTTGCCAGAGACCTCCTGACCCCCTTCGAGAACGACCTTCTCATTCTCGCAAATTCTTTTTAATATCATATCGTTAAAACCCGCCTCATCCTTCACATAGATATCCTTTTTTCCGTCCCGTATACGATAAAGAGGGGGCTGGGCCACGTAAAGATAGCCCTTTTCCACCAACTCGGGCATTTGCCTGAAAAAGAAGGTCAGCAGCAGGGTCCGGATATGTGAACCATCCACATCTGCGTCTGTCATTATAATGACTTTGTGATACCGAATTTTATCAATATCATAGTCTCTTTCCCCAATCCCGGTGCCAAGAGCGGCAATCATGGTCCTTATCTCGCCACTCGATATCATCTTATCAAAGCGGGCCTTTTCCACATTGAGGATCTTTCCCCTGAGCGGCAGAATAGCCTGAAATCTCCTGTCTCTGCCCTGCTTTGCGGATCCGCCAGCCGAGTCACCCTCCACAATAAATATCTCACTCCTGCTGGGGTCACGCTCCTGACAGTCAGCAAGCTTGCCGGGCAAGGAGTGGGTGGCGAGTACCCCCTTTCTCCTGGCAAGGTCTTTCGCCTTTCTTGCAGCCTCCCTGGCCCGGGCCGCGTCAATCACCTTTGAGAGGATCGCCTTGATCACACTGGGATTCTCCTCAAAAAAGCTGCTTAACCCTTCATTTACCTGGTTTTCTACAAAGCCCTTTATCTCACTATTCCCCAGTTTTGTCTTGGTCTGTCCTTCAAACTGCGGGTTGGGTAATTTCACACTGATAACCGCTGTTAGGCCCTCCCTCACATCTTCGCCTGTCAGCTTTTCCTTAAAATTCTTTTGCAGCCCAGAATTCTGCAGATACTGATTAATACTTCGCGTAAGCGCCGCCTTAAACCCACTGAGGTGGCTCCCCCCGTCACGCGTACTGATATTGTTTGCAAAGGAAAATATCGCCTCCTTGTAAGAGCTGTTATATTGGAGCGCGATCTCCATTATTACGCCCGCCTTCTCACCCAAGATATAGATCGGTTTGTCATGAAGGGTCTCTCTATTTTTATTTAGGTATTCTACAAAGGACCTTATCCCCCCTTCATAAAGAAAATCTTTTTTTCTTCCGCTTTGCTCATCGGTTATCTTTATCCTGACTCCCTTTGTGAGAAAAGAGAGTTCGCGCATCCTCCTGCAAATCGTCTCGAAGTCCCATCGAATGCTCTTGAATATCTCACTATCCGGCAGAAAATGGATCTTGGTGCCCATCCTTTTGGTCTCACCGCGGACCTCCAATCCGGATTTTGTAACCCCCTTTTCATACCGCTGAAAATAGATCTTTCCATCGCGGTAGACCTCTGCCTCCAGGTACTCCGAAAGGGCATTTACCACCGAAACCCCCACGCCATGAAGCCCCCCGGCCACCTTATATGTCTTATTGTCAAACTTCCCACCGGCATGCAACTTGGTCATTACCACTTGAAGGGCAGGCACCTTCTCGGAGTCATGAATATCGACTGGAATCCCGCGGCCATCATCGGTAATGACCACGCTGTTATCGTTTAGGATTTCAACGTCAATACGACCACAATACCCCGCAAGTGCCTCATCAATACTGTTGTCCACCACCTCATAGATCAGATGATGCAGCCCCTCCGAGCCAGTATCACCGATATACATGGCGGGTCTCTTTCGGACCGCCGTCAGACCTTCCAGTACCTTTATATCAGAAGCAGCATAAGTCCTCTTTTTCTCTTGCATATCTTAAACCCTCATAGGCATAACAAGCCCCAAAAACCCTTCATCGGCCTCTCCCTTCAGCACACACGGCTTTGAGCTGTCAACAAAACCTACGACCACAGCTTCGCTTTCCATGGACTGAAGGATATCCACAAAATACCGGGGATTGAACCCGGCTTCCAGCCGTTCACCCTTATACTCCACGCGAATCACCTCCTGTGCCTCACCCAGGTCCGGATTCGTCGAAACCAATTCCAGGCTATCCCCTTCCAGGGTGATCTTCACCGCCCGATATCTCTCATTGCTCAGGATCAGCATTTTCCGCATAGCCTCAAGTAGCACAACCCTATCAACACTCGTCTTGTATTTCTCTTGACTGGGAATGACTGCCTTGTAGTCAGGGAACTTTGTCTCAAGAAGACGGACCACCATCAGGGTGTCGGCCTTCCTTGCGACGCAGTTCTTTTGATCAAATCCCAGCTCCACAACTCCACCATCCGACACGATCTTATTCAGCTCCGACATCCCCTTCTTTGGGATCATGACGCCGACCGGCAGTTCAAGAGGTTCACCCTTGGCTAGAGGTTTCTCGATAAGACTTAACCTGTGCCCATCGGTAGACACCATTCTCAAAAAAACACCCTTTTCTTTTATTATCTTTTCAGTAAATACCCCAGAGAGTTTGAACCCGGTTTCCTCCATGGTCACGGCATAGATCGTCTTATTGATCATCTCACTCAGGGTCTCACCTTCTATCTCAACCCTCTTGACCCCCTCCGGCTCAACAAAGCTCGGAAAGTCGTCAGCCGGCTGGCAGGCCAGGTAGAAACGCGCTACCCCATCTGTCAAAAAGGCCCAGTTGTTTTCCTTCTCTTTGATTTGAAACGTACTCCCCCTGCATTCCTTTAATATCTCAAAGAGCTTTCTACCGGATATGGCGATGTACCCTTCCTGTATAATTTGTGCGGGGACTACCTGTTTAAACCCCAATTCAAGATCCGTTGCGGAGATCTCTAGCTCCGTTTCACTTGCACTCAAGAGCGCCGTAGACAAAATAGGCATATTTGTCCTCTTTTCAATTATACCTTGAACCCTTGAGATGCATTTGAGGAGTTCTTCACGGTCGATTTTTATTTCCATTTGATAGCCTCCAGATTTTTTACTTGGGGTGTTTTACGCAATACAGAAACCAACCGGTTTGACTACAATGAAGATTGAATAGAAAAACATATAATCATAATTTTGAGCGTTGATTTGTTAAGAGCCTAAACAAGTGGTTGAATATAAATATAAATTTCTTGTAGAGATTAAAAAAAACACTCGATGGTTTTGACCGCATATCTGATGTTTGACTGCCAAGGATGAGGTTTTGAACACTCTCTAGACCAGGAATTCTTTGTGTTTGCTGTAACCACTCAAAAAGCCGGTAGGGGTAGACGTCACTGTTTCGCTTTGGCTAATTTACCACAACATAATGGGAGTTGTCAAAGAATAATACACTATATTTAGATATGGGAACCACATAGTCAGTTAGGAGAGTAAATTTAGCAGCTCGTTGATATCGTCTACGACTGGGCTTACTCCATCTCTTACATTTGTCTCCATACGTCTTACTGCATAAAGGACGGTTGAGTGGTCTTTTTTGCCAAATGCATGGCCAATCTCTTTGAAAGATAAACCGGTTAAGCGTCTGGAAAGATACATCCCCACCTGTCGTGGGTATGAAAATTTCCGCCTTTTTTGATCTGATAATAGCTGAGATAGAGATATATTGAAGTGAGCAGTTATTGCCTTTTGAATGTCCGTTAGGCGTATCTTTTTGGCATTATCTCTGCTCAGAAGGGTCTTGACCGTGGAGATCGTGATTTGACGCTTGTAGATGGAGGCATAAGTTTGGATATCAGATAAGTAGTTTTCAAGGCTCTTTAGATCATTGGTACTGTTAGCCAGGAAAAAGACGACATCATCAGGGAGTTTTAGGCCTTTGTCTTTTGCCCTTTGTGTGATAATCTTTATCTTTGTCTTTTGCTCGGGGGTCCTGATCTCCGACAAGAGCCCCCACTCTAAGCGTGATGTCAGTTTTGGGATGAGACCATGGATTTGAACAGGGGGGTGAGGTCCAGCCAAGACCATCTGCTTATTGGATTCGTAAAAGGCGTTAAAAAGGGAAATCAGCTCTTGTTGTGATATCTTAGACCGGGCGAGGAGGTGGATATCGTCAAGGAGGAGTAAATCCAGATTTCTGTATTTTTCTCTAAACTTAAAAACTTCTCCTTCTCTTCTTGCGCTCAAGAAATCTGAACAAAACCGATCTCCGCGGATATACCTTATATTGGCCAACGGATTGGTGCTGATGACCTGATTACCTATGGCATTTAAGAGATGGGTCTTGCCCAGACTGAGCTCGCTAAATATATACAAGGGGTTATAATCCGTTACCCTTTTGTTTGACACGTTGAGTGCTGATGAGTATGCAAAGCGGTTGCTGTGGGCCTTGACAAAGGTAGCAAAGGTCAAAAGCGGATCGAGCTGATGGAGGGAGGCAATATCCGAATTGGTGGCACCTCTTTTCTGCTGCCTGTCTCTTTTCGTCTGTTTTGCTGGGTACGTGAAGCGGATTGTTGGGAGAAAGTCAAGATGGCTCTTAAATGAGTCCTGGATTTGACTCAGATAGTTTTCGTTGAGCCACGCGGCTACGAACCTATTTGGGACCTGGATCAGGGCCTGGTTTTGGTCCAGATTTTTGAGTGTTGTATTGGAGAACCATGTATCATATTCTGATGTTGACAGGCTAGATTTGAGATTCTTTGCAATACTATTCCATATATCTTTTTTTATTGTCATAATAAGTATTTATAGGGGTTCAAAATATTGCATAGGACGGCCGGATTCTAGTAAATTTCTTTAGAAACATCAACTCGAATTTTATAGAAAAGAGGTATGATGACCGTTTCGATAGCCTTGGCCGGTAAGGGTGGGACTGGGAAAACGACGATAGCAGGTCTCCTCATCAAGTATCTTATTGAGAAAAGGGAAAAGCCTGTGCTCGCCGTTGATGCAGATCCTAACGCTAATCTGAATGAGGTCTTGGGCCTGGAGGTTGGAGAGACTTTGGGCGAGGCCAGGGAGGAGATGAAAAAAGGGGTCTCCAGTGGCATGACAAAGGATGTCTACATGGAGATGAAACTCCAAGAGGCAGTTGTTGAGGCGACTGGCTTTGATTTGGTGGTGATGGGAAGACCCGAGGGAGCCGGGTGTTATTGCGCGGCAAATACGCTTCTGACACAATATCTGGATAGACTCATCGATAATTATAAATATGTTGTCATTGACAATGAGGCGGGGATGGAACATATAAGCCGTCTTACCACCAATAACATTGACAGTTTGGTTGTGATATCAGATCCAACGCGGAGGGGAATTCAAGCTGCCCATAGGATCTTTCAGTTGGTCGATGAACTGACCCTTAATATCGCGAGAAGACATCTTATCGTTAACCGGGCAAGAGAAGAACAAAGGGGGGCAATAGAGGAAGCGGTTAATAAATATGAAATGGAGCTTGCCGGTATAGTGCCTGAAGACTCCGAGGTCCAGGAATTTGATCTGAGAGGGAGACCGACACTGGAGTTAAGTGGGGAGAGTATAGCTCTCAAGGCCTCTTACAGGATCTTTGAAAGCCTTTTTTGATTCTGCAACAGCCACCCTTTGTCATTCCATCAAGGCCTTTCCCCACCAAGGTGGGGGCGGGAGGACGGTCGGGGAGGGTTTTCCCGTGCCAATCAATATATTGTATAGGTTACTTTTGCGATACCGTATATTGTGTAGTCTTAGGCATAAGAACCCTTCTAAATTGCAGCAAAAATTGCTTGACAAGAGATAGAAGTTCATCTATTTTTGCTTTCAAAACACCTCATGAAATTGAGGTAATTTTTTTACCCCACCTTGTTATATTTTTCACAATTATCAGGTCGTCAAGAGAACTGATAAGAGCAATCGACTATGCAACAGAATTATAGCGAAAAGAGGGAAGGAGGTTGACCCTCTCATTACCGACGAATGAGGCAGTGGTGCTTTCGCGCCACGCTCAACATTCATAAATTGGATCAAAAAAACGTAACATCTTAAAAACATTTGAGAAGTTACAAAAAAGCCCAAGAAGGAGGTACAGAAATTGGCATTTGAGATTCCCAAACAGCCCTATTCCGGAAAGATAGGGGTGGCGACCATTGGAACAGGGGCTGCGGCTGTTAGGGTGGGGGGAGAAGACTCATACCCGTTTTATCTTTTTGAGGGGACGATGCCCAATGCCCCAAAGATCGCAATGGAGGTATGGGATTACGACCCATCGGGGGAATGGCCAGCCGCGGCAGTTGAGCCGTTTAAAGACGTTGTTACTTCGTCCGAAGCGTGGGCAAAGAAATGTGTTGAGGAATATGGGGCAGACATCATTGTCCTCCAGCTGAAGAGCACGGACCCCAATGGAATGGACAGGGGCGCGAAAGAGGCCGCTGAAGTGGCCAAGAAAGTAGCCGATGCGATTGATGTACCGCTTGTGCTTTGGGGGACAGCCAATAATCAAAAGGATGAAGAGGTCTTAAAAAACATTTCAGAATTGTGCGAGGGACAAAACCTCTCGCTGGCACCTGTCGAGGAAGGAAACCATAAGGGAATTGGGGCGAGCGCCCTGGGTTACGGCCACACCATCGTGGCTTCATCGCCCATTGATGTGAACCTGGCAAAGCAGCTCAATATATTGCTTGGAAACCTGGGGGTGAAAAGCGACAAGATCCTGGTGGACCCCACGACGGGTGGACTGGGGTATGGCCTGGAATACAGCTACTCGGTCATGGAACGAATCATGATGGCCGCCCTGACGCAGGAAGATGACAAGCTCCAGGTGCCGATGATCAATAACGTCGGTAACGAAATCTGGAAATGCAAAGAGGCCGGACAACCCATTCAAGAGGCCCCAACCCTGGGAGATCCTGAGAGGCGCGCCATACTGATGGAGACAGTCAGTGCTGTCTGCTATCTCCTTGCTGGATCAAGCGTGGTCATATTAAGACATCCGGAGAGCGTCCGTTTGACCCGTTCTTTTATTGATCGGATGATCAACGGGGGCATGGCCAGCGACATAGGGGAGATCTCCAAGAGGCTGGAACACGAGCAGGCAGACCTTTCTGCCCTGTCGCCAGAACCGAACCTTGATTTTGGTAAAGAGGAGCCGGCCAAAGAAAAACCTGCAAAGCCAAAGAAAAAGGCCCCTGCCAAAGTGGCAAAGGCAGAAAAGAAGGCCCCGCCCCCTACCCCCGAGCCGGAGAAAAGGCCCAAAGAAGAGGCTGTAAAGGAGGCAGAGGCCGAGGCAAAGAAAAAGGCCGAAGAGGAGGCCAAGGCCAAGGCAGCGGCCGAAGCCGAGGCAGAGAAAAAGGCCAAAGCGGAAGAAGAGGCGAAGGCCAAAGCAGAGGCTGAGGCAAAGAAAAAGGCCGAAGAGGAGGCCCAGAAAAAGGCAGAGGCAGACGCGAAGGCCAAAGCAGAGGCCAAAGAAAAGGAAAAAGAGAAACTCCAGGCCCTCAGATATGAAAGGGCCGTCGAGAGGGAGAGACTTGAGGCCAAAAGAATGGCCCTTAAGGGCGTGGAAGTCCCCAAGACACCTGCGGCCCACCAGAGGACAATGGTTGAGAAATTGATTGAGAATATTGATCGGATTCACAGGCGTACATAGAGAAAGATAAGGAGGAACCTGAATATGGCATCAGAAGAAGCCGAGGCCAAGGTCGCTGAGACCAAGGCGAAAGCAAAAAAGGTGGCAAGACCGGAGGGGCTCAGCGTGGACCCGGCCACAGTGAAAATGCTTGAAAGGTCCAGGGAGCTGGAGGTGGAGACCATCTTTGACCGGGCCCAGACCATGAAGCCATGCAACATCGGCATTCAGGGGACCTGTTGTAAGAACTGCGCTCAAGGACCCTGCCGGCTCCCTCTACCAAAGTCTGGAATAGAGGGAGGGGATACGCGGAAGGGGCTTTGTGGGGCAACTCCGGAGACGATCGCATCCAGGAATTTTGCCCGGATGGTGGCGGCCGGTGCTGCTGCCCACTCAGACCATGGGAGAGGGGTTGCCGAAACATTCCTGGCCGCGGCAAGAAGAGAGACAGAAGATTACAAGATCCAAGATACCAAGAAACTCCTTGAGATTGCGCCCGATTTTGGGGTTGATATTACTGTAGAGGGTGAAGATGGTGAAGCCCTTGATCGCGATATTGACGAGATCGCCGTGGAAGTGGGTGAAAAGGCCCTGGCCCAGTGGGGACAACAGACCGGGGAGCTTCTCATGGTCAAACGCGCCCCGGCCCCGCGTTATGAGCTGTGGAAGAAGCTGGGCGTTATTCCCAGGGGCATCGATAGAGAGATAGTTGAAATCATGCACCGGACCCATATGGGTGTGGATCAGGATTATGAAAATCTGGTTACGCAATGTACACGGGCAGCCCTCGCTGACGGGTGGGCCGGCTCAATGATGGCCACCGACCTTCAGGATATCCTCTTTGGTTGCCCGTACCCCTTGAAGAGTTCGGCCAACCTAGGGGTTCTCAAAAAGGACCATGTAAACATCATCATCCATGGGCACGAGCCGCTCCTGAGTGAGATGATCGTCCAGGCCTCCGAACTTCCGGAGATGGTTCAGTATGCCCAGGAAAAAGGGGCCAAGGGGATCCAGCTCGGCGGTATTTGCTGTACCGCCAATGAGATCCTCATTCGTCACGGTGTGCCCCTGGCGGGGAATTATCTCCAGCAGGAGTTGGCCATCATAACCGGGGCTGTGGATGCCATGGTGGTGGATGTTCAGTGCATCATGGAGAACGTGGCCAGTGTGGCCAAGTGTTTTCACACCAAGATAATTACCACCAATCCAAGGGCAAAGATTGCCTCCGGCGACACCCTCCACATCGAATTTGATGAACACAGCGCATTTGGAGATGCAAAGAAGATCATAAAGACGGCCATAGACAATTTCCCTAACAGGGAAAAGGAAGTGATGATTCCGGATAATGCCTCAAATCTGATAGCTGGTTTTAGCTATGAGGCGATTAATTATCACCTGGGAGGAACCTTTCGGGGATCGTATGTGCCTCTGAACGACAACATCATCAACGGCCGTATAAGGGGAGTTGCGGGTGTTGTGGGGTGTAACAACGCCCGGACCGTTCATGATGAGGGGCATCTCACCATCGTCAAGGAACTGCTCAAACACGATGTGATTGTGCTGACAACCGGGTGTAACGCCATCACCTGCGGTAAGGCCGGGCTTCTGACCCCGGAGTCTGCCAAGGTCTATTGTGGTCCCGGGCTGGCAGAGGTCTGCGAGACGGTGGGGATCCCCCCGGTTCTTCACATGGGGTCTTGTGTGGACAACAGCCGGATCCTTATGGCTGCCACAGAGGTGGTCAAGGCAGGAGGCCTGGGAAACGACATCAGCGATCTCCCCGCGGCCGGTTCTGCGCCGGAGTGGATGAGCGAGAAGGCCATTAGTATTGGTCACTATTTTGTCACTTCTGGTGTGTATACGGTTTTTGGCGTGACTTTGCCTGTCAGCGGGGCACCCGTCTTTGAAAACTACCTATATAATGAACTGGAAAAAATATATGGCGGCATGTGGGATATGGAGGCGGACCCCATCAAGCACGCCCACAAGATGATTGCTCATATTGACAAAAAACGAAAGGCCCTGGGTATTGATAAGGCCCGCGAGAGGATCCTTATGGATATGGCAGACCGGCAGAAGCTGGAGGCGGCCTAACTCGGCCTTAAGCTCAAAAGATACACCTCTTAAGAAGGGAGGAGAATAGGATATGTCAAAGTTAGTTGCGTTTGCGGCCATTCAGGGCGCATACAACATCGTGTCAAAGGCAGAAGGAAAGTACAAGAAGGCCCTGGAGACCTATGGCGGCAGTCAGAAGCTGGAATTTCCCAACACGGCTTATTACCTACCCATCATTTATTCATTGACCGGGATAAAGGTGACAGATCTGGATTCGGCAAGAAAGCCGCTCGGATTTGCCCGGAAGCTCTTACCTCCCCATGTCAAGAACGATTGCTATCTTCCCTATCTGGGGCCCTTATTGGACGCAGGCATGGCCACCCTCTTTGCAGAGGAGATTGTTGAGGCGATCCGGTATGTAGAAACGCCCGATTTTTACCAGCCAGAGGTGGAAGACCCCGATATCGAAAATGGAAAGATCTGGCTTGGCGCTGCCGATGATGCCATCATGCGGAAGCGCGGGGTGGAGTTTGTGGACGGAACGGCCCCGGGATTTGCCGCCATTGTGGGGGCTGCCCCTGACTCGGCCACGGCCAAGAAGATGGCCGAAGAATACCAGCTAAAGACCATCTATGTATTTATGGCGGCCAATCAAAACGGGACCAGCTTCACAGAGCAGCTTATCGAGGAGGATGTCCAGATCGGGTGGAACACCCGTCTGGTGCCATTTGGCCCGGATATTTCAGCGGCCGTCTTTGCCCTGGGCTTTGCCAACCGGGCCGGCATGGCCTTTGGGGGGATTCAGCCCGGTGATTACAAAAAGGTGCTCAAGTACCAAAAAGACCGGGTCTTTGCCTTTGTCAATGCCCTGGGTGACGTCAATGCCGAGTGGGCGGCCAACGCGGCCGGGTGCGTTAACTGGGGGTTTCCCACCATTGCGGATACGGATATCCCGGAGATCCTTCCCACCGGGGTCTGCACCTATGAACACGTGGTGGCCAATGTGTCGCACGATGAGATGCCTTCCAAATCGATCGAGGTGAGGGGTCTCAAGGTGACCATAACGGAAATCGATATCCCATTGGCCTATGGCCCTGCCTTTGAGGGTGAGCGTGTTCGCAAGGACGACCTCTTTCTCGAGATGGGGGGGGGCAAGAGCCAGTGCACAGAGCTGTGCAAGATGGCGGAGATGGATGAGATAGAGGACGGCAAGGTAGAGGTGATTGGTCCTGATGTGAAGGACCTAAAGAAGGGCGATCGCCCGCCCCTGGGAATTTACGTCCAGGTGGCCGGCCGGCAAATGCAGCCCGACTTTGAGCCGATCCTCGAGCGGCAGATCCATCACCTGATCAACTATGCCCAGGGCGTCATGCATATCGGGCAGAGGGATATCGCCTGGATCCGTGTGGGCGATCCGGCCGTAGAAAAGGGCTTTAGCCTCAAAGATATCGGTGTGATCCTTCATGCCAAGTTCCATCAGGACTTTGGGAGCATCCTGGACAAGGTACAGGTGACCCTTTACACCAAGAAAGAGGATGTGGATAATCTAACCAAAAGGGCCAGAGCCGAATACAATGCAAGGGATGATCGGGTTGAGAAGATGACCGATGAGAGTGTGGAGACATACTATTCCTGCACCCTCTGCCAGTCCTTTGCCCCCAGCCACGTCTGTATGGTGAGTCCCGAGCGAACAGGGCTTTGTGGCGCCTACAACTGGATGGACTGCAAGGCCTCTTACGAGATCAACCCGACCGGTCCCAACCAGCCTGTGGAAAAGGGCGAGTGTCTTGATGAGAAATTGGGCCAGTGGAAGGGCGTGAATGACTTTGTCTACAAGGCTTCACGCCAGACCGTAGACCATTATAACTTCTACAGCCTCGTCAATGATCCCATGACCACCTGCGGTTGTTGCGAGTGTATTGCTGCGGTGCTACCGACCTGTAACGGTGTCATGACGGTTCACCGGGACTACACCGGAGAAACCCCCTCAGGGATGAAGTTCACCACCCTCGCAGGCGTGATGGGAGGGGGGCAATCCTCTCCCGGTTTTGTGGGTCATTCAAAGTATAACATCACCCAGCGCAAGTTCATTATCGGCGACGGGGGACTGCTCAGGATGGTATGGATGCCCAAGTCCCTCAAGGAAGAGATAAGAGGACGCCTCCTTAAGCGGGGAGAAGAAATGGGTGTGCCCGATCTGATCGACCGGATCGCGGATGAGACGGTTGGGACAACCGAGGAAGAGATCCTTCCCTTTTTGCAGGAAAAGGATCATCCTGCCCTGAAGATGGATCCAATTGTGGGGTAGTGTTTGGGGCTGGTCGTTCGATAAGTTATAGAAATTACAAACCGCCGATGAGGAGTAAATTATGGGACTGACTGGAATTCAGATTTTTAAGTTGTTGCCAAAGACAAACTGCGGTGAGTGTGGTGTCCCCACCTGTCTGGCGTTTGCGATGAATCTGGCATCTGGAAAGGCAGAACTGGATTCATGCCCCTATGTCTCTGATGAGGCCAGGGAACAGTTGGCAGAGGCCTCGGCCCCGCCGATCCGGCCGGTTGCGATCGGTGCCGGGGGCAGGGCCTTTAAGACAGGGGGTGAGACGGTCATGTTCAGACACGAAAAGACCTTTTACAACCCCACGGGACTCGCCGCTATGGTTGCCTCGGACATGGATAGCGAGGCCCTGGACAAAAAACTGAAGGAGTGGAACGCGCTCCAGTATGAAAGGGTGGGCTTAAACCTCAGGCCCGAGCTGGTCGCCCTCAAAGACGCAAATGGGGATGCATCGGCATTTGCGGCCTCGGCCAAGAAGATTGCTGAAAAGAGCGAATTTGGCCTGATCCTCATGAGCGACAAGGTGGACGCCATAGAGGCGGCGGCCGATGTCTCCGGCTTCAAGAGGCCGCTTCTTTACGCCGCCACCGCTGACAACGTTGAAGCGATGGGAAACCTCGCCAAAGACAAGGGCCTGCCATTGGCAGTAAAGGCCCACGGCGTGGAGGACCTGATACCCCTCACCGATAAACTGACCGAGATGGGGCTCAAGGACCTGGTGCTGGATTCGGGCTCGCGAGAGATGAAACAGGTCTTTGAGGACCAGGTGGTGATCCGGAGGGCCCCCCTTAAGGCGGGAAATCGCTCCCTGGGCTTCCCGACAATTACCTTCCCGTGCGAGATGGCGGGCAATCTCGATATGGAGACGGTCATCGCCGCGATGCTGATTGCAAAGTATGCAGGGATTGTGGTCCTCTCTGATTTCAAAGGGGAAAACCTCTTCCCTCTGCTGCTTGAAAGACTCAACATATTCACCGATCCCCAGCGACCCATGACAGTGACGCAGGGGATATATGAGATCGGCGGGCCGGATGAGAATTCGCCGGTACTCGTTACCACCAATTTCTCTCTGACCTACTTTATTGTCAGTGGAGAGATTGAGGGCAGCAGGGTGCCCAGCTGGTTGCTTATAATGGACACAGAAGGCCTCTCGGTCATGACCGCCTGGGCCGCAGGTAAGTTTGCCGGCGATGCAGTGGCCGCGTTTGTCAAGAAATGTGCCATTGCTGACAAGGTTGCCCACAAAAAGATCATCATCCCGGGTTATGCCGCGGCCATAAGCGGGGAGATGGAAGAAGACCTGTCGGACTGGGAGATCATGATTGGACCGAGGGATGCGTCCCTGATCCCCAAGTATTTGAAGGAGATGATGAAATAGACGGATGACATGGCCTGTGGGGTTTGTTTTGGCTGGCGCCTGGCGGCAAGTTGAACAAACGGAAACGGAAAACAATAAGTACAAGGGAGTCTGACCATGCTATTGATTGGTGAGAATTTGAATGTGATCAACAGGGTTATTGGAAAGGCCTTTAAGGAGAAGGACCCGGGTCCCATTGCCGAGGAGGTGAGGCACCAGAAGGAGAAGGGGATGGACTGGATCGATATCAATTTGGGTCCTGCGAGAAAGGGCGGGCCCGAGTTGATGGAATTTGTCGTAAAGACGGTCCAGGAGGCCATAGGGGAAGACCCGCCCCTGTGTCTTGACACCTCTAACATCGAGGCCATGGAGGCAGGCCTCGCCGTCCACAAGGGGAAGGCCATCATCAATTCAATCATGTGTAGGCCGGAGCGGTATGAAAAAATGATACCGCTTGCCGTCAAATACCAGGCCAACATGATTGCACTGATGTGGGGGCCGGAGGGACTGCCGAGGGATGAAAACGAGAGGGGGGCACTGGCCGCTGAACTCATCTATGCGGCCAATGAGGCCGGGGTCCCCACCGAAGACATCTTTGTGGATGGGATCGTCACCCCGGTCAATATCCAGCAACCCCAGCTGATGAGCCTGATGGCATTTCAGGAGATGCTCCAGGACATGTTTCCGGGCGTTAAATCGACGTGTGGGCTTTCCAATGTATCCAACGGTCCTCCGGATCACCTAAGACCCATCCTGAATCAGACCTATATGGTGATGTTGGAAAGGAAGGGGATGTATTCCTGTATTGCCGATTCCAACGATGACGACCTCATCGCAATAGCCAGGGGAGAGAGGCCTGACATTGTGGAGATCATACACAAGGTCATGGATGGTGAGGCAATTGATATGGGGTCGCTCTCCAAAGAGATGCAAGACTATGTGAAGACGGCCAGGGTCATACTGGGCCACTCCCTCTATTCGGATTCGTGGCTCGAGCTTTAGCATACGTTGGATTGACAATTTAGTGTAAACATTTCAGCTATTTTAATTGGCTTCCCCACAGAATTCTTGTCGGGTGGGGAGGCCTTTTTTTCCCCAACGCTCTTTTGGTCCGGCCAGGAGGTTGCAATTGGTCTCAAGGTTCGGTACATTCCAGGCAAGGCCGATGGGAGAAGATGTTACAACGGCGATGGGTTTTATGAAAACATGGGGAAGGGTTTGCGCTTCAGATGGCAGATAAGATTCGCTGGATAAGGACGCATTGCGGGAGGATGGACCACGGGGGTTGCTCGCTGATTGTGGGGGTCAAGGACAATCAGATAATCAGGGTCAAAGGTGATCCGGATGGCCTTTTAAACAGGGGCTACGTATGTCCCAAGGGGTTGGCATCCCCTGAACGGCTTACCCACCCGGGGCGGCTTACGCATCCCTTGAAACGAAAAGGGGGGCGCGGAGAGGGCCACTGGGAAAGGGTGTCGTGGGAAGAGGCCATCGAGACAATCGGTGAAAATCTTGAGAGGGTCAGGGCGGTATGGGGTGCCAGGGGTGTTGCCTTTTGCCAGGGGATGCCGAAGGGAATCGAGCATTTTGTCCTGATCCGCTTGGCCAATACCTTTGGCTCTCCCAACGTGGTAGCAGTCCAGGACGTATGCCATGCCCCAAGAGAGGTGAGCGGGATCCACACCTGCGGGTTTTATCCCGTGGTGGATCTTCATCACCAGAGCCGGCTGATAGTGGTCTGGGGGAGCAACCTCACCAGTACAAATGAAGAGGGGGAGATATGCAGCCTGCTCCTGGAGCAGGTAAAGAACGGCACGGACCTGATCGTCATAGACCCAAGAAGGACAGAGCTTGCAAAAAAGGCCAGGCTCTGGCTTCAGATAAGACCGGGAGCAGATAATGCCCTGGCCCTGGCCTTTCTAAATGTCATCGTTGAGGAGGGGCTGTACAAAAGGGATTTTGTCGAGAATTGGACCCATGGGTTTGACGAGCTGGCCAAGCAGGTAAGGGAGTATACCCCGGAGAAGATGTCGCGGGTTACCTGGGTGGAGCCGGGGCTCGTACAGGAGGCGGCAAGGTCCTACGCCTTATCAGATCCGGCTGCCATACAATGGGGAAACCCCATAGAGCAGAATACACACGCATTTGATACGGCCAGGGCGCTTTTGTGCCTCATGGCCATATGTGGGAACCTTGATGTGCCGGGTGGCAACATCGCGGCCAATGAACCCAGGACCCAGAGACTGGGAAAGTTTGTCAGGGCTGACCTTATTCCCGCTAAGACAAAGGAGATGATTCATGCCCATCATAAGACCATACCCAGGCTTATGACGATTCCCCCGGCCTTTTTTCGAAACGCGGTCCTCGAGGAGTTTCCCTATCCGGTAAAGGCCGCCTATTTTCATGGCACCAATCCCCTCCTGACCTATGCCGATAGCCGCAAGACCTTTGAGGCCTTGATGAGGCTCGACTTTTTTGCCGTCTCAGATATATTTATGACACCGACGGCCTCCCTTGCCGACATCGTAGTCCCTGCCGCCACACACTTTGAGTTCAATGACATCGGTCACTATGGCCTGGGTCACGGCTATATCCTTGCCCGGCCCAAGGTGGTTGACCCACCCGGGGAATGCTGGCCCGACATAAAGATCCTAAATGAATTGGGGAGATCCCTTACCCAAGAGGAGTACTGGTATGAGGATTATGAAGATCTTCTGGTGGAGGTCCTTGAACCGAGTGGTTTGAGCTACAGAGAGTTTGCTGAGAAGGGGTATCTCAAGGGGGTCGATCGATTTCAAAAGCACCTTTCCGCCGGATTCAGAACCCCCACAGGAAAGGTAGAGCTCTGTCTGAGCAAGGCGGATGATCTTGACCTCTCCCCTCTGCCCCGATTCGCAGGCCTTCCCGCAAGAGACGACCCCGAATACCCGCTGGTGCTGACCAGCTCAAAAAGCCCCTATTATCTCCATTCCTCTTACCGGTGGGTTGACGGTCTCCGCAAGCACAGCCCCGGCCCCGTGGCAGAGATCCATCCGCAGACGGCCGCAAAATACGGTATTGGAGAGGGAGAGGCGGTGATTATTGAGACCAGAACCGGCCAGATAACCCAGACGGCACACCTGACAGAGGGTGTTCATCCCCGGGTGATCAATGCCTCCTACGGGTGGTGGTTTCCGGAGGGGGGCCCGGAGGCCCAGTATGAATGGCAGAGATCCAACTTTAATATGCTGACATCCATAGAAGAAGTGGGAAGGGAGTTCGGCACCCCAAACCTCAAGGGGATCGGGTGCCGGATAGCAGGGGTCGGTCAGGACCGCTAATATCTGAATAAAAGATATGGAATAACACTTTAGCCCTTTGAAACCCGGGGTATGGGGATTCCGAACCCCCATACCCCTCTGTCCCAGTACAAATTTTGCAGAAAACTAAATTGATACGATATGGAAAAATACCACAAGGAGAGGTTTGAGGCACAGAGGCGGCTGGCAAGAAAGATCGCTCGCCTGCTGGAGGTAAATGACATCCTTGAGATCGTGAGGGCGGAGATCCGGGTTCTGATTCCCTCATCCATGGAGGCCTGTATCCTTCTCTTAGACCCCGATGCCGAGCAGTATACCCGCCCGCTCCAGTGCGCGCTCTATGATAGGCCTGTCAATTGTCTGGCCTGCAAGAGGAGCCGTCTTGCAATTCAAAAGGCCATGAGGCAGAGAAAAGGGGTTGTCGTATCCAGGAGTGATCCCATTGTGAGGCATGACGGATCAAAGGTGGAGATCGGCCCGGAGGCAGCCATCCCTGTATTTGTGGACGATGAGATTCTGGCTGTGGTCAGTGTGGTTGCAAGACCGGCGACGCGTTTTACACGTAAGGATTTCTATCTGATAAAGGATATTTCAGAGACGCTCAGCAATGTGCTCCTGAACGCCCGGCGACACTGGGAAATGACCCGCGAAAAGATCAAGATCACCCGGATGCTGGCCAACCTGAGCCCCTTTGTTCCCCAGTCTGTCCGGAATCTGGTGGAGAAAGACCCTGCACTGCTTGCCCAAGAAAAGGAAAGGAGGGATGTCAGCGTCCTGTTTCTTGATCTGGAGGGGTACACGCAGCTCAGTGCGCAGCGGCCCGAGGCCGAGATCAACGAAATCGTTGAAAAGATGTTTTCCAGTTTTGTGGACCCAATCCACCGCTCGCATGGAGATATCAACGAGACGGCCGGGGACGGGTTGATGATCATCTTTAAGGATCATGACAAGAAGACAAACGCCGTCAACTCGGTCAGGGCCGCCTTTGACATCTACGACCGGAACCGTGACATAAACCGTCATCTGGGCCAGGGTATTGACCCGATAAATGTAAACATGGGGATCAACTCGGGTTCAGCCCTTGTTGGCATGACCCGCTTTCAGGGCTCGCTGGAGACGCGGATGACCTATACGGCCACGGGGCCTGTGACCAACATCGCTGCCCGTCTGGCCTCATATGCCACCAGCGGCGACATACTGATCGGTGAAGAGACAAAAAGATTGATCGAAGGCCTGTGGCCTGTTTATGAAAAAGGGATGATTCACCTAAAGGGGATAGAAGAGGCGCTCAGGGTCTTTTCCCTCCTGAGGGGGAATTGAGGGAAATCTTTTGGCTTGGGTGTATGGAGGCGGCAGTTTATGTGGAAATCCTTGACTCATAGACGTTTGATCCTTTTTTGGACCCTGTTTTTCGTCTCTTGGTGGGGAGGGTTACAGGCGAGCGCAGGGCGACCGATTCCAAAACCAACAGGTCTGGTAAATGATTTTGCCAATGTGATCCCCCCCTCATATAAACAGAGGATCGCCCTCCTGACTGGTGAGTTGCTTCAAAAGACCGGGGTGCCAATCGTGGTTGTCACCATGCCAGATATCGGGGGTGCAGAATACAATGAGTATGCCAACCGCTTATACAACGAATGGGGAATAGGCAAGAAAGGCCAGGATAAGGGGGTCCTGATATTTGTCACGGTCAAAGAGAGAAAGATGCGGATCGAGACCGGATACGGTGTCGAAGGTATTCTCCCTGACGGGCTGGTGGGGGAGATCCGCGACCGCTATATGATCCCTTTTCTCAAGAAGGACAAATTTGGGGAAGGGTTGCTCAATGGGGCCATCGCCATCACGCAGGTCATAGCCAAAAATGAAGGCGTAAAACTGACGGGCGAGGTACGGACCCAGGCGCCAAAAAAGGGGGGTTCCGGCCTCTTCTTTTTGCCCATCGTTTTTATACTCATCCTGTTTATGATGATCTCAAGGAGGCGTGGGGGGTCATTTCTGTTTTTCTTGCCGCTGCTCTTTGGTCTTGGGGGCGGCTATGGACCCAGATCGGGTAGCAGCGGGTTTGGTGGAAGCTTTGGCGGGTTTGGAGGCGGGTTCGGGGGATTTGGCGGGGGCATGAGCGGCGGCGGCGGCGCCGGAGGCGGCTTTTGATAGGAGAGGGCTATGGCCAGGATTCCAAGAGATCCAAGAGAGATATTTCCGGAGATCATTTCGGATTACAAAAGCATCTTTGGTAACGATCTTGTCAGCATCATCCTTTATGGAAGCGCAGCGGGCCGGGACTACCGACCCGGGAGGTCAGACATCAATTTTATGATGGTGCTTACAGAAGAAGGGATAGCCAGGCTTGATCTGGCCTTTGACATGGTAAAGAAGTGGCGGAAAAGAAATGTGGCGATCCCCCTTTTTTTGACCGATGGGTATATCGAGACCTCGCTGGATGTCTTTCCCATAGAATATCTTTCCTTTCAGCGGAGCTATGTCGTGGCCTACGGCCGGGATGTCCTGGAGGGGCTGTCCTTTGACCTAGAATTGGTGCGACTCCAGTGCGAGCGGGAGATCAAGGGCAAGCTTCTCCTGCTCCGGGAGGGGTTTCTTGAGACCTCGGGAAAGTCCAGGGCCGTCAAGGAACTGGTTGCCAACTCGATCCCGGCCCTGATCGCCATATTTGAGGCCCTCCTCTATATCAAAGGAAAAGAGATCCCCACAGAAAGGAGCCAAATCGTCATGGCCACGGCAGAGACATTTGGTCTTGACAGCGCCCTGTTTGAAAGGCTGTTAAAAACAAAGACAGAAGATTTCAAACTGAACGATGGAGAGGCCGTTGGCTTCTTTAAAGACTATTTGAAGGAGATGAGAAAGCTATCCAGGCGGGTTGATACCTTAGGAGGAAAACATGAGTAAGGGAGCCAAGACACTGTTAATCATAATCGGTATCGTCGTACTTATCATTTTGATCGGTTTTTCCTATTTTAAAGGGACTTATAACACCCTTGTGACCATGGATGAGGGTGTAAAGGCAGCGTGGGCACAGGTCGAAAACCAGCTTCAGCGGCGCTATGACCTGATTCCCAACTATGTGGAGACGGTCAAGGGGTATGCGAAGCACGAAAAAGAGGTCCTTGTAAAGGTTACGGAGGCGCGCTCTAGGGTGGCAGGAGCCAAAAGTATCCCTGAGAAGATTGAGGCAAATAACCAGCTATCCTCGGCCCTTGCTCGTCTGCTGGTCGTTGTGGAGCGATACCCGGACCTCAAGGCGAACGTCAACTTTGTCCGTCTGCAGGACGAGCTCGCCGGGACTGAAAACCGCATCGCGGTTGAGCGTCGGCGTTTTAATGAGGCGGTCCGGGTGTACAATACCAAGATACGGAGCTTTCCAACCAATATTGTTGCGGGGATGTTTGGGTTTGAGAAGGCAACTTTTTTTGCAGTTCCCAAAGAACGCCAGGAGGCCCCCAAGATAAAATTTTAGGAAAGGAAACAGGGCAAAGGGATTATGATCCGTGCAAGACTCTGGTTTCGATGTGCTGCCATGCATGATCCGGTTACTCCCATTATTGTGAGGCCCGCGGTGATCGGGTGGGAGGCCAGGAAAAGGGAGGTGGGTCTTACCATTGAAAGGGCCTTTAAGGGTGATGAGCTGGTCTCGCGGATGAAGGGATGGGTCACCACTGATGTAAAGAGGGTGATAGCGGTCATGCAGAGATATGGGCAGCTCAAGGTCCTGGATGAAAGGGATTTGGTTGTGGAGGTGGAAGAACAGGACGATTATGAGGCGCTCGAAAGGGCGCTGGCCTTGGATTTTGGGGATCAGTTGGACCTGGAGAGGATATGACCGACACAACCCCTGAACCGGTGGCAATCCCCATAGATGGAACCCTGGACCTCCATGCATTTGCCCCGAGGGATGTTCCGTCGGTTGTCGAGGAATACATGAGGGCGTGTCAGGAGAAAGGGATCTATCAGGTCAGGGTTATTCATGGGAAAGGGAGGGGTGTTCTTCGTCAGACCGTGCACAAAGTCCTTGAAAGGGACCCCAGGGTTGAGAGTTTTTGTCTGGACCCTGGCCCCTCGAGCTGGGGAACCACAATCGTCTACCTCAGGCACCGACAGAGAGTGCCGGAGGAGAGAGGAGGAAAATGATGAGGGATGCTAGACGGTTTACAGGGTCAGCTTCCTTGCTGCGCCAAACATACGATCCCTGTCAACCGGGTGAACCTGTCTGACTATCCACTCGCGGACCTTCTGTCCTGCGGGTAGTGATTGCTTGTAGCTCATAAAGTCGAGCTTAATACCCAGGGCATGAGCAACCTTTGTGGCCAGGAGAGGCCACACCTCACCAATGTCGCCCGCAACCGGCAGGCTGCCCGGAATCCTGGCAAAACCAGACATCTCCATTCGGAAGGGAATCCGCATTGACTTTGTCTTGGGTAGACCCTTCTGGACGGCATCCGAGACCATACGGCCCTTTCTCTCACGGCTCCAGGCCTTTTCCAGGTTCTCGTCCAGGTCGATGCGCACGATCTTTTTGTCCGCAAGGGAATAGGTCCATCCCCCATCCCAGTCAGACCAGATGCCGTGACCGGTGAAGAGCTCAAACGGCCCATCGTGGATCTCCTGTGAGAGGGCAAGGGCCGACTCGATGATGACATCCGCCCCGGCCATGAGGCCTGCGATCCGCTGGCATCGCTCGGAGATGGAGACGGAGTCCCCGACCGCCAGCCCGACCTCTCCACCACCCACCAACTGGGGCACCGTGACCAATACCGGGACATGGCGCTCGGCCCCGGCCCCGATCATGGTAAGGGGGTCGGCCCCATAGCCCACCATCTCTTCAAATGGGACACCTGAACGCTTTGCCAGGGCAAGGACCTCTCGGGCCAGCCTTTCTGTACGGAGGCCGGTGGGATAGGCCATGTTTCCAGCCACCTTTATGATCGTATTGCCCGTGGCCCGGCGCATCTTGCGGTAGAGGCCAAGATCAATATGGATTTCCCGTTGGTACGCCTCCAGGCGCTTCTCTGGGATCAAACTGACCTCAAACTGACCATCCGACGGCAGCTTTTCAGGACTAAGGCCGAATGCCACCCCGTCAAATCGTTTCACCTTCTCAAGTGTGCCCGCCATCTCATGGTTTATCACCGCGGAACTGGTGGAGACCCCGTCGATGATTCCCTTGTGAATCAATTCGGCGATAAGGGTGGTGACCCCTTCATGGATGTTTGGTCCGCTACCAACCACAGCGACCACCTTGCCCCCCCTTTCTTTGGCCTCAACGATCATTTTTGTGGCGTGGTTCAACCTGGACCGGGTCTTTGCCTTCAGGGCTTTATACATTGTTTCGATCGCTTCCTGATCAATGCTCATAGAAGTTCTCCTTTCCTTGGCCCCCCACCACTGCCTGATGATCGTTCCGGCAACTCCAATATCCTAGGACGCCCGGTGGCTGAGAAGCCTTTCAATCACCCTCGCGTGCTTCTCAGCGGCCTTTTGGTTTTTGAGGACAGCCTCCCGGGCCCTTTGACCGTAAGCCTTCAAATCTTCAGGATGGGCGAAAAACCAGAGCGCCTTTTCGGCCATGGACTTGGCGTCAGAAACCAATACACCCGCAATGTTGGCCTCCAGGAGGGCCTTGGCATCCAGAAAATCCTCCATTGAAGGGCCGTAAAAGACCACCTTTCCCCAAACCGCCGGCTCGAGGGGATTTTGCCCGCCAAAGGGAACCAGGCTCGCCCCGCAGAATACGATGGTTGCGGCACTGTATACCTTGAAGAGTTCCCCAAATGTGTCAATAATAACAACCCCTGCGGTACGCCTTGCCTGTTTACTGTCAAGCTGGGTTCGGAACTGGTAATCATGCCCGTGTCTTCTGACCAAAGAGGCTATATCGCGACTCCTTTCCACATGCCTGGGTGCAATGATCAGGATGGTTTCGGGGAACTTCTCGAGGAGCTTATTGTAGGCATCCAAGACCATCTCCTCCTCACCCTCACGGGTGCTGCCCGCGACAAACACGCTCCGCCCGGCAGCGAGGTTATATATCCGCCGCATTTCCGTCTCCACGGCCGGATCTGCCGCGCCTGCCAGGAGATCATACTTGGCATTGCCATTTATCTCTATCTTTTCAGCCGCTGCCCCCATTGCCTTTATCCGCGCGGCGTCTTCTTCAAGGATCATGCTGAAGGCATCAAAGTTTTTTAGGACCTCGCGAAAAAAAGGTCTCAATCTGAGATAGCCGTCGATGGATCTTGGAGATATTCGGCCATTGATCAGGGCAGTCTTGATTCCCATTCGGTGCGCCTCAAAAAGCCAGGAAGGCCATATCTCAGTCTCCAGAAAGACCATGACATCGGGCCGTACCGTTGAAAGGGCCTTGTGTACCGAACCCACAAAATCAACCGGTCCATAAACCACCGGGACCTCCTCCCCAAGTGTCTCCCGTGCCGATTTTCGCCCATGCGGCGTGGTGGTTGAAAGCATGAAAGAGCAGCCAGGAATCATTTCTCTGAGGGCATCTACCAAGGACGCTGCCACCTTTACCTCACCCAGAGATACGGCATGGATCCAGATCCGGGGTGACCCTGAAAGACGTCGAGTCGCTCTGTGGGGGAAGAATCCCAGACGCTCTTTGAGATGATCGCCGTATTGGCCCGTAATACGCGTATAGGCCCAGAAGGCGGAAGCGGCCGGCACTATCAAGGTGCCTGTCAGGAGCGCGTATACGCTGTAAGGGATACTTAGCTTTTTTGATTCTCTTTTCTCTCTAGGTGTCATTGTCTTGTCAGAACTCCTGACAATAAACATGTTTACCGCCAGTTATTGAGAAGACACGTGCTCATCAAGCGAGTTGCGCTAAATTGGACATAAGATTATGGTGGAGGGTGCGAGGTGTCAAGCCATAAGACTTTCAAAAACAGGATGTGCTGTTTTCTCTCAAAACTTTTTGGGTGACTCTTGAAGAGGCATTTGGTATTGTCTGGGCCTCGCTGAGCTACAGTAAGCGCCCCTGCATCCCGTGGGGTCAACGAGTCAGAAGTGAGAACAGAGATGGATTTTGAGAAGAAGATACTCTGTATCGGGGCCGGCTATGTGGGCGGACCTACCATGGCCATGATTGCCTACAAATGCCCGCAGTATCGGGTGACGGTTGTGGATATCAATCCAGAACGCATCGCCCAGTGGAATTCGGACAAACTCCCCATATACGAACCGGGTCTTGAAGAGATTGTAAAGAAGGCAAGGGGCAGGAATCTCTTTTTTAGTACAGAAATTAAAGAGGCCATCCGGGAAGCGGAAATTATCTTTGTGAGCGTCAACACACCCACCAAGACCTTTGGTGCAGGGGCTGGGATGGCCGCTGACCTGCAATATTGGGACAAGACGGCCAGGCAAATAAGGAAGTATTCTGCTTCTAACAAGATAATTGTGGAGAAGAGCACCCTTCCTGTCAAGACGGCCCAGGCCATGGAAAGGATCCTCACCACAAATGATGAAGGGGTCCACTTTGAGGTCCTTTCCAACCCGGAGTTCCTGGCCGAAGGCACGGCCATCAAGGACCTGGAAGACCCCGAAAGGGTCCTCATCGGCTCAAGGGAGACCCCGAGCGGTATCAAGGCGAGGGATGAGTTGGTCGAGATTTATGCCAACTGGATACCAAGGGAGCGGATAATAACCTCCAATATCTGGAGCAGTGAACTCTCAAAGCTTGTTGCCAATGCCTTCTTGGCCCAACGGATCTCTTCCATAAATTCAATCTCTGCCTTTTGCGAAAAGACCGGTGCCAATATTACAGAGGTTTCCCGGGCCGTCGGGATGGACAGCCGGGTGGGAAGTAAGTTCTTGAATGCCAGTGTGGGCTTTGGAGGATCATGTTTTAAGAAGGACATCTTGAACCTGGTCTATCTTTGCCGCCACTATGATCTTAAAGAGGTCGCCCAGTACTGGGAGGGTGTTGTCAAGATCAATGAGTATCAGAAAGAACGGTTTGTATTGAACATGCTCAATGCCATGTTCAACACCCTGGCCGGAAAAAGGGTCTGCCTTTTCGGATTTGCCTTTAAGGCAAACACAGGGGATACGAGAGAGAGCCCTGCGATATTCATCGCCACGAGGCTTTTGGAAGAAAAGGCCAGCGTGGTCATCACCGACCCAAAGGCATTGGATAATGCAAGGACAGACCTTGAGGATGTCAATGGAAAGGTCTCTTTTGATGGAGACCCCTATAAGGCTGCGGCCGGGTGTGATGCCATTGCGGTAATGACCGAGTGGGGTCTGTATAAAGGGCTCGATTTTGAAAAGATTTTCCATTCAATGGCCAAACCCGCCTTTATCTTTGATGGCAGGAACATCCTGGACCACAAGAGACTATACGAGATCGGGTTTAATGTCTTTCCAATCGGAAAACCAGCGCTGACCCATTTCTAGGTGATAGTTGATGAATTCGCAAAAAGTCGGAAATGACCCTTTTTCGTCATTCCGGCTCCTTATCAAATCCGGGATAGAATTCAGCCGGAATCCATTCACCCTCCCTGAGTTTTTTGGGAAGTTACACGAGAGGTTTAGAAGAGATGATCCATAGCCAGAGGCGTGTCCTCGTCACAGGCGGAGCAGGATTTCTGGGTTCCCACCTCTGTGATCGCCTGGTCGGAGAGGGGCACGATGTCCTGTGCCTGGACAACTTTTTTACCGGGAGCAAGAGGAATATCACTCATCTGCTGGGAAAGTCCAATTTTGAACTGGTCCGGCATGATTTGGTGCAACCCATTTTTCTGGAGGTGGACGAAATATACAATCTTGCCTGTCCCGCCTCCCCTGTCCATTATCAGTATAACCCGGTCAAGACCGTCAAGACGAGTGTCATGGGGGCCATCAATATGCTCGGCCTTGCCAAGCGGGTCAAGGCCAAGATCCTCCAGGCCTCGACCAGTGAGATCTATGGCAACCCGATGGTCCACCCACAAAAGGAGGATTACTGGGGCAATGTGAACACGATAGGCCCCAGGTCCTGCTATGACGAGGGGAAGCGGTGTGCAGAGACCCTCTTTTTTGATTATCACCGGCAAAACAGGGTGAATATCCGGGTGGTACGCATATTCAATACCTATGGACCCCGTATGCACCCCAATGACGGCCGGGTGATCAGCAACTTTATTGTTCAGGCCTTGACAGGGCAGGACATCACCGTCTATGGAGACGGGTCACAGACCCGGTCCTTTTGCTATGTGGATGACCTGATAGAGGGAATGGTCGGGATGATGAATGGGCCGGATGAATTTATTGGCCCTGTGAATCTGGGAAATCCTGCCGAATTCACCATCCTGGAGCTGGCGAAATTGACGGCAAAGCTGACCGGAAGTCGTTCCAGTATCATTTTTTCATCCCTCCCCCAGGATGATCCCAGGCAACGTCAGCCGGACATCAGCCTGGCCAAGCAAAGGCTTGGCTGGGAGCCCAGCCTGGGCCTCGAACAAGGGCTCAAGAGGACGATCGACTATTTTCGTAACATTATGCTGGATTGAGGCTGAGTCCAACTTTGATGACTTTTTACCAATTCATCAAGAGTTGAAATTAAGCGAAAGGTTAAGGATTTAAAATAAGAGATCAAAAGGATGAAAAACAATCAAGTTAATCCCTGGCCCAGACCTGGATTTGCACTGTGCGAATCTTTGGTTCCGGCTTATATTATGGACAACGCCTTTGGTGCCTTGTGTGTAAGTCGCGCTCTTCGAGGCGTAGGCCCTTTACGAGCCGGAGGCCGGGGCGGGCCTGTTATCCAGTCACATATAGCTGGACTGTTTCGAGCAAGGAGGTGAAGGCATATGAATACCCCCTTATGGTCCCGCTCCCAGGGTCCAACCAAAGGGAAGTGGCAGATCATGCTGGCATCCGCTTTTGCCCTCGTCCTTTTGGGCGCCTGTATGGCAGAAAAGGGAAGGCACAGGAGAGATGCCCGTCCGCCGGTCAAGGAGATTGCCCGGGATGGAGTTCTTATCGCCTACGATAACGGGACCGTAAAGGACATGAAGACCGGCCTGATGTGGGCGAGCAGGGATAACGGAGAGGCCATAAGCTGGGACGACGCCAAAAAGTACTGCCAAAAATATCGTGCCGGTGGATACGATGACTGGCGGATGCCCACACAGGATGAACTGGCAACGCTCTATAACCCCGCCGTTACAAACACGACACCTCCGACAGGGGGATGCAAAGGCGGCTACCACATTACCAATCTGATCCGTATTACCTGCTGTTGTATCTGGTCCTGGGACGGAATTTCCGAGGTTGAAAATTTTTTTCACTTTAACCTCGGTCCCAAGGGCTGGAGCCGGGAGTCGCTCTCCTATTACCCTCGGGCCCTGCCGGTCCGCGATGATACATAACTGCCCCCTCATCTAATGCATTAGATTTATCTTGGAGGGTCCTCATGCCTGGACAATCAAGGACCGGCTTTGTTATTGCTGCCCCCGAGTCTGGGGGCACCACCATAATGCGAGCGCTTTTCTTGCGATGAACACCATCCGGAAATATATTATCGTTTCCCTCTTGATTGTGACGCCAGTGGGATTTCTTTTCAAATTTTATCCGGGTCCCGGCCGGTGGTGGTTTAACGACTATGGTGCAGGGCTCCTATATGAGATCTTCTGGATCCTGGTTGCCTTTTTCTTTTTTCCAACCGATAGATCGGTAAGGGCTATCCCGATCTGGGTATTCACCATCACCAGCCTGCTAGAGATTCTCCAGTTATGGCATCCGGGGTCTTTGGAATATATCCGGTCCTATTTTCTGGGAAAGGCCCTGATAGGGACAACCTTTGGCTGGTGGGATTTTCCCCATTATGCCATTGGCTGTCTGGTCGGATGGTGTTGGATTCGGTGGATATTCAGACGATAAAATGGAGAGAATCAGCAAATGATGCTTCGGTAAGAACCGATTGACAGCCGCTCTTTGTCATTCCCGCTGGGCCTGTTCCTGCCCGTGTTCAAGCCGGGGGGCAGGCCCTTTGCGCAAATGACGGAAAAACGGCATTGAAGGGTCTTTGTGGGAGTTGTGAGAGAGGCCCGCCTAACCCGCTTCAAGGAAGAGCTCTTTCATCTTCTCCTTGACCTCTTCTATGATCGCTTCAAGCCAGAGCACGTCGTCTATTGAAAGCCGGCCAGGCTTTGCGGTGGCCTTGGTTCCGTCGCGTTTGACGTATGTCCTGGGACCGATCTGTAACTTGGGATCTCCATCGCCATATCGGTTTATGGAGATAATCAGACCTGTTTCTTCATTTTCCCAGGTCTCCAGGACCTGGTCTTTGGTTGCATCGTATGCCATCGGTCAGTTCCTTTGAATATCTCTTCAATCGTCAATCATAAATCATGGACCCTAGAGTTCCCAACCAAACTCTGCGGCTTCGCCAAGATCCTCTTCTATCCTTAGCAGTTGATTGTATTTGCATATCCTTTCGGATCGGGAAAGAGAGCCGGTCTTTATCTGCCCGGTACCGGTTGCCACTGCCAGGTCGGCAATAAAGGTGTCCTCTGTCTCACCTGACCTGTGGGAGATGACTGCGTTCCACCCGGCCCGGCGGGCCATCTGGACCGCCTCCAGGGTCTCGGTCAGGGTACCGATCTGGTTTAGCTTGATCAACACGGCATTTGCAGATTTTTCTTTGATCCCTCTGGCAATGCGGTTGGTGTTGGTGACAAAGAGATCGTCTCCAACGATCTGGATGCGGTCCCCGAGCCTCTCGGTCATCTCCTTCCAGTGCTTCCAGTCGTTTTCATCCAGACCGTCTTCAATGGAATATATGGGAAAACGCTCGATCCAGTCGGCGTAAAGGTCGATCATTTGGGCCCCGTTTCGCACGGATTGATCCGATTTGTAAAAGACATACTTACCGCCTTTGAAAAACGAAGAAGATGCCGGATCCAGGGCGAGCACGACATCCTTGCCGGGTCGATACCCAGCCTTCTTGATACCCGCCAGGACCATCTCGAGGGCCTGTTCATCAGATTTCAGGTCCGGCGCAAAGCCCCCTTCGTCGCCCACTGCCGTGGAAAACCCCTTTTCTTTTAAAACGCTCGCCAGGGCATGGAAGACCTCTGCCCCCATCCGTAATGCCTCCCCAAACGTCTTACCCCCGATCGGCATGATCATAAACTCTTGCATATCCATGTTATTGGCGGCGTGAAGCCCACCATTCAGGATATTCATCATGGGCATGGGAAGCCGACAGGCATTGGTTCCCCCGATGTATCTATAGAGCGGCAAAAAAAGCGAATCCGCAGCGGCCCTGGCAACAGCCAATGAGACACCAAGGATGGCATTGGCCCCTAACTTGCCCTTGTTAGGGGTGCCGTCCAGTTCGATAAGGGTCTTGTCGATAAGGCGCTGATCTGTGGCATCCATCTCCATAAGTGCGGGCGCGATTACCTGGTTGACATTATCGACTGCCTGCAGGACCCCTTTTCCGCCAAAGCGCTTTTTCGTCTTGTCGCGTAGCTCAATCGCCTCATACCTTCCTGTGGACGCGCCGGATGGCACGGCTGCCCGGCCAAAACTGCCATCGCTCAATCCCACATCCACTTCCACCGTGGGGTTTCCTCTGGAGTCAAGAATCTCCCGTGCAACAATTGCCTCTATTGTTTCCATTGCCTCCTCCTGTTTCAAAAAAAGTTAGAGAGATAACCAGGCATCCGATCAGACTATAAGAGATTAGAACCCTAGAGACAAGGAAAATTGGATAGATCCGTTCAAAGGTTAGTGATCAGCGCCCTGCAGACGGTAGAACGACATGGCGGCCTCAATCGCCTTTTTGACGAGATCCGGGCCTGCTTCCTTCTGGAGGATTACATTGACATAGGGTCCAAGCGGCCTCCACTGGGTCACGCTGGTTTTCTTGAAAAGGGCGATGGTGGGTGTTCCGAGCATGGCTGCGAGGTGGGTTATGCCGCTGTCCTGGCCAAGGTATAAGATGGCCTCGCCCAGGATGCGAGTGAGTCCACACTTGTCCGGGCAATATCTTATTTCCGCCTGGAGGGAGCTTGCGGCCTTTTCAAAAAAAGGGTAGATGGACTCCTCTGCCGGGCCCAGGAGGATGACGGGTTTTGACCCACGGCGGGCAAACTCTTTCCCGATTCTCCCAATCAGATCGAGCCAAAGATCAGGGGGGTGATTCTTTCCAGGGTCGCCCGAGCCGGGATGAAAGATGATCTTGTTCTGGCAGGATGGCAGTACCATCTTGCGAGGCAGGCCCTGGGTCAGGATGGTCTTGATGGACCGGTCAGGGTCAACTGGCAGGTTTGCCGATCTCAGACATCCGGTCAGATACCGGGCCACATGGACAGGCTCATCCTCAGAGGGGAAAGAGGGGAAAAGGGAGACAGGGATACCCGGCAGGTATCGCTTCAGGTTTTTGCGGATCGTTCCGTCCTGGTCAGCAAAAAAGGCGACCACAAGGTCGGCGCGGGACACAGGTAGACCATAGGGATCTGGCCTCTCCCCAAATAACCTGTGCCAGCCAGGGCCCTCAAGGTCGATCGCATAGTGGACATAGGGCTCAATAAAACCCAGCCCGGGCTGCCGCCCGACATAAGTGATGGTTACCTTACCCCACAGTTCGACCAGGGCAGGCAACAGCATCAGGGTGTCCCCGAGGGCCCCCGCTCTGATAATCAGGGCCTTCAAAGTGGCTCCTTACCGAATAGCCTTGATTTCATCTTGATTTGTCTTACGTAGAGGGCGTATAGTTTAAGCTAACCTATTAGCTCCATTCAGTGGGACCCGTTGGAGGTCGGATAGAGATAATCTTATAATTCAAGATGTGGAGGAAGCCAAATGGAAAAAGGCGAACTGGATCC
>CAZXCQ010000002.1:0-17449 GCA_964639275.1 uncultured Desulfobacteraceae bacterium | reverse complement strand
AATCTTATAATTCAAGATGTGGAGGAAGCCAAATGGAAAAAGGCGAACTGGATCCCCGCTTGAGACTGATTCAGCAGGCCGATATGCAGGGCAAGGTCGTTCTTGTCAGGGTGGATCACAATGTGGTCAAAAAGGGGAAGATAGAGGATCCCTACAGGATTGACGCGAGTATTGGCACACTCTACGCGATTGCTACAAAAGGGGGAAGGCCGATCCTGATGACCCATGTCGGAAGACCCAGGGACAAGAAGACGGGAAGGATCGTGTGCCGGGAGGATCAATCTGTCGGCCCCATTGCCAAGTACCTGGAGCAGAAACTCCCCGTCGAGATCCATGTCCAGGAGTTTCCCATAGATCCTGAAAAGGGGATCCTGCACATTGATTCATCCATAACCCGGTCCATTTCGGATCTGAAAGAGGGAAGACACGGGATGATCTACCTCCCCAATTCCCGTTGGTTTCAAGGAGAGCAGTCAAAAGGCCCGGAAAGGGAGGTCCTTGCTGACGAACTGGCCTCAGTGGCAGACATCTATGTGAACGATGCCTTTGGCTCATGGCGTCCCCACGCCTCCACCTATGATATCGCCACTCGCCTGCCATCCTTTGCGGGCATCCTGCTCCAGAAGGAGATCGGAAACCTCCACAGGGTGTTACATGCCGAAAGGCCCTTTGTGGCGGTTGTGGCAGGGGCCAAATATGACACCAAGATAGGCCCCCTCAGATCCCTCTACGACAAGGTGGACCATTTGATCCTCGGCGGCCTCATGTATAACGCATTCCTATCGGCCAAATATGACACCCAAATTGCGGGGGTCACCGAAGAGGACCGATCCCTTGCAATGGAATTGATCGAGATGGACAGTAAAGAAGATAAGGTCCTGGAGATGCCTTATCTGGTTGAGTCAGACACCATCGAAGCGAGGGTGGAGGGTCAATATAGATCCGTCGGGATCGAAACGCTCAAAAAGGGAAAAGAAGTCAACTACATCCTGGATATTGACCCTCGGTCGCTTGAAGAGCCAAGGATAAAAGATGTCATAGGTTCTGCCAGGACCATCTTTGTAAATGCCGTAATGGGGTTCATGCCCTTGTTTTTTGAAGGCTCTGAGGCGCTTTATCGTCTCATCGCATCCAACGGTTCTGCCTGGAAGCTGTTTGCCGGGGGGGATACCCTTCAAGAACTGAGAAATCTCTGCCCGAAGATCTATCTGACAGGTCTCGATGCACATGACACCTATTATTTTACCGGCGGGGGAAGTGTCTTAACGGCCATAGAAAAGGGAAGCCCTTATGGCCTGAGACCTGTGGAGGTCTTGATGGATTGAGGACTGAGGTCGACCCATGCCCCTAACCCCCATCTTTGATCCTGAAGAAGCGGGGAGACCCATGCGGGTCGCCGCCTTTTTGTCTGGCTCGGGCACAAACGTCGAGAGGTTGCTCGAGCATGAAAAGCGCATACGGGCGCGAGAAGGCTCATCGCCCTTTGAGGTGATCTTTATCTTTAGCGACCGCTCGGACGGGCTTTGTGCCGGAGAAGCAATTGCCCGCGATAATGGGCTTCCCTATTTTAGCTATGATATCCGTGCCTTTTATCGACAGAGGTCTTTGCAGAGGAGCGTTCGGACAGCAGAAGGGCTAAGGGCAAGAAGAGAATATGATCGGGTGGCAAAGAGGCTGGTAGAGGCCTTTGATATTGATCTGATTGCCCTTGGCGGCTATATGAGCTATATCACCCTGGAGAGGTGCGTTAATGTCCACCCTGCTGATCTCTCGATACGGCTGGCTGATGGCAGGAGAAAATATGTGGGAGATCAGGCGGTTCGGGATGCGATCGTGGCCGGCGAAAGCGTACTGCGTTCGTCTACCCTCTGGACAGATAAAGGCGTGGATACCGGGCCTCTGTTGATGGTCTCAAGGTCGCTTTCTGTGGAACTCCCTCAACCACTTGCAATCTTGACCCAGGATAAAGAGAGGCTGCGCGAGGTGGTGGGCCAACACCAGGAACTCCTCAAGGCACTTGGAGACTGGCAGATATTTCCGGTGACCATCGAAATGATCGCCAGGGGACGCTTTTCCCTTGATGATGAAAGCCGGGTTTATGTGGACAGGCAGCCGGTACCAGAGGGGTATAGGGAATAAGGTGACCTTAGGCCTTGAGCTTTGCTGGATTTTTTGGGAAAATTATAAGAATCTGGTCGAAGGCCAGATGCATGGCACCAAGCGCCAATCACAGAATCTAAAAGAGGAGGGGTGAGAGATGGACAAGTATGAATGCTCTGTTTGCGGGTATATCTATGATCCTGCCGAAGGGGATCCAGATAATGGCGTGGCCGCTGGAACAAAGTTTGAAGACCTCCCCGATGACTGGACCTGCCCTGTGTGTGGGGCAGAAAAAGACCAGTTTGAAAAGGCCGAGTAGGCCGATCGGGCATCCCTGCTGAAGAAGGCCTCTGGGGGGTAGCTCAATGCTGATAAGGGGGAATTATTTCCCTTTTTTATCCTGACACCCTGGGTGTCTCAGGTGGCTGAATGGCGGTTGTTTTAAGAGGGGGATAGGAGGAGAGGCATGAAAAGGACCCCGGCCATCGATCTGAGTCGTTGCACCGACTGCGATTCCTGCGTTGAGATCTGTCCAAAGGTCTTTAAGAAAAATGAAGAAACAGGTATGATTGAGGTGGCAGAACTCCAGAAGTATCCTGAAGATGAGGTCCAGGAGGTGATCAACATATGCCCCGCTGATTGCATCGCCTGGGGAGACGAATGAATGTCTCTGACGAACCCGTTTTAAACAAGAAACAGTTTGACGCTCTTTATGCGTACTACAATTCCCGCGAGTGGATCCATCCGGATCCACTGGAATATCTTTACCACTATCCCGGTTTTCATGACCGAGAGGTTGTTGGCCTTATAGCCTCCTCCCTTGCGTATGGGAAGGTGGCCCAGATCCTGAAAAGCGTGTCTGTCGTCCTCATGAAGATGGGTTCGTCCCCATACGAGTTTCTGAGGTTGGAAAGGGCTTCGTCCATAAAGCGGGCCTTTCGTAATTTCAGACACCGGTTTACGACCGGAAGAGAGCTTGCCCAGATGCTAATCGGCATAAAGGATGTGGTCGAGCGATTTGGCTCTCTCCATGCCTGTTTTCTGGCGGGCCTGAGGCAAGACCACGAGACCGTTATTCCGGCGCTTTCCTATCTGGTGAAAAGGCTGGGGGTAGCCTTTGATGGTCGTCGTAACAGCCTCTTGCCCTCGCCAGAAAAGGGGAGTGCGTGCAAGAGATTGAATCTCTTCCTGCGCTGGATGGTGCGTAAGGATAATGTAGACCCAGGGGGCTGGCGGGGGGTGGACCCCTCCAGATTAATCGTTCCCCTGGATATCCATATGCATAGAATAGGGATTCTATTAAGACTAACAAATCGAAAATCCTCGGATATGCAGACTGCCAGAGAGATCACCTGTGCGTTTAGTCAGATAGAACCCCGTGACCCGGTCCGGTATGATTTTGCGCTGACCCGGCTTGGGATCCGAAATGATGCTGACATCGCGACGTTTCTAATGAGATGTAAGAATATGCACCTTCAGCGGGAGGGTTTCTGCCGATGAGGGTCTTTATTACAGGGGGTACCGGTTTTGTTGGGGCTATCCTCACAAAGGGGCTGGTGGATCACGGACACCCGGTGACGATTCTGACGCGATCGACCCGCAAAGAGAAAGTGTTGCCCCAAGGTGCCAGGGCCCTTGAGGGTAATCCCACTGAAAGGGGACCATGGCAGGAAGAGGTTGCCAAACACGATGTGGTCATAAACCTGGCCGGGGCCTCCATTTTCAGACGATGGACAGATAAGACAAAAAGGGCCATCCGGGAAAGTCGCATCCTTACGACACAGAACCTGGTGGAGGCCCTTTCTGCCCGAAGCGGCAAGGAGACACTGTTATTCAGCACTTCGGCGGTGGGTTATTATGGCCCTCACGGGGATGAGCTACTCGACGAAGGCAGTCCCCCGGGTGATGACTTCCTGGCCTCGGTGACCCGTGAATGGGAGGCTGAGGCATTAAAGGCCGAGGGATTTGGCACGAGGGTTTTTCTCTGCCGTTTTGGGATTGTGCTGGGCTCGGGAGGCGGGGCACTTGCCAGGATGATCCCCCTTTTCAAGTGGTATCTGGGGAGTTCCCTCGGCGGTGGAAGACAATGGGTGTCCTGGATTCATGAGCAGGACCTGGTAGAGATCTATCTCTTCTTAATGGCTGCCAAGGACCTCTCTGGCCCAATAAACTTTACCGCCCCCCACCCGGTCAGGAATATGGAAATGACAAGATTACTGGGTGAGATACTCAGAAGGCCCGCCCTTATGCCCTCGGTGCCTGGGTTTATGATCAGGGGACTCATGGGTGAGTTTGGCTCGGTCCTCCTGGAAGGACAAAGGGTGATCCCGCGTAGGCTTCTTGAAAAGGGCTTTGTGTTTCAGTTCTCTGACCCGCGTAAGGCATTGGGCGATCTCTTGAGTTAAAAGGGAGCTCCTTACCGTTACGCATGATTTCTGAGATGGAGCTCGATGGGATGGGGGTGGAGAAAGACCTCCTGGTCGAGATCATGGCAACGGCATTTCCGGGCATAGTGGTTGATGAGCGTCGTGGGTACGAGCCGGGGCACATGGCCTTTACCATAGGCCCCGGTGGTTTCCATCAATTCCTGTTTTTCTGCCTGGGCCAACCCCTTTCCAAGATATCCCACGGCGCGGTGAAATGCCCTGACATTTTTTCTTGGGGTTGTCTTGAGTTTGAGGGCCTCTACCAACAGGTCCTGGTAGACCGGGTATAGTTCATCGACGGGAGCGCTTTTTTTGGTCTTGAGCACCCTTTCCATGATGGCAAGGTGTCTCTGGCTGTGGGAGAGGATCAGGAGCCTGTGGGATTCATGAAAAGCAATGAGTTTCCCAAGGGTCCGCTTCCCCAAAAGGCCTTTGCGCCACCTTTTCAGGGTAAATACCCTATCAAAAAAGTCATCCCTTTGTCCGCGATTGTGGATATGGTTTTGATCCTCGGCAGGAATGAGGGGAAAGTGTTTTACAAATAATCCGGCAAAGATCCCTCGTCCCCTTCTCACCGTGCTGTTTTTCTCATCGAGGATCTTTACCCCTTGGAGGCCACAGGATGGCGAATTGCTCTTAAAGATAAAACCTGAGATCTCCCTCTTTTTCAAGTCGGCCAAGCGAATTCTTGCCCATTTGGTCATTCTTGCTGTATAGTCGTGGCTGTCGAGGATCGTGACAAGGCGGGGGGCCTCAGGATTTCCCACCAGCCGGAGGGGGTCACGGGGGACAGAAAGGCCGCACTCTACCTCGGGGCAGACAGGGACATATTCTATATATTCTCCCAGGGTGTCCTTCAAGAACCGATCAAGTTTGTGCCCGCCGTCGTATCGGACCCTTTGGCCCAAGAGGCAGGCACTGATCCCAAGCCTTATGGTGGTATCCAAAGGGTCTTTTCTCCTCGCAGATTTAAGAAACGGTTACCACAACATATCAACTGTCAAGGCCTCAGGCAATTGGAAAGACATGAGAAAAGAAAATTCTTGCATCAGGAAGGACCTGTTTCTAAGATAGCAAGATCCAAATGTGGCCTTGATCAACCATTTAGCAAGAGTGAAAGGAGATTCTTGCCATGTCGGAATTGATCCTATGGAAGAATCAGGAGATGAGCAAGCTCAGAAAGGACCTTGATAACCTCATCAACCGGTGTTGGGCCGATCTGGGGGTAAACCTATTTCTGGGAAAGGTCTCCGAAGGGATATCGGTGGATACCATTGAGACCAAAGACGCCCTTATTGTTAAGGCAAAGCTACCAGATATTGACCCGAAAGACCTTGATATCTCCTTGAGTGAAGAGAGTCTGAAGATCAAGGGAACAAAGCAGGAGCAGATTGTCCAGGATGGCAGCTACTACAACAGGGTCGAGAGGAGGCTTGCCTCTTTTTCCCGGAGCATCCCACTGCCTTTCAAGGTAAAGGTCCAGGATGTAAAGGCCACATTGAAACAGGGCGTGTTGGAGATCGTGTTGCCCAAATCGAGGCCAAGGAGGGCCCGTTTTGTCAAGATCGAGATCAAGTAGGTATTACCCTTCTGTTATATGAATTGGGGAAAGAGGAAAAGAGCAAGGAGGTAATAGATGCCCAGAGATAAATCCTATGCACAGGTGCCGGTTGAAAAGCTAAGGTGGATGCTTGATCCAGCGACCTTGCCTTTTGATACGACGGATGGCCTTGAACCCTTGACGGAGATCATTGGACAGAAGCGAGGGGTTGAGGCCTTCAAATTCGGGATGGGCATGGACAGACAGGGATACAATGTGTTTGTCACCGGAACGGCAGGGTCGGGTCGAATGGCCACGGTCAAGAAATTACTCAAAGAGATATCGAAGGATGGAAAGGTCCCGGAGGACCTCTGCTACGTAAACAATTTCAAGAACCCCGAGGCACCCATCTTGTTGCGTCTCCCGGGGGGCCAGGGAATCTCTTTCAAGAAGGCCATTGCTGCCCTTGTGGAGACCCTGAAAAAACAGATCCCCCAGCTCTTTGAGAGCCAGGAGTATATCAACACCAAAAAGGAGATCATGGCGGCCTACGAAGCTAAGGGGAAGAGCTTTTTCAAGGGTCTTGATGAGAAGGTAAAAGAAGAGGGCTTTGCCCTGGTGGACATTCAGGTCGGACCGGTCAAGCGGCCCGAGGTCATGCCCCTGATTGATGGAAAACCGATGCACATCGACCAGGTTGAGGCCATGGTGGAGAAGGGACGGTTTCCAAAGGATGAATTTGAGGCCATAAAGGAAAAACAGATCCGGCTGCGGGAGGAGATCGATCAGATCTTTCTGGAACTGCGGGATCTTCAGAAGGAGGTTCAGGAAAAGGCGGAAGAGATGGATCGGGTCATGTTTATGAAAACAGCCTCCAGTCTGGCCGAACGGGTGAGCGACAAATATGATAACAAACAGATCAAAGAGTACCTGAATGGCATGCTGGAAGACATGGCCGATAACCTCCAGATTTTTATGCCCCAGGCCCAAACCCAGATCCCTGGCATCATACCCCTTCTGCCTGAAGGAGACCGCTTTCAACCCTATCAGGTCAATCTACTGGTGGACAACAGCGAGCAAAAAGGCCCTCCGGTCATTATCGAAGCCTATCCCACATACCGGAATGTCTTTGGGAGCATTGAAAGGGTGGTAGACCGTGCCGGCGTGTGGCGGACCGATTTTAGCAAGATCAAGCCAGGCTCTTTGATCAAGGCCATGGGCGGGTATCTTGTGCTTAATCTCCTGGATGCCGTTATCGAGCCCGGGGTGTGGCAGGGCCTCAAGAGGGCGCTTAAGAGCCAAAAACTCGAGATCCAGACCTATGACCCCTTTTATCTTTTTACCACCAGTGGCCTGAAGCCCGAACCCATTGATCTGAATGTCAAGGTGGTGGTTGTATCAGATGACTACCTCTACCATATGCTCTTGCATTATGACGAAGACGTGAAGAAGATTTTCAAGGTAAGGGCCGATTTTGATACCGCCATGGACAAGACCGATGAGAGCATCCTGCAGATTTCGCGATTTATCAAGATGAAGACAGATGAAGAGAAGCTGAGACCCTTTGACAGGACTGCCGTGGGAGCACTGGTAGAGCAGGCGGTCCGTATGACGGGGCGGCAGGAGAAGATCTCGACCAGCTTCCCGGCAATCACCGATTTGATCCGGGAGGCCGATTTCTTTGCAGGCCGGGAGAATGGACTCGTTGTCAAGGAGAGGCATATAGACGAGGCCGTAGAATCGAGGATATACCGGGCAAACATGGTGGAGGAGCATATTCAGGAGATGATCGACCGCGGGACCTTGATGATCGATTCGGAGGGTGAGGTGGTGGGGCAGGTCAATGGCCTTTCGGTCTATGCCCTCGGGGACTATATGTTCGGAAGACCCACCCGGATCACCGCCTCCACTTCCATGGGCCGCGCCGGGATCATCAACATCGAGAGGGAGGCCGACATGTCAGGCAACACCCATAACAAGGGTGTCCTTATCCTCAGCGGCTATCTTCGCAAGAAATATGCCCAGGACAAACCACTGACCGTCAGCGCCAGCCTTGCCTTTGAACAGTCCTATGGGGGTGTGGACGGTGACAGCGCATCCAGCACCGAGATCTATGCCCTTTTGTCGAGCCTCTCGCAGCTCCCCATCAGGCAATACATAGCCGTTACCGGTTCGGTGAATCAGAAGGGGGAGGTCCAGGCCATAGGCGGCGTCAACCAGAAGATAGAGGGTTTTTATGATTGCTGTTTGAGAAAAGGGTTGAATAAGAAACAGGGGGTCTTGATTCCAGAGACCAATGTAAAGGACCTGATGCTCAGAAAAGATGTGGTGAAGGCAATAGAAAGAGGTGATTTCCACGTCTATCCGATAAAGACCATTGATCAAGGGATAGAAATCCTGACCGGGACAGAGGCCGGAGAGAGACAGGCCGATGGTACCTATCCCAAAGGGACGGTGAATTATCTGGTTGACCAGAAATTAAGGGAATTGGCTGAAGGCCTAAAGAAGTTCGGAGAAAAGCCTGAAAAGGAGGAAGAGGAGTCAAAGGGGCCCAAGCAGGGTACCGGCAAGAAAAAGAAGGGCTCATGAGCATCAAAGAGGTCTCCCTCTCAAGTCCCATAGAGGAGAAGGTCTCCTGGGCCGAGTCGTCTTATCAGGAAATCGGGGAGCCTCTTCTACGGGAGAAGGCTGTTCTTGACCGATTAAAGGCCTTAAGAGATGCCATTGCAGTCTCCCACAGGGAGATGGCAAGGATCGGTATTGCCGAGATATGCGCTGAATGCGAAGGGCGAGAAGGGGGCTCGTGCTGTGGGGCGGGGTTGGAAGACCGCTATGGGGGTAGCCTTCTTTTGGTCAATCTCCTCCTGGAGAGAGAACTCCCAAAGACAAGACGTCATGAAAAGAGCTGTTTCTTTTTGGGAAAGGCCGGATGTCTCCTTTATGCCCGCCATGTGATTTGCGTCAATTACCTCTGCAAAAAGATTACCAGCCAAATTGATCCCCAAGAAATCAAGAGATTGCGAGAAAAGGAGGGCCAGGAACTGGAGATCCTTTTTCTTTTGTGCGAAGGTGTCAAGGGGATCTTACGGGGGCTATAACGCATTCCTGACGGTCTTGGAAAACCGGTTAGAGATAGACTCTCCGGGACGCGAAGGCGAAAAGATGAAAAACCCACCCAAAGAGCGGTTGGTCCTGGCAGGCGACATCGGCGGGACCAAGATCAATCTCTGTATCTATTCAAAAGGCAAGACCAGGCCTTTGCCGCAGGTCACGGAGGCCTATCCAAGCCGGGGTGGACCGGATCTTGAGACGATCCTTGAGCGGTTTGTTGAGCGGCATCCCGCATCTCTTGCCGGCGCCTGCCTGGCCATTGCCGGTCCTGTAATAGGGGGTCGCTCGAAGCTTACAAACCTGCCGTGGGAGGTCTCGGAGACCCGAATCAAGGAGCGTTTCGGGTGGCGTGTCAGATTGATCAACGATCTTGCCGCAAACGCTCTGGCCGTCGGATTCTTAAACAGCCGCGAACTCTATGCCCTGAACGCAGCAAGGCGTAAAAAAGGGCACAACATTGCCCTCATCGCCCCTGGCACCGGTCTGGGTACCTCGATCCTCACGTTTATTAAGGGCACGTATGTCCCTATCGCCTCCGAGGGAGGGCATGTGGATTTTGCCCCCACCAACGAGACCGAGGTCCTCTTGTGGGGGTATCTGTATCAGCGCTATGGCCATGTGAGTATCGAAAGAGTCGTTTCGGGTATGGGATTTGCGGCCATCTTCCATTGCCTGAAGGAGGCGAGGAATTATCGCATCCCCGGATGGCTGACCCGGGATATTAAAGAAAGGGATCCTGCTCGGGCGATTGCAGATGCGGCCATAAATAGAGGCGAACCCCTCTGTGTGGAGGTGCTGAGGATATTTTGTTCGATCCTGGGCTCAGTGGCGGGGAACCTTGCCCTAACGGCCCTGGCCACCGGCGGGGTCTATCTGGGTGGTGGCATTCCCCCAAAGATCCTGCCGGCCCTATCAGACGGTGTTTTCATGAATTCATTTACCCACAAGGGGCGATTCAAGGAACTCCTTGAAAAGATCCCGGTGAGGGTGATCCTCAACGAGAGGGCGGCGCTGCTGGGTGCTGCGCACTACGCCCTGGAAAGGGATCTTGAGGTGGGCTAGGTCGGTTCTCTTAAAATGGAAAGCGCCTTGAGAAAAACACTGGAGAAGGTGGCCCGGTTTTATGACGAAAGGAAGGTGGGTGATGTGGGTGCCCTGGGTTTTCGGAGGTCCTCAGACCTTACCACCCTTCTGGCCTGTCTGGACCGCCTGCTGGTTGAGGGGATCATCCGTCCGCACGAATCGCTTTTTCTGGACCTGGGTTGTGGAGATGGGAGGGTCAATCTTTTTCTGGGATATCTCGTCAAGACCTCCGTCGGAATAGAGATGGATGAATGGACGGTTGAAGAGTATGACGCGTTAAAGGCCGAGCTGGAGGAGACCCTCCACAGAGATGGGCTGTTGTCGCCACGGGAAAACATCTATCTTTATCACGGGGATTCAAGAGATGAGAGGGTTTATGAAAGGATCAGCCGGGAGACCGGGACAAGATTTGAAGAGTTCGATCTATTCTACACCTATCTTGTAATGCACCAGGAGTTTGCCCGGTTAATCGCCAAGAAGGCGAAAAAGGGGGCGATATTTATGGTCTATGGTCTCGACAGGATCTTGCCCCGATATGAGGGGCTCAGCCTCCTGGGCCATATCAGTCCCCTCGAAGGGATTCTGGCGATTTATCAGAAGGACTAGCCGGGATTGCCGCTGCCCGCCTCCTCTGCCCAGCCCCCAATGGCACAACCCTGAGAGGTTGGCGAAGAAGGGAGGCAGGGATGTGGGCCCCTATTGAGCGCTCTCCAAACCAAGATCAAAGGCCTTTAGGTTTGATTCGAGGAAGGCCTTTTTGGTGGAGGTGGAGATCACCTCTTTCATGTCATCCGGGCCGATGGGAATGGCCCCTGAGCCGATCAGGGCACCCAACATCACCATGTTGAGGGACAGGGGATTACCTGCTTCGGCGGCCAGTTTGTTGCCGTCGAGCGAGATGACCTTTTTGGCCTTTCCCTGGATCAGGGCCATAATCTCCTCGATGGGTGGATAGATCCCCTGGCCGACCGATGCGGTGAAAGGGGGCAGGGGGCGGGTATTTGTGATGACCAGGGTGTCCTTGTTGCATTTTCCAAGACCCCGCAAGGTCTCGAGCGGCTCAAACCCTATCAGGACGTCCGCCTCAGCGTTTGAGACGATGGGGCTGGTGACATCTCCCATCAATACGGCTGATTCCACAATGCCACCCCGTTGGGCCATGCCATGGATTTCGCTCACAACCACGGGAATTCCTTTCAGGAGAGAGGCGTCTCCCAGCAGACGTGATGCAAGGAGATTTCCCTGGCCACCGACACCGATAAATACGAGTCTCCTCGTTTCCATAAAAGCCTCCAGTTAGTCTTTTCGTGGTAAGATTGCGTTTTCAGGGCAGATCTGTGCGCATACCGTACAGCCGATACAGAGATCTCGGTTGATTTCAACCCGGTTGTCTTCAAGGTACATGGCCGGGCAGGCCAGTTTGTTGATACAGACCCTGTGGTTCTTACACCTGTCTTGATCCACATAAAAGGGCCTGGTCTTCTTCAGCTGGCCCGTGGCCCTTGCAAAGAGGGGGCAGAATTCCCTTGATATGATGACCGAGACACCGTCATAATCCCTGGCGGCCCTGACAGACTCTATGGCCTTCTTCAACTTGAAGGGTCGGATAACGTGAAGATCCCTGACACCACAACCCCTGACCAGTTCCTCCAGGGATATCTGTGTCCTCTTGACCCCCATGGGATCGGTGTTGACCCCCGGGTGGGGTTGGTGGCCGGTCATTGCTGTGGTTCCGTTGTCCAGAATTACCAGGGTGAACTTGTGGTTGTTATGGACGGCATTGATGAGACCCGTGATCCCTGAATGGAAGAAGGTGGAATCGCCGATAAAGGATACCACCGCCTGGTCTGTGGCTTGTGAAAAGCCGCAGGAAGAACTCACAGAAGCCCCCATGCAGATCACCAGGTCGGCCATGGATAGGGGGGGCAAGAGCCCTAAGGTATAACAACCGATGTCGGTCGGGTTGATGGCATCGGGTCCATAGACCTCCTTAACCGCGTAAAACGTGGCGCGATGGGGGCATCCGGCGCAGAGATTGGGAGGCCTTGCCGGGAGTTCCGGTACATCTGAAAGATCAAATCCCTCGGGGGCCTGATAGACAACCCCAAAATACTTGGCAATGGCATTCCTGACCATCCCGGGATCATATTCAAAGAGGCGAGATAATCCCTCCACCCCCTTTCCGTTGATGGGTATGGTGATCCCATTTTCCTGGGCAATGGCCTTGAGGTCATTCTCATTGATTGGTTCCAGCTCTTCAACGACCAACACCTTATCCACCTGTTTCAGAAACCGGGCACAGAGCCCCTTTGGGAGCGGCCACGAAAATCCAAGCCTCAAGATGCTGACCTTATCAGATATCCCCAGATCAGAGACCGCGTCACTCACATAATTGAAACTGACACCATTGGCGACGATTCCCCATCTTCCATCACCCATGATCTGGTTGTATGGGGAATTTTCTGATTTTTCCAGGGCCCGATCATATTTTTTTAGCAAGAGCTTGTGAAGATTCCGCGAGACCGCCGGGACGCACACAAAATGGAAGGGGTTTTTCTGAAAGGTATCTTTTGGCCTAACCGGCCTCAGCTCCCCGAGTGTCACCTGGCCCCTGATGTGGGCGAGTCTCGTAGTGGTCCTGAAGATCACGGGGAGTTCCAGCTCTTCGGACAGCGCAAAGGCGGCAACCGTCATATCCTTCATCTCCTGGGTGGAGGTGGGTTCCAGCATGGGGAGACTCGATAGCCTGGCATAGTAACGGTTGTCCTGCTCATTCTGGCTTGAGAAGAGAAAGGGGTCGTCTGCGTTGACAATAACCATTCCGCCTTTGACCCCCACATAGGCCAAGGTCATGAGCGGGTCAGCCGCGACATTGAGACCCACGTGCTTCATGGTCACCATGGTCCTGAGACCGGAGATTGCAGCGGCCGCTCCCACCTCCAAGGCGACCTTTTCATTGGTTGAATACTCAAAGTAGAGATCGGTTTCCTTGCTGATGGCAAAAAATTGTTCAGGGATCTCCGAGGAGGGTGTTCCAGGGTAACAGGTGGCAAAGGATACCCCTGCCTCAAGGGCACCCCTAGCGATCGCCTCATTCCCCAATAGAAGCATCTTCTTCCCCGAATCCTGCAATAGAAGCTTGTGCATGTTCTTACCCTCCGATGTATCCCCTTCTACAAAAAAAAGGAGATGGATCAAACCAGTAGTTGTCCGAAACGCAATCAGATTTCAAGGCCTTGTGTCAGGCCTCCATATTTCTTTCTGAGCTTGGGTTTTTCAATCTTCCCGGTGGGATTTCTGGGGATGTCACCAAAAAAGACCTTCCGGGGCCTCTTGTATCTTGGAAGCCCCTCTGAGAATTCGAGGATCTCTTTTTCCGTCATTTCCTGCCCTGGTTTTCTTTGCACGATTGCGGCTACAATCTCGCCCAGACGCTCGTCGGGTATACCGATAACCGCCACATCGTGGATTTTTGGGTTCTCCATGAGAAAATCCTCTATCTCTACCGGAAAGATGTTTTCTCCCCCCGTGATAATAACGTCCTTTTTTCTGTCCACAAGCCAGATAAACCCGTCTTGGTCAAACCGGGCCATGTCCCCTGTGAGGAGCCAGCCATCAATAAAGGTATCCCTGGTGGCCTCGGGGTTCTTATAATATTCTTTCATCAGGCCGGGGCCTTTGACCATCAGTTCACCCGGTTCGCCCCTGGGTACCTCATCAAGATGGTCGTCCACGATCTTACATTCCCAGTCGAATCCGGGGATCCCTATGGCGCCGACCTTGTGAAGGTTCTCGATGCCCAGGTGAACACAACCGGGTCCGGTGGTTTCGCTCAACCCGTAGTCTGTGTCATAGTCGTGGTGCGGGAAGACCTTTTTCCAGTTCTTTACCAGGCTGGGCGGAACAGGTTGTGCCCCGATATGCATTAACCTCCACTGGTCCAACCGGTACTCTGCCAGGTTCACATCCCCATTTTCTATCGCAACCAGGATGTCCTGGGCCCATGGCACCAGGAGCCATACGATGGTGATCCCTTCCTCAGATATGGCCTCAAGTATCCACTGTGGTTTGATGCCCCTCAGGATTACGGCCCTGGCTCCGACGATCAGGTTACCAAACCAGTGCATCTTGGCCCCTGTGTGATAGAGGGGCGGGATGCAGAGGAAGTTGTCTTGATGGGTCTGGTTGTGATGACGGTTCTCCACCACACAGGCAGACTCCAGATTCCTGTGGGTCAAGAGGATCGGCTTGGGGGTGCCGGTGGTACCCGACGTGAAATAGAGGGCGGCTTCATCCTGGAGTTCAAGGGCAATATCAGGTTCCTGATCGGACCCGGTCTCCAGGAAGGCACCAAAGGGCTCTCCATAGTCAGGGATGATATTGCCAGGGCCCAGAAAGACATAGTGCCTGATGGTCTTCAGATCCCCTTTAATGGTATCAATTCGCTCGACAAACTCCTCCCCAAATAGAAGGGCCTTGGCCCCAGCGATCTCAGCGCAGTATCGGATATCATCGGCCGTGAACCGAAAATTGAGCGGCACGGCCCATGCCCCTGTTCGGAGAATCCCAAAATAGGCGGGAAGCCATTCGAGGCAGTTCATCATAAGATGGACGATCTTGTCACCCTTCCCAACACCCCTTGCAACCAAGGCATTGGCAACCCGGTTGGCAATATGATCGAATTGCTTCCACGTGATGGTTACCCGCTTCCCCTTTCCGGGGTCTCTTTCAATCAGGGCGATCTCGTCCCCGTACATCCTGGAGTTTCTTGCCAGAATCTCTGTGATAATCATGGCCTTTCTTCCGGATAAAGCTATATTGGTATCAATTTAGCCTTCTGCAAGATTGGCAGTGCGACAGGGGTATGGAGGTCCGGAACCTCCGTTGCCCTCCCCTAGTGCCGATTTTGAAAAAAGCTAGATTGATACCAAAAGGTTAAAGTGTTACCCATATTGTAATTTCTCAAAACCCCGGGGGGTTAATGGATTCTGGTGTGGCATGTGGAAAAAGATAGATCCCCTGCCAGGGCTTCCCCCTGTTTTTTGAGATGTCACGCCATATTCTAAGTGCGAAGTGACCGTAAGGGATAGGTCATGGGGTGTCAAGAAAAAAGAGGAAGCCGATGGCCTTGGAGGGGGCCGTTTGTTTCAAAGACGGGCCTTGGCCATGGGAAGAAAGGGGGAGGTTTTGAATTCCTCAACAAATTCTTTGAGAATCCCTCTTGCCTTGTCGGGTTGACCGTTCAGTCTGTAAAGTCGTGCCAGACTAAGCATGACTGTCTCCCTAAAAGGGTCAGTCGGGCGGTCCAGGATAGCGTTCAAGATATCTGTGGCCTTTTTCAGGTCTCCCTTGGCCTCGTAACAGGCCGCCAGCGCCAGATTCGTCAGGGAGGTGAAATCCCCATCACCCGGGGTCTCTTTTGAAAATTTTTTGTACAAGGCGATTGCCTCATCGTATTTGCTGCCAGCGAATTTTAGATAGGCCACTTGGGGAAGCGCCAGACGCGCGGCCTTTGAAAAACCATAATCATCGATTACTTTTTCGAATAGCTCCTCGGATCTTTTTAGGCCCTCGGGATCTGCATCAGGCCTCATATTCTCGCTAAGGGCATTATAGGCAACATTATATACGTTTTGCCCCTTCTTGTTAATATAGCGCATATATGTGTTGATCCCAAGATAGATAACCGCGACGAGCGCTATCGCACATCCAAGGTATTTGAATAGTCTCAGGTGCGCTTTAAAGAAAAGGACGCCCCTGCTGGAGAGTGTCAGGAATTCATCCGTCCCCTTTACGAGTTCCTTTCTGCTTATCTTCTTATTTGCCATTGTGCTGCCTTTTTTCTTGGGGTAGTCCCATGTACGATCTTTACCAAGGGTCTGATAACAGATGGGAAAACTCGAGTCAAGGCAAAAAGATTGCTTGTCTTTTCCAGTCAAAAACTCAATAATTCGTATGAATTTAGCGTAAGTTCTCAATAAACAGCGGGAAAGCTGTGGCGTGGCATGGGGGCTCGGAATCCCCATTGCCTGGGTTCCACAAAGGCAAAGTGTTACCGGACTCTATACTTTCCGAGGTGAATGAACAGTTGTCATATCTAGACGATTTTTTGGGTTTTCTCAATACACTTCCTGATGCGCTTATCTACTTGTTGTTAGGGGTGAGCGCATTTGTGGAAAATGTTTTCCCTCCCATACCGGGGGATACCATCACCGCCTTTGGTGCCTTTCTGGTAGGCACGAAGCGGCTCACTTTTACTGGTGTGTATCTTTCCACTGTCTTGGGGAGCCTCATCGGTTTTATGTTTCTCTTCTGGCTAGGCGGGCTCCTGGGCAGACGGTTTTTTTTGGAAAGAGACTACTGGTTCTTTAAGGCCCAGGACATCTTTAAGGCCGAAGAATGGTTTAGAAGGTATGGGTATCTGCTCATATTACTAAACAGATTTTTGCCCGGAGTCAGATCCGTCATTTCCATAGCCGGGGGGATATCAAGACTAAAGACCTACCGGGTCTTGTCGCTCGCCCTTGTCAGCTGCGCTGCATGGAACCTGATCTGGATCTTTTTGGGCTATGTGCTGGGGAGCAACTGGGAGATGGTCAAGGACAAAATGGCGCATATCATGGCCCGCTACAATCTTGCCGTGGTGATACTCTTTGGTCTTATGGTCTTGCTTTTTGTGATAAGAAAGATGCTGAGAAGGCATAGATGAAATGGGATTGTCAGCGGGCCATCCTTGGCCCTCCCATGAGCGTTGCCTATCTGGTTTCCTCTTCGATCCAATCCAGGAATGGCGGGTTCCCACTTAGTATTGGGAGACTAACGATGCACGGGCAGTCATAGCTATGGATCGATTTTACCTTTTCGATTAATTCGGGGACAAGGGATTCCTTGGTCTTGGCAATTATCGTTACCTCCCGGTCATCCTGTATCTCTCCCTCCCACCAGTAGAGGGAATTTACCCCCTCAATGATATTGACGCATGCGGCCAGCCTGCTTGAAACCAGTTCCCTGCCAATCTTCCTGGCCTCATCCACATTACCGGCGGTGATATAGATCAGATTTGCCCTCATGATCTTCCTCCAACAATAATGATTGGTATGAATGTAACATCTCAAAGAACAGGGGGAAAGGTGGGGCATGGGGGTCTTTTTTTCTTCCACATGCCTCTAATAGGGGGCCCGGCAGTGCC
>CAZXCQ010000001.1:0-77313 GCA_964639275.1 uncultured Desulfobacteraceae bacterium | reverse complement strand
CAACGAGGAAGGTGTTATGAGTGAATGGCAGCCAAAGATTACCGCATTCCTTTGTCACTGGTGTAGTTATGGCGCGGCCGACCTGGCAGGTGTCAGTCGCCTCCAGTACCCGCCTTACTTCAGGGTGATAAGGGTGCCCTGCTCAGGCCGGGTGAGCCCAAAATTCATCCTTGCCGCGTTCCGTCACGGGGCCGATGGGGTATGGGTCTCCGGGTGACACCCCGGAGACTGTCATTACCTGGAAGGTAATTATTACGCACGAAGGAAGTTTGCGCTCCTCAAAGGGCTTCTGGAACATATCGGGATTGAGCCGGGAAGACTCCACTTTTCATGGATCTCATCGGCAGAGGCCTCCAAGTTTGTGGATGTGGCCCAGACGGTCGCCAGTGCGGTAGAGGGCCTGGGGCCGGCAAGATACCTAATCAAGAGACTGGCCGAGGTGGCGTGATGCTCCAATATACGGAAAAGATCCGAGAGACTGCAAAGAAGCTGCTGACAGAGGGCCGGGTGGAGGTCTTTATCGGCTACAAGAAGGGAAGCGTGGCCATGATGAACGAGCCTGTGCTGGTCAGGACCCCTGAGGGCACCGAGGTCCTCCACTGGGACAGCCACTGCGGGCTGAACCTCTGCAACTATCTGACCCAGAGGACAGAGAAGATCGGGATTGTGGCCAATGGATGTAACTCCCGAAACATCGTCACCCACATCGTGGAGGGCCAGATCAAGAGGGATCAACTCTTTATTGTGGGGATCCCCTGTACGGGCATGGTCAACCACCGGGCCGTAAAACGGGCCGTGGATCAAAAGGAGATCCTTGAGATCAAAGGGGATGGGGAGACCTTTATCGTCAAGGGTTCCGACTTTGAGAAGACCCTTCATAAGAAGGATTTCCTCCAGCTCAATTGTGCCACCTGTCTCCACCACAACCCCGTGATCTTCGATGAGATGATCGGAGATCCCGTACCCGAGCAGGAGGGTGTGGGGGCCTTTAAGGATGTTGAGAAGATCGAGGCCATGCCTCCGGAGAGGCGGTGGGGGTTTTTTACCCGGATGATCTCGCGCTGTATCCGCTGCTATGCCTGCAGAAACGCCTGTCCCCTGTGCTACTGCCCCACCTGTTTTGTGGATGAATCCAAACCCCAGTGGGTGGGGAAGAGCATCGACCCGGCCGACACCATGACCTTCCATATTCTCAGGGCCTACCACTGTGCTGGACGATGCACGGACTGCGGGGCGTGTGAGAGGGCCTGTCCGGTCGGAATCCCGGTGAGGCAGTTTACCAAGAAACTCAATAAGGATGCCCTGGATCTCTTCTCCTGGGAGGCGGGTCTGAGCCTGGATCAACGTCCGCTGCTGGATGCATACAGGGTGGATGACCCGAACGATTTCGTGCTTTAGATTACGGCAATAGCCCCACCGGGGTCATGTTGAACCCCGGTGGAGTGAGAGGAAAAGGATCGATTCCATGAGCAGCAACAAGGTGTTTAGCAAGGAAGAATGGAAGGGCGCGCTGGAGGAACTCCGGGAGTTTTACAGGCTCTTCGTACCCGTCAAGGAAGGGGATTTTCACAATTTCAGACCTATGGAAGGGGAGGTCCGGGCAAACTTCGCGTTTACCAATACCCGGCTCTCCCCCAAATCGGTGATCTTTCCCCAGTCTGATCGGATGTTTGTCTATGGGCTGGACGAGAATGATCCAGAGGCCCATATCCTCAGAGAGGCGCCCAAGGATTTGTCCCCCCAGGCCGTGGTGGGTATCAGGCCTTGTGACGCCCTTGCCATCCGATTGGTCAAGGTAAATTTTGACAATCCGCAATATAGGGACCCCTGGTGGGTCCAGCGGTTTGAGGCAACCACCCTTGTGGGGATGGGCTGCAATGCGCCGTGCAGCACCTGTTTTTGTACCTCCGTGGGGAGCGGTCCTTTTAGTGAAAATGGCCTGGACGTGCTTCTCTTTGACCTGGGGGACAGGTTTTTGGCCCGCACCCTTTCGAAGAAAGGAGAGGATCTCCTGGCCAAGACACGAGGGGGGAGCGAGGCCGGGGAAGAGGTTGAAAGAGAAGCAGAGGCCGTGGCCGCGTCGGGAACCGGCAAGATATCCTCTTCCATAGCCACGGATAAACTCAAAGAGAAGGTCGTCACCCGGCTATTTGACGCGCCTTTCTGGGAGGAGGTGGCGTTTGGCTGCATCAACTGCGCGACCTGCACCTACTTGTGCCCCACCTGCTGGTGTTTTGATATCCAGGATGAAGTCATGGCCAATGAGGGGCTTCGCATGCGAAACTGGGATGCCTGCATGTTCCCACTCTTTACCCTTCACGGCTCAGGTCATAATCCAAGAGAAAACAAGCTCCAGCGGGTCCGTCAGAGATTTATGCACAAGCTCAAATATTACGTCGACAAATACCATAATGGCGTGGCCTGTGTGGGGTGTGGTCGCTGTGTGCAGTTCTGTCCGGCAAACATCGATATCCGACGGGTTGCGCAGTTGATGAATGATTTCTGAGATTCTTTTGTAGCATCAGGGGGTGTGCCATTGACGAATCCATATCTACCTTACCCAGTTCGAATAGAAGACATCGTGGTTGAGACCGAGGACAGGAATCTCAAGACCTTCAAATATGTCTTCCTCAATCCCGAGGACGAAACCAAGTTTGCTTATATCCCCGGTCAGTTTGCTGAATTGAGCATCGCAGGGAAGGGTGAGATCCCTATCGGGATCGCATCTTCTCCAACGGAAAAGGGTTTTGTGATGTTTACCGTCAACAAGGTGGGGCTGGTGACGACGCACCTTCATAACATGAGGGTGGGCGATGTCATGGGGATTCGCGGACCCCTCGGCAACTGGTATCCCTGGGAGGAAATGGAGGGAAGAAATGTAATCATCATTGGTGGCGGTTTTGCCTTTACCACGTTACGATCCACCATCATCTATATGCTCCATCCGGACAATCGCTCCAAATTCAAAGATATCACGGTTATTTACGGGGCAAGAAGTCCGGGGATGCTTCTTTACAGGGACGAGCTCTTGGAGTGGGAAAAAAGGGAGGACATCACGGTCCATATCACGGTCGATGCCACTGAAGACCCCGACTGGAAATATAACGTGGGCTTTGTTCCGGCCGTAACCGAACAAAAAATCACCAGTGCCAATGATGCCATTGCCCTTGTTTGCGGCCCCCCGATTATGATCCGGTTCACGCAGCCGGTCTTAGAAAAGTTGCAATTCCCCCCGGAAAAGATCATCCTGTCCCTGGAAAGCCGTATGAAATGCGGGATCGGTATGTGTGGCCGCTGCAACATCGGAGAAAAGTTCGTCTGTAAAGACGGCCCCGTCTTCTCTCTGGCCCAGCTCAAGACCATGCCACCGGAATACTAGGGCGCGCCCAAAAATGAGTTGGCGTAACACTTTGAACTTTTGAAACCCGGGGGTATGGGGGTTCTGTTTTGAAGGGTGTATAACTCGCCCGTAAGAGAGCGTAAAGAAATCACGTGCCATAGGTGAAAACAGGGGGCAGTATTTGCTGAAAAGTCTTATGGTTTTTGGCAACGTCGATCTCCGTGATTTCTTAACGCTCTCTAACGGTCTCAGACAGGCTTGTCTGCCTCAGGCAGGGATACACCCTTCAAAACAGAACCCCCATACCCCAGTCCCAATTTGCAGAAAGTTAAACTGATTCAACTTGGCAAAATTGACGCTCAGATTTCGATCAGGAAAAAAAAGGATTTCTCCAAGACAGCACAAAGGCCCCGCAGGATTCCGGGGCTTTTTTTTGCCCTCGCAGAAATGGGTGAGCGGGTTTCCTCTTTCCAGAAGTCTTCATGGGCCTTGACAAAGCGTGTTGAGGAGGCCTCTTGCGGAATGTGAAACAGGAAAAATGGGGAAGGGAGTGGAGGAGGGGGTTTTTCTTGACACCAAAAGACAGGTCTCATATACACTAAGGCTTATACACAAAATTTCCTATAAATCACGTGGTTTGATAAGGAGTTTCCCCCGTTGGAGGGGAAGCAGCCCGTCAGCGGAGGCATTATGGAGCCTCAAGGTAACCCCATCCTTTCTGACCTGGGATACAGGGCGCTCATTGACCTCCTGCCCTGTTACCTCTCGATCCAGGATCGCTCCCTTCAAATCCTCTTTACGAACCAGGCCTTCAGAAAGGACTTTGGTGATGGAACGGGCAGGCTTTGTCACCTCGTTTACAAGGGAAGCCCCACCCCCTGTCATATATGCCCTGTCCAGAGGGCCTTTAACGACAAAGGGATACATTTAAGCGAGGAGACAGTCTATCTGTCAAGCGGGAAAGCCGGCCAGATGATTGTTCTTGCCACACCCATTCCCGATGTCTCGGGCAATGTGGTGGCCGTCATCGAGATGTCCCTTAACATCACCACGGTAAGGGAGTTTGAGAAGGAGCTGACCTTTCTGGGGCAGTCCGTTGCCATGCTCTCTCACGACATCAAGAACATCCTGGAGGGACTTCAGGGGGGAGCCTATGTGGTCGATGAAGGCATCAAAGACAAGGACATGAAGCTGGCCGGGAAGGGCTGGGAAATCGTCAAAAAGAACATCCATGAGATTTCAGCGGTCGTTCAGAATATACTCTATGCATCAAAAAAAAGGGTCCCCAAACGAGAGAAGGTACGGCCTGCTGAACTCGTAAAGGACGTGGTGGTGCTTTTTGAGGAAAAGGCCAGGGGTCTTGACATTGCATTGATCGAAAAGCCAAACGCCAATCTCCCGGAGGTCTCATTGGACCCCCAGGGAATTCGGAGGATGCTGGGGAATCTTATATTGAATGCCCTGCAGGCATGCGAGAGGGATTCGCTGAAGGAATTCCATAGCATCGTCGTGCGGACCGATCTGTACGATCCCGGTCACTTTATGTTTGAGGTAGAAGATAATGGTGCCGGAATGGATGAGACCACCCAGAGCAACCTCTTTGAAAAGTTCTTCTCCAGGAAAGGTTCAGAGGGGACAGGACTCGGGCTTATGGTGGTGGATCAGATTGTAAAGGCCCACGGGGGGCGCATCGAGGTCTTGACGGCCCCTGAAAAGGGCAGTACCTTTAGAATCATTTTCAGGCTCAGGTAGGGGCCTCGGTGCGGGATGCCTCGCTGAGGAGTTTTGTGAAAGGTCACTTGAAAAATGATGGAGAAATGACAATGAATAGACCGGCAAAGATCCTTATCATTGATGACAACCCGGATTTCCTCTTTACCATGGAGACATTTTTGAAGAGAAACGGCTTTGAAACCGTCACAGCCAAAGACGGTCAAGACGGGATGGACAAAATCAGGAAAGAGCGTCCGGATCTCGTCTTGTTGGATGTCATGATGGAACTCCTTTTTTCGGGGTTCGAGGTGTGTAAACAGGTCAGGAGGGATCCCGAACTCAAGGAGATCCCTATCATCGGAGTCTCCGCCATGACCGATGAATTGGGTGTTCGTTATGACATCGAAAAGGATATGGAATACTTCGCTCCCGACGAGTTCTTTGAAAAACCTGTGGATAAGGAAAAACTCCTCGCCACGATAAAGGAATTGCTGGGGCAATAGGGCACTTTTTTGTGAGGGCCAGGGTGCCACCTAAATTGATACTCCCCCTGCTTATTGAGACGTTGCCTTTCAATTGTAAATTGTACAGCGGAGATGAGCGTTGCATCGCAGAGAAATCATTGAAGAGCTCAGGGAAAAGGTCTTGGAAGGGCCAAGCGCGAGTTTCAAAAAAGCCTAATCTGGATTCAACCATTTCTCCCAAATACCCTGCACCGCGTCGGCAGCTTGAGAATCTCCATTGTATTCAAAGATGGTCTGCCCTCGCAGCATAGCTCCGGTAAAAAGGGGATCAAAGGGTATCCGTCCCATCAGGCCTAGATTGTTCTTTCTTGCATATTTCTCTATCGCCTGTGATTGATCAAGGTTCAGGTCAAACTTGTTGACACAAACCATGGCAGGGACGCCAAAATGGGCTGCCAATTGGGCGACCCGTTCCATGTCATGTATTCCTGAAACCGTGGGTTCGGCGACGATCAGGACAGCGGAGGCCCCACCGATGGAGGCGATCACGGGGCACCCGACGCCCGGCGGTCCGTCGGTAAGGATGATATCTGAACCTGTGTTTTCAGCAAGTCTCCTGGCTTCGTGTCGCACCAGAGTTACGAGTTTGCCAGAATTCTCCTCGGCAATCCCCAGGCGGGCGTGGACCATGGGGCCAAAACGCGTACCCGAGCGGTACCACTCGCCGCAGGTCTTCACAGGAAATTCGATGGCATTTTCAGGACAAAAATAGACACAGACCCCGCAGCCCTCGCACTCGATTGGATCGACTTCAAGATCCTGGCTAATGGCCTGCCACCGACACAGATCCCTGCACAGGCCACACCGAGTGCATCTATCTGGATCAATGACAGCCGAATGACCACCCTGAAAAATGTGGCGTTCCTGGACAGAAGGGTCCATTATGAGGTGGAGGTCTGCCGCATCCACGTCAGCATCGCAAATGACCTGGTTTTCAGCCAATGAGGCAAAGGCCGCCACAATGCTGGTCTTCCCGGTACCGCCTTTACCGCTGATAACAACCAATTCCTTCATCAGGGCACACTCCGGTGTCAACGCCCAACGATTTGATCATGCCTTCTATGCGACGATATAAGCTGCGAAACCGGTCTCTATATTCCGGCATAACCGCAACGAGGAGGTCACCCCTAGAATAGGCCTCTGCGATACCGCGATCAAAGGGGATCTCCATCAGGACAGGCAGACCCTCCTGTTGGGCATAGGCCTTGACCTGATCATCTCCCATATCTGAGCGATTAATAACCACTCCGGAAGGGATTCCGAGGATCTTGATCGCCTCAACAGCCAGTCTTAGGTCGTGGAGACCAAACGGTGTGGGCTCGGTAACGAGCAAGACAAAGTGGACCCCCTTTATGGCAGCGATGACCGGACATGAAGTCCCGGGTGGGGCATCGATGATGGTCAGCCTATCGGGGTTTGTGAAGGAGCGGACTTTTCTGATCAGGGGAGGTGACATGGCCTCGCCGACCCGCAATCTCCCATGGACAAACTCCAGGCCGTCTCCCTTTCCCCTTTCAATGACCCCCAATTCTCGACTCGTCTCACTGATTGCCTTCTCGGGGCATACCGCGCCGCAGCCGCCGCAGCTGTGGCAGAGTTGATGGAAGGGCAGCACTGTTTCACCAATCACAACGATCGCCTTGAACTGGCATATTTCGCCGCATTTCCTGCAGAGGGTACATTTTTCTTCGTCTACAACGGGAACCGGCGTTGTTGCCTTCTCTACTGCCTCAATGATCGGATGTATGAAGAGATGGGCGTTGGGTTCTTCCACATCACAGTCCAACAACTGAACGCCGGCCCCAAGAGAAACAGCCAGGTTTGTGGCAACCGTTGTCTTGCCAGTCCCACCCTTTCCGCTTGCAATGCTGATGATCATTTCCAGACTAAGCCCTTGTCATGTATGTCCCGCATTCGGCACATTTTCTCTCAAAACAGGGATTGGCCCGCTGGTGCGGTACTCTTTTCCCGCAGTTGGGGCAGACGCACTCCCCTCCCGGGCCCAGGCCCCTGCCGCCCCCCGCGCCTTTTCCTCTACCCGAAGCTCCTTGGCCTCTCCCTTTGCCTTTGCCCCCGCCGCCCTTTTCTCCTCCTCTTGGTGTCATCACTTTGCTCGGTCCCCCCTTCTCCCTTTTTTCCGGTCACAACCCGGCATTGAAAACCTTGAATCTAATAGAGTCCCCTCCATATAGGCCTGTAAGACATCCTTTTCGGGGCCACATATCCAGGGTATGACATTGATACCCACGGCACTAAGCATATCGTAAAAGGGGCGCGATATGGCCCCGCATATCAGGATGTCGATTCCCAAGACCTCAATTCGCATGCATTTTCGAGTAAGGGCCTGCTCTTCCAGATAGATCTCGGATCGAGATGTCTCCCTTCTCCCCTCCACGTCAAGGATCAATAACCTCGAAGCGGTATCAAACACGGGCGATATCTTCCCTTCCCAGACCGAAACGGCTATCTTCATGGGAAAACTCTCCCCGCCTATTCTTGCCCCCTATTGCCCGCGAAGCTTTGCCTCAAACCCACAAGCTGGTTGAAGATGTTTGAGTCTTTACCAATGACCCTCCACATTCGGCGCGTCAGAAAAAGGTAATTTTCCGTTGAGGTAGGCCTTTACAGCATCTCTTATCGACCCGCTCGCATTGTTGGCGACCCCAATCTTGGCCGCCTTCAGGGCCCTGAAGGCGTTGGGCCCGCAAAATCCGGTGAGCAAGACCTTTGCTCCCTTATCGCAAACCATCTTGGCCGCATGAATACCGGCCCCCTTAAGGGCATTCGCGTTCTCCTTGTTATCCACCACCTCAAACTCAAGGGTTTCTGAATCAACCAAAAGGATATAAGGGGCCCTTCCGAATCTGGGCTCGACCTCAGAGTCGAGGCCAGTGCCTCTAGATGTGACCGCAATCTTTATTGTACCTCTCTCGATCATTGTTTGTCTCCTCGACCGGGATTTCTCTTGCCATTGTATTGTTCTAGGGCCTTATGCAGCGTCTTGATTGCCAAACGTGCACAGTGGATCTTTTGATCCGGCAGTCTCTCGAGTTCCTTATAAAGTGCATCCAGATCAATACTTGCGGCCTCTTCCAGTGTCTTTCCCTTGGCAAGATCGATTACCGCGCACCCGGAGGCAACAGCCCCGGGACAACCGAGGACCTGTATCTTTGCATCACTTATCTTGTCACCCGCTATATTCATGGAGATCTTCATGGTATCGCCACATGGCCCGGTGAGGTCGAGGGTCTGATCCGCATTTTCAATAACGCCGATGTTCTCCCTCTCCTGAAAATACTGAATGGCCTTGGGCGAATAGCCTGATTCAGAGAGCATCCTGTAGATGTCGTCATCCGGTTTCTGATTTCCCATAGATACAAACCCCTCTTGAAACAGATGATAGTCGCTATGCCAAATCCTGAGCCCCGCCGCCACAGACCTGATCGTCTCCTATCAGGGGCAGCCTTCCGGCTACCAGGTCCTCCACAACCGGTCTTATTTGGGGTCGGGTTCCATCATAGTATACGTCGATCCCCACCTGCCTGAACCCCATAAGGGGTCGCATGCCGATGCCCCCGACAATCAGGGCCTTCACATTATGGCTTGCCAGTAAATTGACCGGGACCATACACCCTCCCTGAACATGGGTCTGGTTGGAAACAGTCTTCACCTGTTTGATCTCTCCACCCTCCACATCTACAAAGGTAAAGACATCGCAGTGCCCAAAATGCCCCGACCTCTCCGCGTCCAGACCGCCCGGCGCCACACTCGGTACAGCAATTCTGCCAGTCTTCATATCCAACAAACCCTCCTTAGTCTAAGGTATCAATTTAGCTTTCTTCAGGATTTGTACCTGGGGAGGACAATGGGGGTTCGGAATCCCCGTTGTCCGGGTTTCATACGGCTAAAGTGTTACAATCTAAGATTCTTTGACATTTCCCTCTTTTTCGATATGTTACGCCTTCCCCTTTTGAGGCTTGACAAATCCGTGTCAAAAAAGGGATAGCATCTTCTGTGCCAAATTTTTGTGGAATCGAATAGGGCGATAACCTATTGAATTAAGGGATTGATTCCAGAGCTGCGCCGCTGATTGGGCACGAAGCAGAAAATCCCCGTTTTCATCATCGCAACAAAAGAATGGTTAGCATTGCAATATTGCAATTGTATCATGTTGGGCCATCGAAACAGGCCTTCCTGATTATTTCCTTGGTATGTTAACAAAGGCTACATTGACTGTTGTCAAAAGCTACGTGTACATAACGCATCGGTTTTGTTTGACTATTTGAGGTTTTCCGCATGCGTTGCTTCATATTGTAGCCATCTTCTCCATTCCGTTCTTTCCACCCATAAAAGACCTGGCTGTGAAATATCAGAAAAATTATTAATAATTTCAACATGAAAACCTCATAACCCTTTCCATCGCACAACTGGCACACCCGTTGCTCTTACACAAAGGCAGGCTGGACTGGGTGGGAAAGTGTTCTGTATCCGTGATTATGAACGGTGACACTGTGGCTTTGATCAATGGCTTGAGGAGCTGGAAATACGCGAGATTGAGGATGAGAGATAGCGTTGGAGCGATTGGCCCGGCAAAATCTGTAAGACATCAGGGGTGTTGGGGGTTTGAATCTGGATTACAAGTCAAGGAGGTAAATGAGATGAAACAAAAAGTAGAAAAACCGGAGGGGCCCAAAAAAAAGAAAGTGATAGGCTTTGCGGTGCTGGAGGAGGAATGCATATGGATGAAGGCAGGTGTTGTCAATTTCAGGATATGCGACAATGCCTACGACTGCTACAACTGTCCCTTTGACAAGGGGATGAGAAAGGTCATGGGGCTGGAGACCAATGCCAGAGAAAGAGGGGAGCAACCGGCCTGGGTCGAACACCTGAAAAAAAGCTATCATGGTGCTGTGCGACCGTGCCGCCATGCCTTGACAGGGCGGGTTAGTGCCCCAAAGATATGCACCATGTATTATGAGTGTCACCATTGTTCATATGACCAGATGCTGGACGAACTGGATATGGGGGCGTTTACCGAGACCCCCACCTACAAGCTGGCTTCAGGATACCGGTTGGCCCAGGGCTATTACTATCATATGGGACACAGCTGGGTGCGTTTCGAACATGGGGGACGCGTCAGGGTTGGGTTCGACGATTTTGCGGTCAGGCTTTTTGGGGCCATACAGGAGCTGAACCTTCCGCCCCTGGGTGCCACCATGAAGCAGGAGGAAGTCGGGTGGACCTTTGGACGAGAAGAGCATAAGGCAGCGGTCCTATCCCCTGTGACAGGGACGGTACTCGCTGTCAACCATAAGACCCGGGAGCATCCGGAAATTGCCCATCACGATCCCTACCAGAATGGGTGGCTTTTTATCATGGAACCTGAGTTTCCAAAGAGAAACCTCAAGCGACTATATTTTGGAGACGAGGGTATTCGCTGGATGGAGCAAGAGGGTCAGAAGCTTTTGGCTATCATGGGCGCTGGATATAAAGACCTGGCATCGACTGGTGGCGAACCGGTCAACGACATATTTGGACAGTTTCCTGAAATAGGTTGGGATAGGTTGGTGAAGACCTTTCTAGGAACGGAGAAGATATAAACAAAGAACTGGATTGCAGCTGCAGTATATCCTGCATCGTAACAGTATTTGAAGAAAGCTAAATTGATACCCCATTGATGTGGTCCGGACCTTTGACGGAGAGACCGAAAAGGGGCTTTTTAGGTTTGCAGAGCATCCCTGAGATAGGTCGAGCAATACCTGCAGAAATTGAGAGGTGTTCTATCCAGGTCTCTGAGTCCGCCGGAAAAATGCATCAGGCATTTTTCATCCATGCAGTGGGTAAGATCAAAAAGATGACACAGTTCGTGAAGCGCTACCTTGGCCACTCTCTCAAGAAAAAGCGCCGTTGGCGTAGTGAAACCCCCCGGATTTTTTCTTAGCCTGAAGATCGAAACCAGTGCAGACGTCCCCCCCTGCCTTGCCTCGCCAAAGACATGGGTGAGTATGGGAACAAAGATGTCCACATCGAGAACCCCGATTACTTTGTCATAATCAGGGAAGGGCTCCTTTTCAAGCGTCATTAGGATATTGCCCGCATCGTATTGGAGCCGATTTTCGTCGAGCGCATGCTCGGGGAGGGCCAGCCGCGGATGGATATCCGGGTTGAGGCCCGTGTAGCCCAAGATATGCGCTGCAATGGTTTTGGATGCGATTTCGGGAACGTCTCCCAGAGGAACCACCCCTATCCGAATGTCAGCCATTGGGTGCCTGATGCCGCCAATCAAGGACTCGGCCTTTTTATATCATACCTTTTGATCATCTTATGAAGGGTGACGCGATTTATGTTGAGGATACCGGCGGCCCGGGTGATGTTCCAATCGCATTCCGCGAGGATGTCTTGAATGTACTCCTTTTCCATCTGGCGCAGTGATCGCGGCTTTAGAGGGGAAGAAATCGCAGGACGAAGAAATGAGAAATCCCGGGTCCCAAGTGTCCTGGACTTGGATAGGACCACGGCCCGCTCGATGGCATTCTCCAGTTCCCTGACATTCCCGGGCCAATCATAACCCTTCAAGAAGTCAGTTGCATCAGGAGTGAGGTGATCCACTTTCTTTGTGGTTTCATGACTATATTTCTGAAGAAAATGCTGAACCAGCAAGGGGATATCCTCTTTTCTCTCTCTCAGAGGAGGGACTCTCATTGTGATGACGTTGATGCGATAGAAAAAGTCTTCCCTGAATTTCTTTTCGGCAACCTCCTTTTCAAGCTCTCTCCGGGTGGCCGAAATCAAACGGAAATCCACATCGATGGGGTGTCTTTCCCCGACCCTTGTAATCTTTTTCTCTTCCAGGACCCGCAGGAGATCCACCTGCATCTTCCGGCTGATCTCACCGACTTCATCCAAGAAAAGGGTCCCTCCGGTAACTACCTCTAAAAAGCCTTTTCGGCCATGAACTGCCCCGGTAAAGGCTCCCTTTTGATGACCAAAAAGTTCGCTCTCGAGAAGCGTCTCAGGCATTGCACCGCAATTGATGGCGATGAATGGGCCATTGGATCGTCTGCTCTTGGCGTGGATGGCCTTGGCTACTAGCTCTTTTCCGCTGCCGGTCTCTCCGAGTATGAGAATCGAAGATTCGCTCGCTGCGATCTCCGGGATAAGGGAGAAGATCTCTTCCATGGCAGGAGATTGCCCGATGATGTTGTCAAACCGCGTCTTTTCGTCCAACTGGCCCTTGAGATACAGGTATTCGGAGCTTAGCCGGTGCTGATGGGCTGCCTTCTCCATCACAAGGGAAAGCTGATCCGGTTTGAACGGCTTGAGCAGGTAGTCGCTGGCCCCCATTTTCATCGCCTGCACCGCAGTTTCAATAGAGCCATATGCCGTCATGATAATGACAATGGTATCCGGGTATTCTTTTTTTACCTCCTCAAGAAGTTCCATACCATTCATCCCGGGCATTTTTATGTCGATAAAAAGGAGCTCAAAGGGAAATTCCCGGAGTCTTTCCAGGGCCTCGAAGGCTGATGAAGCCGTCTCAACCTCGTGGCCATACTTTTTGAACCACTGGAAAAGGGATTCGCGGACAATCATCTCGTCGTCTACAACCATTATGGTCATTTTTTCACCCATTGCACTCCTCCCCCATACGTTGCCAACCACTAGCCTACAGGAAAATCCAAAACAAAGGAACTCCCTTCGCCCACCTTGCTCTTCACCCTGATATCTCCCTTGTGCCCCTTGACCACCCCGTGCACTATGGATAGCCCGAGTCCCGTCCCTTCACCTTCCTCCTTGGTGGTGAAAAAGGGATCAAACACGTGGTCCAAGTCTTCTTCCTCTATCCCGCATCCCGTATCCGCTATGGTTATTTGGGCATGCCCGCGGGAGCTGTCCAGATTGGAATTTATACTCAGCTGGCCCCCGCCGGGCATGGCTTCAATAGCGTTGAAGATCAGGTTGAGAAAGCATTGTTGCAACTGATTTGGATCCCCGTAGATGATTAGCGGTCGTAAGGAGAATTCTGTGTTCAAATGGATATTCTGGAGTTCTATCCTGTGCCGGGTCAGGGCGATGACCTGCGTCAGGATTTCATTGAGGTCAACGTCCTTGAACTCCGTTGAGGAGGCCCGAGAAAAGGACAGGAGGCCGGAGACAATTCCACCGCATCTCTCCAGTTCCCTGGACATGAGAGAAAGGTAGTCGCGGAACTTCTTCAAATCTTGCGAGTCCGGCTCACCCCCATCCAGGATTTCCTTCATGAGGTGGCTAAATGTCAGCAGTCCCTGGATAGGATTGTTGATCTCATGGACGCTACTGGCCACGAGCTTCCCCAGCGAGATCAATCGGTCTTCCTGGACGAGTTTCTTAAGGTCAGCCTTGAGCGCCCTTGCTCGTCTTTCCCATCGGTACGAAAGCTCTTCAGTGATATCCCGCCACACCTCGATGACCCGAACGATTTCACCCTTCTGGTCCTTCACGGGATATGTGGCCATATCACAGTAGATTACGAGATCACTGGAGATCGTATGTTCATGAATCACCTGAGCCGATTCCCCGGTTTTTAAGGTGATTGCCAGAGGACATTCGAGCCCTGGTTGAGACCTGGAGCAGGGGGCACTGAGACCGTGGGTGACTTCATAACAATTGGCACCTATCACCTCGTGTTTAAACCTGGTTACCGCCTCCAGATAGGCCTCATTGGCGTCTACAATCGTGAAATCCGGTTTCAAGACCACAATCCTTTCGTTGGCCTGCTGGATGAGAAAATCTGTAGCCCCTTTCTCAATGGCAACCTGTCGTTTCGCAGCCTGTAAATTCTGATTGGTTATTAACAGATTCATTAGTAATCGGCTGACATTGTGCTCCAGAACCCCCACACCTGTTGGCCTGTGCCTTATAAGCTCGAGGAGGACATCTTTGCCTGTTGTGAGTTCAATTACGCCATCGAGGTCTTTGATCTTGAAAAGATCCCGAAAATCGTTTGTGGTGTAAATCCCCATCTGCCGAGCCAGACGAAGTCCTTCGGCTTCGGGATCAATGTCGCAGACGCCTACCAGTTTGATATCCATATAAGGGAGTGATTCACTCTTCAGAAGCTCAAAAAGCTCCAGGAATCGTTTACAGTCTTTACCCCCCCCTACAATAACAAGCTTGAGGGAAGATTTCTGGGCATCGCGATCAATTGCCTTGCCCTCTTCGGCCATGCGAATTCTCCTCACAATAGCTCATAATTGCAATCCCTTGTCTGCCTTTTAGCATACACCAGCAAGGCCACAGAAGCAACAGGACAAAAAAACACCACATGAATCCGGAGAGTCAAGCCATATCTCCCGAAAAGCACTTTCTTACTATCTTAGTGAGGGGCTGAAGGATTCAAAGACGCTTACAATAGTGGAAGAGGCATAGTATCTTACATCCGCTTATTTCTATGCCAGAGTCCGGATGGACACAGAGAATATGGAACTAACGCCACAACACCATAGGGTAGGGTATCTATGTCATTGAGATACACCACCAAATTTCCTAGTATTACCACCCACAAAACAAGACCTGTTATCATTTAGGCCTTGGCCTTTTGATAGGTAACATTATGTCTTTTCATTAAGGTGTGGAAGTTGGGCCTCTTCATACCGACCCTTTCGGCTGCGCGGGTAATATTACCGTTGCATGCCTTGAGAGCCTTAAGCAGAAAGGCCTTCTGGACTTGCCCGAAATATTCCTCAAGGATATGTTTCTTGATTGCATGGAGCTCTTCGAGGGTTTCCGGTACGGGGAACCCATTCCAAGCTTGTTTCATGGGTAGGCAATCCATAAGATCGAGTGAGTCCATGGTACGGCTATCGGCCATGATGACCAGCCGTTCAACCACATTCTTGAGCTGTCGCACATTGCCTGGCCAGTGGTAATTCACCAAGGTCTCAAGCGCATCGTCGGAAAAACCCTGGAGCTTTTTTCCTGTCTTGCGGCAAAAACGTCTCAGAAAGTAGTAGAGAAGCTTGGGTATGTCGTCCTTTCTCTCCCTAAGAGGAGGCAGATAGATCGGAAAGACATTCAACCGGTAGAAGAGGTCCTCCCTGAAGTCTCCTTCTTTCACCATGGTCTTCAGGTCTTTATTGGTTGCAGTAATAATCCTCACATCCGTCTTTTTGAACTGGCTTGCACCTACAGGTTTGTACTCGCCCGTCTCAAGCACTCTCAGAAGCTTTCCCTGGACCTCCATGCTCAGGTTTGTCACATCATCCATAAAAAGGGTCCCGCCCTTGGCCACCTCAAAGATGCCGGACTTGTCTTTATAGGCGCCCGTGAATGCCCCCCTCACGTGTCCAAACAACTCACTCTCCAAGAGTGTAGGAGAGAGGGTACTGCAGTCCACAGCCACGAACTGACGGGTCGAACGGCGGCCATGGCCATGGATGGCCTTGGCAAAGAGTTCCTTGCCTGTTCCACTTTCTCCATAGATGATTACTGTTGCATCAGATGGGGCCAACTTCTCAATTTGGGCAAATATCTCCAGGATTTTAGGGTTCGTTCCGATAATATTGTCAAAGCCAAAGCGTTCAACAAGCTCTTTTCTGAGAAATAGATTTTCCTCGACCAGGCGCTTCTTATCAAGGGCCTTCTCTACGGCAAGTACAAGCTCGTCATCCGTGAAAGGCTTGGAGAGATAATCAAAGGCGCCCAACTTCATGGCTTCCACCGCATTTTGAACAGTCGAATAACCGGTCATGACGATGAAGTACATATCAGTTTTTCTGTTCCGAAATGTGTCAAGGATAGCCATCCCATCCATGTCGGGTAATTTCATGTCCAATAGGACAAGATCATATGCGTTTTCCTGGAGCGCTTTGAGTCCCGCCTTTCCACTCATGCAGATGTCCACAGCATGGTCTTTGTCGGATAAGACCAAACGACATCCGTCGCATATGACCTGTTCATCGTCAATGACGAGGATATGGGCGTTTTTCGTCTGTTCCATCTTTGTTTGGCCTTACCGGGGACCACTATGAACAGGGAAGTCTATGGTAACGCATGTCCCCTTGCCAGGTTCACTAGAAACTTGAATATTCGCACTGTGATTCTGGATGATGCTGTAGCTTACGGCCAATCCCAGGCCTGTACCATCTGTCTTGGTGGAGAAAAATGGATCGAATACTCTAGGAAGATCATCTTCCTGAATGCCACATCCAGAGTCTGAGACCTCTACACTAACCTGCTTCCGGTGTGAGATAATCGAGCTTCTGATGGTAACGGTGCCTTCATTCTCCGTGGCCTGAATAGCGTTAAGGAGAATATTGATAAAGACCTGTTGGATCTGTTTTTTATCAATGAAGAGTTCCACCATATCACCGGATAACTGTTTTTCAAGCCGGATATGTTGGAGACGGAACTCATTTCCAAGGATAGATAAGGCGTTTTCGATGACTTCGTTGATATTCGCCAACTCTTTTTGGGGTTCGCTTGTTCTGGAGAATTCTAAAAGATCCTGAATAATTGTCTTACATCTCTTGGTTTCATTAATGATGACTTGCAGTCCTTCCCTTAGGGGACTTCCCTCTGGCACCTTTTTGATCAGGTTCGAACTGTAAAGCAAAATCCCAGCCAGGGGGTTGTTGATCTCATGGGCGATACCCGCGGATAATCGACCGAGGGCTGACAATTTTTCGGTCTGGCGAGACAGGCTTTCGTAATGCCGCCTCTGCTTTTCCAGGATTCCGGCCTTTTCAATGGCACAGGCGGCCTCACGAGATTTCAGTTGCAGGAATTTGAGTTCCTCAGTAGAAAGTTCCCTTTGTTTATCAAAGTAAATGCGCATCAGTCCTACGGTCGTGCCACGAAAGAAGAGGGGGGCATCGACTGCCATCCGGACCCCTTCCTTCCATGCCATATCTGGATATTGAATGCGCGGATCTCCAAGGATGTTCGTTATGATGCTAATTTCACTCTGCTGGTGCAGATCGTGGATGGCTTTTTCCAAAAAAACAGGTCCCTTAGATATATATTGTTCGCTCAGACCATAGCAAAGGACCAAATCGAGATGATTCGTTTCAGGGTTCAAAGTTCGGACAATGGCACCTTTGGCACCTAGGAGATCCGTCACTCTGTTTATCAACTTTTCTCCCACATCCTTGACCCGTGTACAGGCGTATACCGAGGGACTGATATCCCGGAAGATGCAATTCATACATTCGATTTTCTGTGTGTTCTCCATAAAACGCCCTTATGTAACCTGTTTTTCTATCTTATTCCTCTTTTCTCTAATTTCCAAGAAAAAATTGCGTTCTAATCCAGGATCTCGGAAATGGGACAAGTGATTGGATGGATATTCTATGCGGCATGTATGCTTGCCTCGATCATGGACTCATGAAATGGTGGAATGACCCTCCAATTCTCTCCAAATGTCCTCCTTACCGTATAAATGATCATACGTAAATAACATATTGATTTGTCAAATCATTTCAATCTCGAACCCAAAATAGGCGTATTGGATCTTATACATTTCTATATCCGATGCCTCACTCGTTTTTTCACCGGCTGTGTTAACTTATCGATAATAAAGGGAAAAATATGATAACCGCCTGCTGCCGAAAAGCGTGGGTATTGGAACATAAATTGCGTAAGAAAGGAATATTGTTCTTTTACCAATAAAGTCGGGCCAATTCAGGGAAGGTTTTTGCTAGAAAGGAGGTATAGGTATGGGCGCACTTCAAGCAGTCAGGGGGGAGACAAGTGTTCATCCACACCATGTTCTCTTGGTGGAAGACGAGCTCAGTGTGGCCAATGGGCTTAAGATGGTCCTTTCGGAAGAGGGGTATGGTGTAGATGTGGCCATGACGGGAATAGAGGCACTCAAGACATTTAGGGGCAATGGCTTTGACCTCGTTGTCGCCGATCTCCGCCTGCCGGACATTGATGGTATGGATGTGATCCGAAAGATCAAACAAGAACGACCCGAGACAAATATCGTTATTATCACGGGATATCCATCTGTCTCATCAGCCGTGGAATCGGCGAAGATTGGGGTCTCGGAATATCTTCGTAAGCCTTTTACCGATGATGATTTCCTGGCAGCTGTGGATGATGCCCTAAAGAAACGCGAGAAGGATGCCACAGAGAGATTTCTTACAGAGACAAATGAAGGGAGACTCATTCAGAAACGCGAAGTGATCCGGGTCCTGGACAGAACTTATGAGGACCAGGCATTCTGGACTGAATTGGCGGAGAACGGGCCCGAGGTCCTCCGAGAATACCAGCTCTCGAGTGAGGCCAGGGCAGCTATCCTTTCGGGTGACCTGAAGTGGATTAACGAAAATGTGGGGGAACTGACTCAAAAGCAGCTCATGTTCATCTTCAAACGCCTGGAGAGGGAGGCATGGTAGGCCTTTCCTCTGGTGTGACACTGAAACGAGAGGGGCCAAAGAAGTTGATGCAAAGAGAAAGTGTTCCCGACTAGATTTTGGAGAATGTTCAGCAACCGAAAACTATTCTGCGAAGTCGGGATATCTTCCTAGCGACTCGTGTCTCTGGACGGGTTGTATTGAAACGGGGGTCTTCTAATGAACAAGATTCATACGGATAAAGAACTGCAAGGCGCTGTCATGGTCGTTGGCGCCGGGATTTCGGGCATGCAAGCCGCTCTTGATATTGCGAACGCAGGGTATTACGTCTACCTGGTGGAGAGGTCTCCAGGGATCGGCGGGGTTATGGCCCAGCTGGACAAGACCTTTCCGACCAATGATTGTTCCATGTGAATTCTTGCCCCAAGACTTGTCGAGGTCGGCAGGCATATTAATATTCAGCTGCTCACTCTGAGTGAGGTAAAACGACTATTGGGAAAAGAGGGCCATTTTAGGGTCACCGTCTCTCAGCGCCCGCGTTTTGTAGATCTTGATAAGTGCATCGCCTGTGGAATCTGCGCAGAAAAATGCCCGAAGGAGGTGGACGATCGTTACAATGAAAAGCTGAAAAAGCGAAAGGCAATTTATATTCCTTACTCGCAGACAGTGCCTCTCAAATATGTTATTGATCAGCAGAACTGTATCTATTTTAAGAAGGGCAGGTGCAGGGCGTGTGAGAAGTTTTGCCCGGCAGGCGCCATAGATTTTGATGATGCCGAAAAAGAGATCATTATAGACGTGGGATCTATCATCCTGGCACCGGGTTTGAAACCATTTGACCCCACCCCCTATGAGGCATACTCGTACACCAACCTGCCTAATGTGCTAACCGCTATTGAATTTGAGCGAATTCTATCTGCAACCGGACCGTCTATGGGGCACCTTATAAGACCTTCGGACCGGAAGGACCCCCAGAAAATTGCCTGGCTTCAATGCGTCGGATCGAGAGAGATGAACCGCTGTGATAATGGGTACTGCTCCTCAGTCTGCTGCATGTATGCCATTAAACAAAGTACCCTTGCCTTGGAACACATCCGTGGAGCTCTGGACTGTGTTATCTTCTATATGGATATCCGTAGCCATGGAAAGGACTTTGATCGGTATTATGAAAAGGCCAAAAAGGATGGTGTCCGATTTATCCGGTCACGGGTCCACTCTTTGTGCCCCGTGTCGGGCACAGATGATCTTCTCATTCGGTATGTGAGGGAAGATGGGAGAGTAGATGAAGAGATCTTCAATATGGTGGTCCTTTCTACGGGTCTTGAAACGGACGAGAACGTTGTTGAGCTCGCAAATCGCCTCGGTGTTGATATGGATCACTATCATTTTGCGTATACGGATACCTTTGATCCAGTAACTACCTCCGTACCCGGCATCTATGTCTGCGGTACCTTTACCGGCCCCAAGGACATCCCCGTTTCGGTCACGGAGGCCAGTGCTGCCGCCTGTGCCGCCACAGAATGCCTGGCCCCTGCCCGTTACACCCGAACAAGGACTCTTGAGAGACCACCCGAAAGAGAGGTGACAAGGGAGCCTCCCCGGATAGGCGTTTTTGTCTGTAACTGCGGGATAAACATTCGCGGAGTGGTTGACGTCCCGCAGGTCGTAGAATATGCAAAGACCCTCCCCCGAGTGGTGTATGTGGCAGAAAACCTTTTTACCTGTTCGCAGGACACTCAGGAAAGGATGACGGAGATAATAAAGGAGGAGGGTCTAAACCGCGTGGTCGTGGCTGCCTGTTCTCCACGGACTCATGAAGGCCTTTTTCAGGAGACTTTGATGAATGCGGGCCTGAACAAGTATCTTTTTGAGATGGCCAACATCAGGAATCAGGATTCCTGGGTCCACTCGATCGATCCAAAGGCCGCTACAGAGAAGGCGAAAGACCTGATCCGAATGGCTGTGGCCAAGACAGTCCTCCTCAGCCCGTTGAAGGAGACGGATCTTCCTGTCAGCCGGGATGCCCTTGTCGTAGGGGGTGGAATCGCGGGGATGACGGCCGCCCTTTCGATAGCACGGCAAGGCTATCCCGTACATCTTGTGGAGCGGTCGGGCTCTCTTGGTGGAAATGCCCTGCGGCTGTATAAATCATATAAAGGCGAGGAATTTGTCCCTCATGTAAACAGAATTATACAAAAAGTGGAAAATGAAAAACGGATAACCGTTTATCTGGGTGCTGAAATTATGCAAGTCGACGGTTTCGTGGGTAACTTTGAAACCAAATTGGCCAGCAGCGCTAGAGAAACGATGATAGAACACGGCGTCACCATCCTTGCAACCGGTGCTGAAGAGTACAGGCCAAAGGAATATCTCTATGGGGAACATGACGCTGTCATGACTCATCTGGAGCTGGATCAGCTACTCATGAGTCAGGATCGCCGATTGGATCAGATCGAAAATATCATGTTTATTCAATGTGTTGGATCAAGGACTGACGAGAATCCCTATTGCTCAAAGGTCTGTTGTACCCATTCTCTGGTAAGTGCCGTGGAGGTCAAGCGCAGGAACAGGAAGGCCAATGTCTATATCCTGTATAGGGATATAAGGGCTTACGGAAAAAGGGAGGACCTCTACCGGGAGGCAAGGAAAATCGGTGTCCTTTTCTTCCGCTATTCCCCTGATGAAAGGCCTGTTGTTGAGCCGGCCGGAGAAAAGATCCTGATCGAGTTCAGAGATCCGATCCTTGATCGCGCAATTGCGGTTGAGGCAGACATTCTCTGTTTGGCAACGGCAATTGTGTCTCACAAGGACCGGAGCCTTGCTCAATTGTTTAAAATACCCGTAGACAAAGACGGCTGGCTTCTGGAGGCACACCAAAAGCTGAGGCCGGTGGACTTTCCTAATGATGGCATCTTCCTCTGTGGTATGGGACATTATCCCAAACCTGTTGACGAGAGCATCGCACAGGCCAAGGCGGCCGCATCCCACGCTATCACGATTCTGTCCAGGGAGAGTATTCAGGTCGGAGGAACTATCGCCCATATCGTGCCCGAACTCTGCTCCGGATGCTTCGGGTGCCTCAATGTATGTCCGTACGGTGCCATCACATTTGATCCTGAAAGGAGCATAGGAGTGGTGAATGAGGCGATGTGCAAGGGCTGTGGGGCCTGTTCAGCAACCTGTCCTTCGGAGGCCATATCCCTGATGGGATTTGACAGAGAAGAGATCTATGCCCAGATTGGAAGTGCACTGCCCTAATCATCAGATAAGGAGATGGAAATGGAGAATGCGCTTTTCGAACCCAGGATCATTGCTTTCATGTGTAACTGGTGCGCCTATGGTGCGGCGGATCTGGCCGGTGTGAGCCGGTTGCAATATCCGCCCAACATTCGTTCCATCCGTGTCATGTGCTCGGCCACGGTATCGCCTCACTATATCCTGAGGGCCTTTCAGAGCGGGGCTGACGGCATCCTAGTGGGCGGGTGACATGTCGGAGACTGCCATTACCTGTATGGTAACTACATGACGATCAAGAGGATCACTTTTCTTCAGGAATTGTTAGCACTAATCGGACTGGAGGACCGTTTGCATCTGGAGTGGATCTCATCGGCAGAGGCCCAAAAATTTGTCCAGGTGGTCACCGATTTTACCGAAAAAATAAGGCACCTGGGTCCCAATCCGCTTTCTGGAAAGCAGGATCTACCCCTGGCAATGATCCCAGAGATGCCTCCAAACCAAAAGACAGCCGCCCAAGGAGGTTGAAATGAAGGACCGAGTGAAACGGTTGCTCAGGGAGGGGAAAGTGGATCTCTTTCTAGGCTATAAGATGGTGGATGGGCATCCTCTCCCCCATTTTTTTGTAAAGGATAAGATAGAAGAAGTGGATGGGCTTATTACTGGGCCCGCCCGCTACCCCCTTGAAAAGATAGCCCTTACGCTGACTGAAGAAGAACCTGGAATAAGAGTAGGGCTCCTCGTTCGCGACTGCAACCAGCGAGCACTGAATGTCCTTTTTGTTTGGAAGCAGCTCTCACCAGATAATATAGCGGCGATTCCCGTAAACTGCTGCCCTTCCAGGCTTACCAGCCCGCCCGATTGTTCATTTATGAGTCCGGAAAAGACAGGGCTCTATAAAAAGAAGGTGGGGATAGACAAGAACATAGATATGCAAGAGGCCAAAACATGGGGGCGGCAGGAGCGGTTTAAGCGATGGGCATATGAATTCAAAAAGTGCATCAAATGTTATGGGTGCAGGGATTCTTGCCCTGTATGCTTCTGCAAGGAGTGCAGCCTTGAGCACCATTCGCTCATAAGGAATGGGGACCTCCCCGTCGAAGTGCCTATTTTTCATCTTGTTCGAGCGGTTCATATGGCGGGTAGGTGCATTGACTGTGGTCTGTGTGAAGATGCCTGCCCAATGGATATTCCGTTGCGATTTCTTTACAAGATGGTGAATCAAATCGTTGCGGATGTGTTTGATTACAGGGCTGGTATCGATTCAACACCATCGCCGTTTAATATTTTGGGTGATGAGGTCACATTGCAGATGAGAGCGCTGAAGCCAGCATGAACGAGGTATCGGAATTGAAACAGGTCCTGACCCAGGAGATTTTTTATCCCATTCCCAATCATGGATTGAGAAACAGACCTTTCCAATGATGATACCATTTTCTCCTGTAGCCCGTATTCTGGAAAGCAGATTTGTAACATATTGAAATAGCAATATGTTTCCAATCTACTGGAAACTATAGCCCATAAATATGAGCGAACAACACACAATGATTCCATACACTTGCAAGGTCAGAAGACAATTTTGCGGAATACGGGCTGTAGTCAACAAAATGGATCTTGATGCTGTCGGGTATCTGTGATTGACGCAATGAGGTGAGAAAAATGGATAGCAAAATAGTCCCATCTGTCTGTTCTTACTGCGGGACAGGCTGCGGTGTCCTTTTCCTGGTCATTAATGGGAAGCTTGGTGGCACCATGCCCTTGAAGACCCATCCCGTTAATGAAGGAAAACTGTGTATCAAAGGCTGGCAACTTCACGAATACATAAACAGCCCCATGCGCCTCAAATCACCCCTTATCAAAATGAACGGGAGATTTCGTCAGGCCACGTGGGATAAGGCCATCCATTTTGCCTCCGAGAGGCTAAAGGAAATCGTCAAAAAAAGTGGCCCGGATAGCGTCGGGGTCCTGGTATCAGCCAAAATGACCAATGAAGAGAACTATCTTGCCCAGAAGTTTGCCAGGGCTGTCATCGGCACCAACAATGTGGATCACTGTGCCCGTCTCTGACATTCCTCCACGGTGGCAGGTCTTGTCGCCGCATTTGGCAGCGGAGCGATGACCAATTCTATCTCCGAGATTGAGGATGCCGGTTGCATTTTTGTCACCGGTTCTAATACCACAGCATGCCATCCCTTAATCGCACGCCGCATCATCCGGGCCAAAGAGAAGGGTGCCAAGTTGATTGTAGCCGATCCAAGAAATATACACCTGGCACAGTTTGCGGATATCGCCGTGCAACACCGTCTCGGCACTGATGTCGCCCTGCTCAACGGGATAATGTATGTCATCATTCAAAATGACTGGCAGGCAAAGGACTATATTAAAGAGAGGACTGAGGATTTCGCTGAATTCCAAAAAGTTCTGGAGGATTACAGCCCTCAAAAGGTAGAGGCCATTACGGATGTCCGCCCAAGGGACATTTATCGGATGGCTGATCTCTATGCCAATAATCCTCCGGGCTCCTTGCTCTATGCCATGGGCATCACCCAGCACACAACGGGTGTGGACAACGTCAAGTCCTGTTGCAATCTGGCCCTGCTCTGCGGGTATGTGGGTATACCGAGCGGGGGTGTTAATCCCTTAAGAGGACAGAACAATGTCCAGGGGGCGTGTGATATGGGCGGGCTTCCCAACGTACTGCCAGGATATCAGCCTGTCATCGATCCGGAGGTAAACGAGAGATTCTCCAGGGCCTGGGGCAAGAGAATTCCGGAAAGGGTCGGACTGACCATTACCGAGATGGTCGCGGCCATGCTAGAAGGTCAGTTGAAGGCCCTGTATGTAATCGGTGAGAACCCGAAGCTGAGTGATCCCGACTGGAACCATCTCAATCATGCCATGAAACACCTTGATCTCTTGGTTGTTCAGGATCTCTTTCTCTCAGAGACGGCCCAGGTCGCACATGTGGTGTTTCCAGCGGCCTCGGCTGCCGAAAAGGAAGGGACATTCACAAACTCGGAGCGCCGATGCATGAAGGTGAATAAAGCCATTGAACCGATCGGAGAGGCACTCCCTGACTGGGAGATTATCTGCAAACTCTCTACGGCCATGGGCTATGAAATGGTATATAGAGACCCCGAAGAGATTTTTCTCGAAATGGCCAGCCTGAATCAGAGGCACTATGGGGGCATGACCTATGAAAGGTTGGGGATCAATGGGCTGATGTGGCCTTGTCCCAGTATTGATCACCCCGGAACTCCCTATCTTCACAAAGACCGATTTGCAGGCGGAAAGGGAAAATTCCATGCTATCCATTATCAATCCCCGGCAGAAAGCCCAGATGCCAAATACGCGGTTTCCATGACTACAGGCCGGATGTTTGCCCATTTCCACACCGGAACCATGACAAGGATATCCCCTCATCTCGACGTCGAGCAGACGACGGGATATGTGGACATCAATCCGGAGGATGCGCGGGCAACGGGTGTTAAGGACGGAGATATTCTTCTTGTTTCATCCCGGAGAGGTGAGATGGAGGTTCCCGCACGAGTGACAACATCTGTGAAACCAGGAATGGTTTTTCTGCCCATTCACTTTGGGGAAAGCCCAACAAACATACTCACCAATGCAGAGGCGTTCGACCCTCTGGCCAAGATTCCAGAATTTAAAGTGGCTTGCGTGAGGATCACAAAACTCTGAGCCTCACGCATACACACAATTAAGATAGGCGATCTTTCTGGTAGGACCCCCTCTTGATTACGAGGAGTTCTAAGAAGGACTTACAAGCCTTACCTCCCCTTGCAATGGCTAGTTTAAGGGGAAATTTCCGGGAGGAGAGACAACTGATTGAACCGCCTAGCCGGATCAACTCCGGCATGACGAGGGAACTCTAGAACCTCAAGTTCAACACAATAGAGCACAAAATCTTGCACATTTTGACTGCGAATGGCAAGATATGGGCAATAGGAAGAAACTCCCAGGGTTCGACAGTACCCTTGGCGCAGAAAGGAATTTATGCATATATCAGAGCGACTTAAGGAACTGGCTATCACTGCGGCAGAAGATCTATGTGTAATAGACGTCCGTATCGGCTTGAGATACACGGCAGTGCATCTGGATAATGGTCAGGTGGGCCTTGCATTTACCTTTCACAGGGACGCAACGGGAGGGTGCGGTGGCCTGAGAGACCTGGGCCCACTGGCAGGGAAAAAGGCCACTGGATTGCTCACCCTGTTTGACTCAACCCACAAGGTTGAATTGGCGGTTGCGCTGGCCACCGCCAATGCCATTTCAAACACAACAAGAGAGGGGTTTGTTGAAGGGGATGTCCTTAGACATCTCAGGCTTGGCCCAGATGACAGGGCGGGGATGGTCGGGTATTTTGCACCCATGGTTTCGGAGTTGCGGAAAAGGACCTCCTCTCTGAAGATATTTGAGCAGATCGACAGGCCAGAGGGGGATATATTGCCCGAAAGCGAGGCTTATAACCACCTGCCGCACTGCCAGGTGGCCCTGATCACCTCAACATCAATCGTTAATCATACGATTGACCGTATCCTTGATGCGACTGTTTCTTGCCGGGAGGTTGTGCTGCTGGGTGCTTCTACGCCCCTGGTCTCCGAAGCATTCAAAGAGACACCCGTGACACTTCTATCCGGCGTTGTTGTGACCAGACCTCGGGAGGTGTTGCGCGTTGTCAGTGAAGGGGGAGGGATGAGGGTCTTTAAGAATCACATCAGGAAGGTTAACCTGCGTCTGAGATAGGAGGAGGTAGCTATGTATAAGGTATTGCTGGTGAGTTCTGATGATACCTCTTTATTCAGCCTGGCTGAAGCCCTGGAGCAACATGAAGATGTGGATCTCTCCAACGTGGAATCGGGTGAGGATGCCTTGCGCAGGGTTTCAGAGACCTCCTTCGATTTGGTGGTGGCGGATAGAGAACTCGGGGATATGACAGGGCTGGAGTTGGCCGGGAGACTTCTCGGTGTGAATCCGATGACCCATTGTGCGATTGTAAGTCCCCTTTCTGCAGAAGACTTTCATGAGGCCAGTGAGGGCCTAGGGCTCATGGCCCAGCTACCGATCAGTCCGGATAGAGGACAGGCAGAGGAGCTTCTGAAGCGTCTGAAGGCCCTTAAGAATCTTGAGGCAGGGCTGAATGTGGGACAGAAGAGAGATCGATCCGAAGGGCTTGCGCAGAGATAACTTCCCGGAGCCTCGGGTGGCAAGGGGTGACGATAGAGGGACGGGTTCATTTGGTCAAGGAGATTTCGCGCCCCAACGGTGAGTCAGTTGCAGTCTTGATCCGCAGGGCAATCGATCAGTTTTGGTGTCAAGGGGGCCGTTTCGGTCGATTTTTTATTGTCAGGCCCCCACTGCTACGGGCAAATATGGTGGCGGGGTCTGGTCGTAATATGGCTTTGCAGGACTACTGCATCAAGTAATAGGGGACACGATCTTTAAAGATGCGTGAAACAATGCCTTCCCGTGTCATTTCCTTGAGGCAGGTCAAAACCTCCTGCTTTTCCTCGTTTAGAGACTGGGTGATCTGGTTTATGTGAAGGAATTGAGACTCATGCCTGAGAAGGTTCATGACTCTCGTGCGGATGAATTCCTCCGTAACCACATCGGACAGGGTTTCATCGTAGGCCAGCGCATTTCTCTGATCCGTCGGATATGTGGTTTCCCACGGCCGACGAAGGCTGGCCCCCAGCACCCATCGAATACGGGGGTTTTTGAGCGTGTCGTACATGTCTCTGAGCTTTGTTTTCATATCCCTGTCCCGGTGGATGGGCCCCAACCGGTTTATTAGGCCCACAAAACTGTTGACGGTCTTGATGTATTGTTCCGGCTTGTTCAGGTCGGTGTGGGCCAGGGCAATGCGGTCTCGCTCCAACCCGACAAGGGAAAGGAGCTTTTTGACGAGGAGGACACGACTCCAGGTATGGTCGAGACCATAACTATGATGACACTCCTCGGTGGGGCACCCGATAAGGATGAGTCCGCTAGCCCCTTCCAGAAAGGCCCTCCCCAGGACTGTCGGATCCAGCTGGCCGATACAACCGATGGGGAGCAGATAAAACCGCTCGCTATATTTCATGCCCTTTAGTCCCGCATGATCGGCCGCGGCCGCCCCGCCCCAGCTACACCCGTACCCCATGACTTCATTGGCTGCCAGGCTGGAGGCCAATGCGGCCACTCTCGCCTCTCGTTGGGCCGTGGTGTTGTTGAGCAGGACCAGGGCACTGTTGGGGCAAGCTGCCGCGCAGGTCCCTCCTCCTGTACAAGCCATGGGATCCACAACACGGGGGATGTTCCCGCCAAGACCGTCAACCGGCGCAATGCCGCCGCAATCACAAATCTCGCGACAGAGCCCGCACCCGTTGCACTTGCTCTGGTCCACGGTGCAAACCATCCTCGGGGCATAAAGCTCACCGGCTAAAGCGCGTCGAGCGATCTCTGCCGTCTTTTGGGCTGCACGACGTCCCTGCCGCAATGACTCCCGCAGGTCGCAGGGCCGGCGCGCCGAACCTGCCAGATATTTTTCGTCGATCCCGACCTGTTCCGGTCGCACCATTTGTGGATTTCTTTCAAGGAATTCCTCCCCGTGCACGTGCAGGCCGAGGATTTTCGCAACTTTGATCTGTTCGATCCCCGGATGCCTTTTGGGGGAAATGACCAGTTGATCCCAGGACAGCTCCCTTTCGATCTGCGTCTCAGGCTCATTGTAGGTGATATAGCCTTTCTGGACTGCGGGTCTCACGCTACCATCATAGGGAATCCATTTGATACCCAATTGCCTGGCCCTTCTTCGCTCTGCACCGCTCAAGGGCAGGTCGATTTTTTCATTGTATAAGATCGATGTTTGGCATTGAACGTTCTTTTTACGGAAATAGGTCGCCATATTCCATGCGGTTCTTGCGGAGAGTGAAGCATAGGGTCTATCGGTTTCCAGGTCATTGATCCAAAAGACGACTCGATGACCCGGAACCCCGTGGAGCCAGATATGCTCTTCCATTTCTGTATGGCAGAGGACCCTTTTTCCATCGTGCCCAAAGTCAGTTCCCTGATTGTGCATCTCGCCATCCAGGGCGGCAATGATGGCGCCCACGGTGTAGACCTTCTGCGGTTTATCAACCTCTGAAGAAAAGACCACGGTATAGTTCCCGACTACACCCAGCACCTTTTCCAGTTCTCCCACTGAGATCTTTTTGACATGAGGACTTTCCTCGACCTCCTTCATTATCTCCATAAGCCGCTCATGGCTTCGGCGCTCCCCCGGGTAGCGTTCATGGAGCATTCTGATTTCGTCTTCGATCTCCTCGGTTTGAACCGCAATAACCGTCTCGATGCCTTGACGAGAAAGTTCCTGAGCGGCCGAGTAGGTTGCCAAGCCACCCCCCAAAATCATAACAGGACCATTGAATTCAACCTTCACCTTTGGCGAGGGAAGCAACGCCTCTAATCCGGCCAAAGATGCCTTGATGAGTTTTGCCCCCTTCTCGGCAAGTTCAGACGGACCTCTACCATTTACGGCCGCGACATGGTCTCGGAGGTTGACCATGTCTATTTGTCCCTCCTCCAGGCCCAGTCCCTCCAGCTCTCTTCCGAACTTTTTGATCATGGTGCGGTATTCACAGCCGGCAATAACGACCCGATTGAGGCCATTGTCGGATATGGTCTTTTTGACTTCTCCAAGACCGGGGGTTATGCAAGGAAACGGGAGGGTTTGCACACGACTGACCACGGGATCATGGCCCATAATTTGCTCAAGATGGCTTAGATCGACCCTGGCCCCAATTTTTCCGCCGCATTCGCAGAGGAATACGCCGATTCTTGCTTGCTCACCTTTTTCTTTATTTATGATATGTTCCATTTTGGACCTCCTTTAATGGGCAAAGCCATGTCCGGTGCGCCCTGAGATATCACCGCGGACCTTGTCCAGACGGGCCTGCATCGCACCAGTGGGACAGACTAAAACGCACGTCCCACAGGCGATACATGCCTTATTGGGTATCATAAAGGGCGTAGCCACATGTTTGTCCACACCCCTTGAACCAAATGATATGGCCCTGACCCCAACAATTTCCTCGCATGCCCGCACACACAGGCCGCATAGAATGCACTCCTCTTCCTGATCCTTTATATTGAAGCGGGTGGTATCGACGCCGTATTCGGCTGCCAGGGCCTTGATTTCCTTCGAAGCAGGGCATTCTGCCAGAAGCAGCTCAAGGATCCAGCGGCGCACGTTTTTTACTCGCACTGAATCAGTCTGTATCTCGATACCTTCCCGGGCTGGATACATGCAAGATATGACGACCCTGGACCAATCCCCCTCCCTTGCCTCAACCACACAGAGTCTGCAAGCGCCGCTCGGCTTTAAGGCCTCGTGGTAACAAAGTGTGGGAATGTTGATCCCATAGTGCCTTGCGGTCTCCAGCACGGTCCATCCCGCCCGGGCCTCAACCTTCTTGCCGTCGATGGTGAAATGGATGGAACCGTTTTCCGTCGCTTTTTTCCTACTCATAATAACACCTCTCGTAAGGGTTCACAGGTTCTGGGTTCAACGTTCAGGGTTAGGGACAAAGACAAAATTGAAGACCGCAAGTCCTTGCAAGACATGCTGGCTTTCCCACATACTTACCAATGCGCCGCCAATTTTCAGATTGGGAATGACAAATCCGCACGCTTCTCATGTGAATACGCCTCCTGAATGGAATAAGGGGACGAGAATCGACTTTGAACCCCTGAACCTTTGAACCCGTGAACGGTTATCACCTCTCTAGACCACATTAACCGCCCCAAACTTACAGGAATCCAAACATATCCCGCATTTGATGCAGGCGGTGGGGTCGAGTGTATGGGGCTGTTTTTTTTCGCCGGTTATACAACCTTGCGGACAGTTTCGAACACATGTTCCACAGCCAGTACAGGCCTCGGGATCGATACGATAGGTAATGAGGTCCTTGCACACCCCCGCCGGGCATTTTTGATGCAGGATGTGGGCTTCGTATTCTTTCCGGAAATAATGGAGCGTGGTCAATACCGGATTCGGGGCACTGCCACCCAGTGCACAAAGGGAACCGTCCTGGACCGCCTGGGCCAGGCTTCGAAGTTCATCCAGATCTTCTATCGAACCCTCACCCTTTGCAAACCGGTCGAGAAACTCCAGCATTCCCTTCAGACCCAATCGACAGGGGAGGCATTTTCCACAGGATTCGTCTTCAAGAAACCTGAGAAAGTATCGTCCCAGGTCAACGGGACAATCTCGATCGTCCATGACAATCATGCCCCCCGAACCCATCATAGAGCCGGCCCTGGTAAGAGAATCAAAATCCACGGGTGTCTCTCTTTTGTCGTAAGGGAGACAGCCACCCGATGGACCGCCGGTCTGAACGGCCTTGAAATGATCCTTGCCGGGCACACCGCCACCGATCTTTTCAATAAGATCGCCCAAAGGCATCCCCATGGGGACCTCCACCAACCCAACGTTGTTGACCTTTCCAACCAGGGAAAACACCTTGGTCCCGGTGCTGTGGGGAACACCCACCCCGGCATACCAATCCGCACCCTTCTCGATGATGATGGGCACGTTACACCAGGTTTCAACATTGTTCAGGACTGTTGGCTTTCCCCAAAGGCCTTCCTTGGCCGAGCGGATATACTTGGGTCTTGGTTCACCGGAACGACCCTCAATGGAGGTGAAGAGCGCTGTGGATTCGCCACACACAAAGGCGCCCGCCCCTCTGTTGATCTGTATATCAAAATCAAAACCGCTTCCAAGGATATCTTCCCCCAGGAGACAGAGTTCCCTGGCGTGATCCATAGCGATGTTGAGATGCTTGATCGCCAAAGGATACTCTGTCCGCACGTAGATAAACCCCTGATTTGAACCGATCCCATAGGCGCCGATAATGAGTCCTTCCAATAGGGCATGGGGATCCCCCTCCATGAGGGTTCGATCCATGAAGGCGCCGGGGTCCCCCTCATCGCCGTTGACAACCACATAAACAGGCCCACCCCATTTCTCAACCGCCTTTATGGCGGTCCTCCATTTTCTCCCGGTGGGGAAACCGGCACCGCCTCTTCCCCTGAGGCCGGATGCTTCGATCGTGCTTACCACTTCATCAGGCCCCATAGTCGTTAAGACCTTTGCGAGGGATAGATAACCGCCGGTGACGATGGAGTCGCGAATATCTGTGGGATCAATCTTTCCGATGTTCCGCATGACCACCCTTTTTTGATTGCTGTAGAACGGTATCTCATGATGGTGGGTAATGTACTTGCCGGTTTTTGCGTCCTGGTATAGCAAGCGCTCCACAGGTTTGCCCGCGATCAGGGTAGTCTCGACGATCTCCTCGCAGTCGCGGGGCTTCACCATCTGATAAAAGATCCCGGATGGATGCATGATCACCAGAGGTCCTCGCGAACAGAAACCATGGCAGCCGGTGGTTTTTATGCCCGGAATGACATCCGCCTTGACGTCTGCCGAACGGATTGCCTTTTTGAGTGCCTCGGCGACCTCGGGGCTGCCGTTTGCCTGGCATCCGGTTCCATGACACACAATAATATAGGGTCTGTCAGGATCACGCTCGGCCAGTATCTGTTCGCGATAGGCAATCAGGTCCTCGATTGAATTCAAGCGGGGAGGGCCGAACGCTTCTGCAATACTTGTTTGAACCATCTCTTTCTCCTTATCCAGCAGAAATCTTTTTGAGGATCTTTTCCAATTTGGATGAGGTTGTTTTCGGGTAATATTTGTCATCCACAACCGCCACCGGCGCAAGGGCGCAAGCGCCCAGGCAATTGACCGTTTCTACGGTAAATTTGAGGTCCGAGGTGGTCTCACCTTGCTCAATCTCCAACTTCCGGCGGATGTTTTCAAGCAGGCGTTGCCCCCCCTTTAAATGACAGGCGGTGCCGAGGCATACCTTCACTTCATGCTCCCCCCGAGGCTCCAAACTGAAGGATTTATAAAAGGTTGCCACCGACCAGGCCTGAGTGAGCGGGACCCCGACATGGTCGCAGATAAGATTCATGTTCTCTTCCGAGATGAATTGGTATTCCTCCTGCACATCCTGGAGCAGGCTGATGAGGAACTTTGGTTCACCCGGGTATTTTTCCAGAAGGCTGTCGATATCTATGGGCCTCTCTTTCACGTTTCACTCCTTTCTATCTTCCCCAGAATTGGTGTATCTCCAGGATTGAGACCTGTCTTATCTATGAGCAACAGGCGTGCCAAGAGATGGGATACAATTTAACATATTGATAATATAGAATAATCCTATCATAAGACAAAACCAGGAAAGCCACCTCTGCCTGAATTATCGTTTCAAAGGTGAAACATCGTGATACATTAAATGACATATTATGCTGAAGCAGTATTTGACATATCTCCTCAATAGGTCAGGCAAATACTTTCCAAGACTCCTTTTCTGGAATCATGATTTGATTGATATGTCATACACTTATGTAATATTTCCCTTCCCACAGAGGCGGGAATCCAGGGGTTACCCCGCGACTTATTGAGCTCTTGCCAAGCGACTCTACTCCTTTATGTTTCATTTGTTGATTGTTTCAGGAGATTTTCTTCGTGAAACGTCTTTGGCCGCTTTATTGAATTACGGATGACAAATGCGTTGGTCAAAAATTAAGTGGGGCGAAGTCATATGCCAGGACTCCAAAGCGGAGGAAAGATGCGGCTCCGGTGTTTATATAGATGGAAGGAGAGTTGGAGGAAGAGGAATTGTTCTTGTTTGGATTGAATTGAACTTGGTTATCGGTGAAGTAAAATATGCCAAGAATGGAACTACAGAAGCCCGTGGGTCTTCATTTTGCGCCACAGGGAGGTCCTGCTGATACCCAGGAGGTTGGCGGCAACCTCCCGGCGACCGTTTGCCTTTTTCAAGGCCTTCTGCACGGTTATTTTTTCGTCCTCCCAGTAAAACTGATCTGTTTTGACTTTTGGTACACGGGTCTCTTTGAGGTTTTTGGATTCCCCAAGTTCCGGGAGGTGGGAGGTTGTGATAATCGGCCCCTTGACAAACACAAAGGCATACTCAAGTGCACGCTCAAGCTCACGGACATTGCCCGGCCAGGAATACCGCTTAAACAGGGACATGACCTTGGGGTCTACTCCTCGCACATTTTTTTTGTACCTTTCGTTAAATCTGCTTACGAAATGTTCGATCAATAAAGGAATGTCAGACGGACGTTCTCTTAAAGGCGATACATACAAAGGGACGGTACGTAGCCGATAGAAGAGATCCTCCCGGAATCTTCCCTCTCGAACTTCCTGAAGCAGATTCTTATTTGTTGCAGCGATGATCCGGGCATCCATGAATATTCGCCGGGTACCGCCTACACGTTCAAACACCCGTTCTTCGATAACGCGGAGTAGCTTTACCTGGATCTCCGGCTTAATCTCTCCGATCTCGTCCAGAAAAAGGGTTCCTCCTTTGGCCAATTCGAATCTTCCCACCTTGTTGTACTGTGCCCCGGTAAAAGCAGCCTTCACATGACCGAACAACTCCGATTCCAACAGGGTCTCGGCAAGAGCCGAACAGTTCACTGGGACAAAAGGGCCCCTTGCGCGGGGGCTCTGGTAATGGATGGATTTGGCAATCAGCTCTTTTCCGGTACCCGACTCCCCTTCTATGACCACCGTCACCTCTGAAACCGCTATATCCGGCAACAGCCCCAGTAGTTTCACCAGGTGGGGATGTTTCCCGATGATGTCCACACGGCTTTTTGGGGCGATATTCCCAGCGGCCAGAGAGCTGTCGATCTGAGCCACCGGCCGAAAGGTTTCAACAGCGCCGACTACCAGGTCCCTTTTGTTTTTGATGACGGAGGTGTTTACAAGGATGGATTGCTGCAGTCCGCTTTTACTCACAATGCGAACGTCCTGGTCCATGTACACGACGCCTGTCTCCATGGTGATTTTTAGAGGACAATTGCTGTGGCACAGATCGCTCTTAAAGATGTCCCAACAACACTTGCCTATGACCTCATCCCTTTTGAAGCCGGTGATTTCCTGGGCCCGTTGATTGAATGAGGTTATCCGCCAGCGCGTATTGATGGTGAAAACCCCTTCGGCAAGGTTTTCAAACAGGCTGTCGTATTCGAGCATTTGGTTCCGATCAAGCACTTCGGGAGAGGCCTTTGCAGAGGCATTGTCGTGGAGAGTAATAAGGACCCCGATAATATCTTCGTCCTTATTGATCAAAGGGTTGATAGAGAAAGTCAAGGAAACAGGAAGCCCGGAATCCAGGAACACCCTTGCCATCAGGTTTGAACTGGAAACACCCCCTTCCATCGCCTCCTGGATCCCCGCTTCAGCCTGGCTCCGATACTGCCGATTGACAAATTGTAGGATATCAAAGAACTCACCCCGGTTGAGCTTTCTTCTCAAGAGTCTCTCTGCCTGGACATTTGCGGAAAGGACCTTCTTGTCGGAAGAAAGGACGAGGAAGCCATCCCCCTCCGGGAGGTTGTCAAAGTCGACCGTCTCCTGTGGAGGCTCAGCGGTTTGTCTTTCCTCGGCCATCTATATCCATACCTTTGAAGGCAAAGTCCTGGTTCGTCAGAAGAGAGGAAATGTTCCAGCATGCTTTTCTGGCAAGGTCTTCTGTCAAGCCAGGCACCAAGATTTTGGTACCTCCCGCGTAACCTCTCTCTCTGGCCAGGTCCACAAAAAAATGCAGTAGTTTTTTAGCCTTGCTGTCATTTTTTCGATTTCCTTCATCATAGAGCTTGCAAAGGGCGTTGACTCGCAAGACCGAGCACCTTCTGCATGTGCTTTCTGTGGTCATCTGTATTGCACCATTGTCGATCGATTCTGTTGGGAAAAAACCATGGAATCGTCCCACCAAGCCGAGTTTAAGGTGAGGTCAGGTGATAAGAAGGTGGTTTGAAATCACTTGTTGAATAAAAAACGATACTGAGGTACGGCTTAGGTGTCAAGAAAAATGGGTGCGCGCAATTGCCCAAGGAGCTTTTGCGCTCCAAGGGGCAATGGCGGCCTTGATCCGCAGGATAATCGATCAGTTTTTGGTATCGAGGAGGCCTTCTTTAATTGTTCCCGTACTGTTTTCTCATCAATTTGACGGGTATAATAGGCTGGTAGGTTTGTCGATCCCTTGCCAGACAATAATCAAATACCCTATCTTAGGTTCAAAACGCTTCTTACCAGATCCTTCTCGTGCCGGTAGTCAATGGCCCTCTGGAGCATGATCTTTTGAGCCATTACCGGCCCGGCCCCGTGCCAGGTGCCCACACCGTGCTGACCTGCGGTCCAATTCTGGAGGAGTTTGTGGACCTTTATGATGTTTTCCGTAGGCTTATCTGAACCGAAACTGTAAAATTCTTCAATATAATCCTTGACCTCGGGATTCCTGAGTTCCTTGAGCGAAGGCATTGTCACAACGAGCCCACCCCCGATGTCCCCTGCCAGGGCCATTACCCTCCAGAAGGCGTTACAGATGTTCAGTTTTGAGACATTTCCCATGATTTCATCGGGCAAAAATACGCCAGAACCGGCCGGCTCTTCGGTCCCTTTTGTAGCCGCGGCCATGCCGCATGCCCTACCGGTCTCTCTCAGGACAACCATCTCCATCAACTGGTCGTTGATGTGAGCGGCCTTTTCCAGACCCTTGTACTCCTGGATCAATTTTGAGGCCCCTATGATCTGATTCATAAAGCCCACCTTGCAGGTCCCCCCACAGGTCATCCTGTGGGTCTTTGCATACCGGGTCACCATCTTTATGGAATAGGGATATTCGCCACAATGAAAGACCCTCTCCCATGGGACAAAGACATTGTCAAAGATGATCATGGCGGTCTCTCTCTGCCCAAAAACAGGGTTTCCCAACTCTGCTAGGTCATCGGCCATATCCCTTTCTGCGGAATAGGGGGAATACTGGCAGACGTAGGTAATGCCTTTGGCATCGGTTGGTGTGGCGAACGCGATGGCGTAATCCTCCTCACCTTCGAAGTGGGCGGCCTGGGGAAGGACCACAAGTTCATGGCTGGCATAGGCACCGCTGATGTTGATCTTTGCACCTCGGACGACTATTCCCTCGTTGTTCTTGTCAACCAGTTTTAGCGAAAGATAAGGATCAGGCCATGATAGTGTCTTCTGATCTCGCCTGCCCCTTGGTTCGGTGAGGGCACCGGCGACAGAGAGATCTTTGCTCTGTACCAGCTTGAGGTAATCCATAAACCGGGGATGGTACTCGGTGCCCAGATCACGGTCCATCTCCCAGGTGGTGCTGGCCAGGGCATGGAATGAATCATACCCGACGCAGCGGTAAATACATGTCCCCAGCATCTCGGCGGTAAAGGTGCCTGCCTTTGCCTTTTTGACCAGGTCACCGGTGCTGGCACTGAGAGAGGTGTATCGATTGATGATGTCATCGATCAGAGGAGAATAGCAGGACATGATATCGCTGTATCTTGGGTCCAGTGCCCAGGCATAACTGGCCTTATTGGCCTCTACCACGGTCCGGGTATTTCTATTTTTGAGAACGTCATCCACCATTTTGCCGTTCATAAATACCCTGGGCTTCAGGTCTTTTAAACTCTCCTCAAACTGCTCAGGCGTCAACAGGGCCATGTGTATCCTCCTTTGGGTGAATGATGTAGCCAAAATGGCCCTTCACATTCCATGCCAGCCATCCGGAAGAGAGGGGAACGCGTCTAACCCATTAGAGTTCTTAGGAGTTTTTAGTGCGAAGGGATGTTGAGGTGGGGGGCAAGATCCAGGGTTAGTATCAGAGCTGCAATGTCAAAGGAGAATGAGATTGCGTATATGCAATACAGCTTTGTGTCGCATTACTTTGGGGGCTTGATATCAAGACGCTTGATCTTGCGCCACAGGGTGGTTTTGTGTATGCCCATCTGTGCTGCCGTGGCCGCGCGATTCCAGTTGTTCTCTCTTAGTACCTCATAGACAAAATTTCTTTCTATATCATACCAGGAAACCAGTTTTTGAGAGGGCCGTCGGCTACCACTTGCTCCAGGGGTCTGCGGGTCCAGGGGGAGGTGGTCGGGGAGATGCTCGATGCCAATGAGGTTGTCCTTGCAGACAACCGTTCCATATTCGATGATGTTTTCCAATTCCCGGATATTTCCCGGGAACTCATAAGACATGAGAGCGGAAAGTACATCAGGGGACAGGCCCTGGATCTCTTTTGCGTTTAATCGATTAAACTTGCGGATAAAGTGATCCGCCAAAAGCGGGATATCCTCTTTTCTTTCCCTCAAGGGGGGCAGGGCTAGCCTGACCACATTGATGCGATAATAGAGGTCCTGTCTAAATTTTCCCTCTGAGACAAGCGCTTCGAGGTTGCTGTTGGTCGCCGCCACTATCCGGACATCCGCTTCCTGCGACTTTGTGCTACCCAGGGGTTCATACACCCTGTCCTGGAGTACCCTGAGCAGTCGCACCTGGAGTGCGGGAGATACATTGCCGATCTCATCCAGAAACAGGGTTCCCCCCTCTGCCAGTGCCAGTCGGCCAGGCTTATCTTTCTTGGCATCGGTAAAGGCGCCGGCCTTATAGCCAAATAGTTCCGATTCAAGAAGACTATCGGGCAGGGCCCCACAGTTGATCGTGATAATGGGCCCGTCTTTTCTTTGACTTAGCGAGTGGATTGCCTTTGCAAAAAGCTCTTTTCCGGTACCACTTTCACCGACAAGCAGGACAGTAACATTGCTTTCGGCTACCTGTTCGAGTATCCCGAAGAGGCGGTGCATTTTCTCATTCTTGCTGATAATGTCCAAAAAAGAGTGTCGGCCCTCCAGTTCCCTTCTCAGTTCCTCAACAACACTCAGGTCCCTAAAGGTCTCCACTCCTCCGATTACCTTGCCATCTTTGTCTTTCAGGAGGGCCGTTGAGATACTGATGGGTATGCGATCCCCTTCTGAGCTAACAATGAATATGGATTGATTGACTATGGGCTCGCCGGTTTCCATGGTCTGGCGCAGGGCACACCGGCTTTCACAGATGCTAGCCTTAAAGACATCCCAGCAATGCCTGTTGGTAGCCTCTTTTGCCTTGATGCCGGTGATCTTCTCTGCGGCCCTGTTAAAGGAAGTAATCCGCCACTCCGAGTCTATGGTAAAAACACCGTCAACAATACTGTCCAGAATAATCCTGGTCTGGTTTTCTAATGACTGTTCCACTGTCCCGCGTTTTCAGATCTCCAGATCCTGTTCCAAGGCCGCGATCAAGGTGTCAAGCTCTTTCCGTTTGCCCCTGCGCTGGTCCTGCAGGCGTTCTTGCTTGTCTCTGATTGTTGCGAGTCGGGTCTCCTGTTGATCGAGCTGTTTGATATATCGGCTCCGCAGGTTCTTTTCTTCGGCTGTCTGCCCGAGACCCGTCAGGTTTTCCCGGAGTCTTTTCTGATCCTCAAATATTTGCCCCCGCTCCCTTTTCAGGTCTCTGATATCCCCATCAATACCGGCAATTTCTGTCTTGAGCCCGACGATCTTTTCAAGTTGTTTTTGGGAGCTTTCGCTGAGATACCTTCTTTGGGAAAAGACAAGGATATCATCGGGGGTCAGATTGGTTACCATTATGGTCTGCCAGCTGTCCCTGACTTCGCGGACAGTAAAGGTTGCCACGCCTTGCCCGGGTACCATCACCCTAAAACGGATGTAGTTGTCGGTGATCTCGATCGGCTTTTCTGTGTTGAGCAGTTTCCACTCCGGGTGGTAGGGGTGTTCGATAATGACCGTCTTGGTCTGATTATCCTTATTGTCCAGATTATAGGTCTTTGTTTCGATAATACCCCGGTGAATCCGCATCATCCCACGGTTTATAATGACCCGATCAACCCTTTCACTCTTGGTCCCCTTTTGGGTATTTACATGGAGGCCCAGATCAACCGCATAGGTAATATAACGCTCCTCTCCCGGCCTGACGGTCTTGATCAAGGCATCGCCGGCGTAATTGCCACCCTGGACTACGGTCAGAGGCCCCCCTTCCAACATGAGGCCGGTGGTGTTTTTGAGCCTGACTGCTGCCAGGGGGTTGTTTTTGCGCGTCTTTTCGTTGTATAGATCAACTGTCTCTCCCTCGACCTCCTTTGCCACGATCGGGACCAAGGCAGATTGATTTCGCCCGATCGTCACGGGGTGATCAATCCGGTATTCAAAGAGGTCTCCCACCTCCCGGGTGACTACCTCGGCCCTGAGGTCTCGCATCCTCCCCTCAAGGTCAGCTTCCACGGGGGGCCCGGCCCCCAGCTCCTCGGCCATAGCGAGGGATTTCATCGGCATTGCCGCTGCCCGGGGCGCCAGGGGTGCCTTTTTGGCCTCCCTCACCATTTTCCTGCGCATGGCCGCCTCCGGGACACTGGGTGCCAATGCCACCTCTTCTTCAATTTCGATCACCGGTCGCCTTTTAAATATGGGATCGTAGAGATCCTGGATAAACGAGATGGGTAACCCGCTTACCAGCGAAAGTCCCACTCCCTTCCAGTCATCCGCACTCACATTATCCACTATGGCCCACCCCTGCAAAAAGGGTTTGCTCTCCTTATTCTGCGCCGGGAGGACAATGCGATAGGTGGCCTTCCATACCGGGACTTCGGCGACATAGCTTACAAAGAGTTCTTGTTCGCCCTGACCCAAAGTCGTTATCGTCACCGCCTTTTCGTCCCTCCGGAGCCTCTGAAAGAGGATCTTTAAATAGTGTTTGATGTCCTGGTTGAGCCTTTCGTCCAGAAACCTTACGGCTGTAATCTCATCCGTATTGAAGCTGCGAAAGTCGCCCTTATTGTCATTGTCGAGTATATTTAAATAAAAGCTGGGAATCTCGACATCATCTTCAGTTAGGATCCTTTTTTCAACGCCCACTATGGTCCCTTTCGTGGTTGTGCTGCCCGTTACAAGCTCAATCGTGCTGCCCTGGAGCTGTCGAAGGACCTGGGGGAGACCCTGCTCCCTTTTGAGATCAAAGGTGTAATCACTCAATAGCTGTCTGACGGTCTTGGTGCTGTCATAGACAATGCTGTTGATCTTTCCGCCGGTCAAGTTGAGGACAGTCAGGCTCTTGAGCAGGTCATTCATCTGGTTCCGCTTAAAGTACAGCCTCACAGCCCTGCCCCCTTTGACCGTACCGCGCATTTCAAAATAGCCCACCCCGCTCTTGTAGAGCACCACCTTGCGAACGGTCATCTGCCCGCCATCAGTGGAATCACTCCTCTCTCCATAAGAAGACAGCGGTATCATCAGACCCAAGAGAAATGCCAAAATCACCGTCTTTACAAACCAATTGAGCGTTTTCATCCCCAAACTCCTTCCGTAAAAGAGTGGTTGTTGTCTGGTTTGTCAGCCTTGAACAAAAAGAGCATAAAACAAGACCCTTTCTGTGTCAAGAAACACCAGGCGTGATCATTGTGCGTGAGCCCTAATACTGCAGCGACACTTTGCGCTTATTATGCATGTCATGCCCGCGAAGGCGGGCATCCAGGAACACTGTGGACGTCAAGATAATACTGGATTCCGGCTTTCGCCGGAATGACGCCGTAAAGGGACCATCGGCATGTTTTATATTAAATTTCAAATGGTTACCTGAAAAGTGTTGCTGTAGTACTAAGCGGTGTCATTTCATTTTGTTAGGCTGATCCCATTTCTACTTGACAACTTCCAAAGGTAAAGTTAGACTTAAACTAAAAAAGGGAGAAAAAAAGATGACAGTTGTACAGGTATCACAAAAAGGGCAGGTCCTGATACCAAAGGCAATCAGAGAGAAATACGGTGTTAAGCCTGGTTCAAATGTTCATATCTTGGAGGAACCTGATAGCATTGTTGTCAAACCAGCCCCTGAAGACCCGATCGCAGCTGCCTGTGGATTTTTGGAGGGGGACTTTTCTTTTACAGATGACTTGATTAAAGAGCATCAAAAAGAGTTAGACAATGAACGGAACGATCGTCCTTGATAGCTTTGCTCTGGTAAGTTTTTTTCATAAAGAGCCGGGATGGGAGAAAATGAGAAAGGCTTTTTATGAACTATCTTCTTCTGGGCAGAAGGCCCTTCTTAGCCTGATAAACTGGGGTGAGTTTTATTATATCATTAAGAGAAGAGTGGGTAAGCGCAAGGCTGAAGAGGCACTTGTTCTTTTAGAGCAGCTCCCTGTAAGCGTACTTCCTGTAAACGAAAAACTGGTCAAGGAAGTAGCGGAAATCAAATCTGAGTATGCTGTTTCGTACGCCGATGCTTTCTGTATAGCGACAGCACAGCGGTCAAATGCCCGGATTTTCACCAATGATCCGGAATTTGAATTGGTCAAAGATCTTGTAACTGTAATCTGGCTGACTGACAAGTAAGCGTGTAAAAGGGGCCAAGCCTTTTGTGAAAAAGGAGGGCAAAAATTAACATCTGACAATACACAAAATGGGTCACACCAGACATATCCCCTGCCAGATTTGTTTTGGGCTGGGAAGGGCAACTCCATTTTGATATCGACGGGTTTTCTGAAATTTGTGTGCGGAGAGTAACAACTCACTGGGCCCTGGTTTCAAGCATGAGGCTGCCCTCGTAAAGCTTTACGCAGAATCTTCCAACCACCCCTCGGTAGTAATCGACAAGACCTCTGGGGACTGGTTATCAGTTACCCAAGTCGAATATTTTGCCTTCAGGAAAGTCCTCTTTGAGCTTCTTTATGTGAGGAACAATAGTAGTAATTACACCGTTTATTACGCCTGATCGTATTGCATCCGGAACCTCTCGAAATGGAAGTAAGACAAAATTCACATGATTTATGCCTAGCTTTTTTTTCACAAAATCTTTGTAGATATTCTTAGCCTCTTGAGTTGACAATTCAGGCCTAAGTGCTAGAACTCCCTTTTCCCTTTCTAAATAAAATAAGCATGGAGTTGAAGCCAGTTCGGGTAAAGCGATCTTAATGCCCTTTTTCTTGTTATACTCTTGCCAATGTCGTATGCTTTTTTCTCGCTCATCTTCCAAAATCCTTAACTGGCTCTCGGTCAACACCCTAGATTTGCCGGGTGTAGAGGAGTATTTTGGTTTTGATGGGATGCTAGCGACCTTGTACCCCTTGCTTCTGGAGCGCACCGCAAACGCCCTGCTGAAGGAGGAACTGTAGATGTAAGGCCAGTACATACCGCCTCCGGTGTCGAATGCAAAGAGCAAAGCCGACGACGAATCTTTGGTCTGTCCCGACCACACCCAATGTCCAGTGGTTTTCAAGAGAGGGGTCATATTCCGAGTTCCAGCCCCTTTCTTGAAAAGACCAGCCAGTTCGTCCGCGGTGGGCATTCGCCATCCACCTCCATCAATATTCAAGCTCTCCACCCAGGACTTGGCTTCGTGCCAATTTGTGTCTTTATCTTGCCCCGCAATCCACTCAAGCCCCGTGCTCGTGTCCCGCACAATTCCGTTGGCGTAGGCGATATATATCCCGTCCCGTTCAATCTCCTCAGATGCTGACACCGGAGGAGAATACTTCGGTTTCAATGGGAGGCTGGCCATTTGGGTCTGCTGCTTTTCGGCCTCCAGGTATTTGGTTGGAGTGCTTCTGGGCGGGGCGGCCTTCTGCTCAAGACTGACACGAAAGGTCTCATCCTTCCCAGCTTCCAGCTTTACCCACATCTTTTTTGTCTCGTAACCATCATCCGAGGCCTCCACATGGTATCTACCCGGATCAAGTTCCATTCCCTGATGAAACTTCGGCCTGATGTTGAGGATCCTCACCCTTGCATTTTCCGGCTTGACTTCCACAAATAGCCTGGATTTTGTAACCTCAGGTGGAATAGAGGCAACTACCTTTTTTTGCTTAAGGGCCTTAATCTTGCTTTTGGCAATGGGGACAAAAATTCCGTTTCGAAACGCCTTAAGATACTCCTCAAATAGGGCTGGATCATCACTGTCTTGAATGGATTGCCAAAAAAGCATTTCCTTATCAATCCCGTTTTTTTGAACTTTGGGAATAGTTGGCGGTGGCTCTTTGGTTATTACCTCCTCTTTTTTCACAGATGCCATAAACACAAATTGCCCGCCTTGATCCCCGGCATTCAGTATGGGACTGCAGCGTGGTGTTTGCTCCGAATTATTTGCGATAACAGGTGCTATCCGGGTGTAGATTTCTTGGATGCTAATGAAAGGTTTATCGCTTCTCTCCAACTCCTTGATGAGTTGGTAGGCAAATACGCTGTGACCACCACTGCCTTTATCAGACACAGGTGTTTTGTTGCCCGAGGTTAATCCCCACCGGCTCTTTTCGTTGTAAAGGCTTAGATAATATTTATCATCAGTTACGGGAGGCATACTCCGGGCCTCTCCAAAAAGTGTGCCCGAATAACAGGAATCTGAAATCAGCAAGACATGCCGGGCCTTCGTACTCCGCGTAACTTTTTGCACCTGAACATTGTCAAGATACGTTGCAGGGTTTCCGCCCATAGCGTCCGCCGGAATCCACCATCCACCATCGAATGTTCGATCAAGATCTCCATGACCGGCAAAATAGATCAATACGCTGTCATTTGGCTTTGCCGATACCGCCAAGCTCCGTAGGCCCTTGTATATAGCTTCTCTAGTAGCTTCGCGGTCCAGAAGAAGGGTAACTTTGAATCCGTATTTCTTTTTAAGAACCCTGGCCATGGCCTTCGCATCGTTTATAGCCGTTTTAAGATCAGGAATCTCCGGACCTTCATAATCGTTAATTCCGATGATCAGTGCCTTATATGCCCCTACTTTTCCACTTCCATGGCTAAGATCATCGATCTTCTTTACCCTGATGCCACGTTCCGCATCGGCGTTTCCCCCAAATAAGACCAACCAGACGGTTATCCAAACAATAGCGATAGCCTTGAGCCTTTTCATCTCTCCGCCCCCCCGTGAGTCGATGAAAAATATTCTCTGAAGTTTTTTGGAAAAACGCTTACATACGAAGCTTTTTGAATGATAGCGTTGGGTTTCAGATTGACCAAAGACCTACTCCTGCCGGATTGTTTTTCGACTGGGAAGGGCAACTCCATTTTGAAATCGACGGGTTATCTGAAATTTGTCTGCGGAGAGTAACAACTCACTCGGCCCTGGTTTCCAGCATGAGGCTGTCTTCGTAAAGTTTTGCGCCGAATCGCCCAACCACGCCTCTGTAATAATCGACCAGGTCTCTGGGATTGATGCTCTTCATTCGAGAGAGCCCTTCCTGTATCTCCTTTCTTTTCTTGACGATGGCGCGCGTATTACCGGTGTAGCTTCTGGTGCCCACGCTTGGGGTCAATTCAGGGATGGGTAATTCCGCAGTGCTTGCAAAGATCTTTACGGCATCCATCCCAAAAGGGGGCTCGACCTCAAGCTCAAAATTATCGGTTTCAGAGGGGATGGTATAGAGCCTGCCAGGCATCAGTTTTTGTTGTATACTGTTCTTTTCATAGGGATAAAGGAGGGTAACTTCACCCCTTGAGTTGATGTCGTACATATAGACATAAAGAGGACCAGCCACCTGGATGTGAAATTTGATCTTCTCCCCCCGGTAATAGACCGGATAATCCCCGCCCTTTGTGGTGGATATCTTGACCTTGGAAGCCCCCTCTTCTGATAAGACATCTGCCAGGTCTGCCAGCATCTTTGCTTGCTTGTTCTCAAGGCTTGCTTTGATAAGAGACTTGTCGATATCGACTGTGGATGAATTCAAGACCTTTCCGGCCAGGTCTTTCAGATAGAGATCCACGGTAACGCTTTCTCCCCGGTCAAAACAATTGCCTTCCAGGACCGCGTTTGCATCGACAAAAAAGGCATCAGAGGTCTTGAGGTTTTTGACTGTCTTTGCCTTTTTCTTTATGCCCCTGGTATTTGAGAGCCTTTTGTAAATCGGTTTTTCGTCTATCACCTCAACATCTTTATGAAGCCTGATAATCTCGGATTTGACCCTGGATGTAAAAGAGTTTGAGAAATCGCTCACGTATCTGTCGTTTCCCTCCACGATCGGTTTGATATAGATCCGCAGGTTTTTCTGGTCTGAAATTACATCTACTGCCAGCTTGTGGGCCTTGTTTTCGATGGTGTCCTGTACGATCGAAAGGGTCTTTTCAGGGGCAACCGCATCGACTTGTTGGCGCTTCTTTTCGGGTTTTAATAGATCTGCAATCCTGTCTGTGAGGACCTTAACGGAGTTCGCTGCAATGATCTTTCCATCACCCACACTGATTGCCCTGATGCTAACCTTAAGCATGCTGCGTCCCCACCGAACATAGCGTCCGGTGATAATGATATCCGCTCCCACGAGCCTGCCGAATTGCGCAGCCTGGGCCTCATCAAACCACCAATCCGTGCCCTTTTTGATTTCCTTTTTGATAACATCCTCGATCCGTCTCCTCTCGATGACCATATACCCCTTGTTTACGAGCAAGTCGATAATGCCGTCTTCGATATGGGGTGAGATTTCGAATCTTTCCTTTGACTTGCTATCAATTATCCCAAAGACCGCTATCTTCTTATTCTTTAATGCCTCTTCCTTTTTGGAAATAAGACCTTCGGAAAGGACTTCAATCCCTTGATCAAAGTCATAGGTTTGGGCAAAGACCGCTGAGGCAACGATCATACTTAAGGCCACGATGAACCCCAATAATGAGATCGCCAAGGAGACCTTTTTTCTTCTCTCGGTTATGGCCATTTTTTTACACACTCCTATCCCTACCTACCATTTCTTCTCAAGGGAGGCATTCGGATAATAGAATGAAAGTATTCGATCGTAGGTTGTGTTTTTTCCGAGGATGGCAGACCCCCACTGGGAATAGCCGACCCCATGTCCCCATCCACGACCGTTAAATATGAAATGATCGTTTTTGCGTTTGATCTCCAGGAGGATCTCCGGTAAATTGAGCGCCCTGCGGAGCGTGGTTCGGGTGCGGAGTGTCTTGCTCCCTTTGTCATCGATGATACGGGCCTTTATAATCCGGCCGGATTCTCCCCTCTCCGCGGGTTCGATCCTCTGGAGCCCGCTTACCTCGATGCCTCTTTTTTTCAGGGCCGCTTCGATTTGGGAGGCAGAAAACTTCCTGGTCCAGTACGCCATCTTGCCCTTGAGGCTCTCGGGGTCGGGATGTGCCACCAGATAGGGTTTGTGGAGACTGAATATGGACTTGGCATCTGCGGTATATCCCCCGCTGTTGGCACTGTACATGGCGAGTATGGGTTTTTCCTGGTAGCTGAGGATTCTCCCGCTCGTCTCATTGACTGCCTGGGTGGAATTGGGGCGCTCCCTTTTTATTCCTTTGTAGGCCTGATCGCCTTCATCGTCCACAAGGTCATAATCCCAGTCTTTTCGGTGGAGGAGCTGATAGTAGGCATAGGTGCGTGCGGCAACGGCCTGGGCCTTGAGGGTCTCGAGCGGCCAGGAGGAGTATGACTCAGAGGGAACCACAGACTTGAGATAATCCTCTATGTCCACATAATTGATGATGTAAAGCTTCCCCCCCTTTACCGTTGCCATGAGCCGGCCACGGACCTTCTTTCTCTTTTTCCCGCAGTCTATCTCAAGGGGATCCTTACCATCAAAAAAGACCTTTCCCTGGTTCACCGGGCTACCGTCAATGGATATTTCGCCATCAGAGCCCCTGACCGCAAACCTTGTCTTGCAACCCAGCCCTTCCACACATACCGGAGAGCCCTTTATGGTGACCGCTTCTGTTGTCTTGCACAACCGAACCCGGACCTCTGGCTTTTCTACCACCGGCGGTTTTACAACGGGTGGTTTTACGACCGGGGGCTTCACCATGGGCGGTTTTACCACCGGGGGCGGTGGCGGGGGTGGTGGTGGCGGCGGTGGAGGAGGCATCCTCTTGATCTGCTCCAGGAGGGCTTCAGACTGGAATCGAAACCTTCCAAGTGGGTATTCTGACAGATAGTCCTCAAGGACCTTCTTGGCCTCATCCGGGCGGTTCAAATCGAAAAGCAGAAGGCCTTCCCTGTACCGGGCAATCTCCGCTGCCTGGGGATATTTCTGGTAGATCTCCCTGTAGACCTTGAGGGCCTCTTCAGGGGCATCCAGAAAGGCCGATAAGAGCGTGGCCTTGGCGAGGAGGGCGTCTATCCGGGTCTTTTCGATCGAGGTGAGTTCAAGGGCGGTCTCATAATTTTCAAGGGCCTCCATATATTTGCCCACCTCGATGAGGTAGCTGGCATAGTTGATGTCGTAGCGGGCCTCACGCTCCTTCTCTAAATCGATCTGGGCCTGAGAATTCTCGGGATACAGGGCCAGCAACATGATCAATATAAATGTAAACGGTAATATCCATTTCTTCATTCTTGCCTTCCCGAAACCGATGTGCAGATGTGCTATTTTTTCTTCATCCCTTCCAGATATTCCTTCATGAATTGCAGGTTCTTATTGCTCGGATCAATCTGGAGGCCTTTTTTTACCAAGGAGAGTGCCTTTTCTGTCTCCCCAGTCGCTGTCAGGTGTTTTGCATAGATCTGATAGAGTCTCACCTCTTTCGGAAAGGCCTTTATCCCGTTCTCCAGGGTCTTTTCGAGGTTTGGTTTTTGTCCAAGGCTCATCTGGGTGTAGGCCAGGTAGAGATAGACCTCCTTATCGTCCTTCAGGGATAGGGCCCTGGAGAGGTGGGTGTTTGCCTCTTTGAATTTTCTGTTCTTAAATGCCGCAATCCCCCGGGCCTTGGATTTTTCAAAAGCGTTCTCGGCCTCTTTTGATGCGACCTCCTTTTTCTCCTTGACGGGCAACTTCTTCTCTTTTGGTTTTTCCTTGGTGGCAAGGGTGGGCGGGGGTTCGACCAGGCTCAATTTCATAATCTTTAGGGCTTTGTCATCGGGATTCATCTTGAGTGCCTTATCCAGCAGCGATATGGCCTCTTGTTTTTTCCCTTTGGCGGCAAGGTGCTTTGCATAGATCTGGTAGAGCCTTACTTCGTAAGGAAACGCCTCTATCCCCTTTTTGAGGGTCTTCTCCAGACCAGATTCCTCTCCAAGGATCATCTGGGTGTAGGCCAGGTAGAGATAGACCTCTGTGTCGTCCTTGAGGGACATGGCCTTTGTCAAGGACTGATGGGCATCGCCGAATCTTCTCTTGGTAAAGGCCTCGATGCCTTTTCCCTTGTATTTTTTAAAACGGGCCTCGATTACCTTGGGGGTGATATCCTTTTCATCCACCAGGAGGACCTTTCGGCCATGGGGATAGGGGGCATCCAGGAGGCTTTTTACCCATATATCTCCTCCCAGTCTGGCCTCTTTGATCGTTGGTGCACCGAGGTAGTTGTCATAGAGGGTGAGCTTGCCCCGGGACAAGACCTCTTTTTGCTGATTCCCGAATATATTGTTGTTAACGAGTTCGACAATACCACTGGCAAACTCGACACCAACACCATTCTTAGAGATCGTGCTCTTCTCAATCTTGCCTTTACCGCCATTTAGGACGATCCCTTTTTGACATCCGCTTACCTGGATATCCTCCAGCTCAAAGGTGCTGCCGCTTCCAATGGTGATGCCGTCACCCCCCTCTGCGTGGATCGAGGAGGACCGCACTCCCAGCGAGCCCCCCTCATCGGCGATACAAGGGGAACATCCCGCCAAAGTGGCATGGGAGATCTCGGCCCGCCCCCCTGAAGGCACGTGAATGCCCTGCCACCCTTTGCCCTCAAAGACGGCTGAACGTTTTTCTGACCCCTTTGCCCTCAGGACACCCTTGGCCACCAACCTTGCCTCGGGAGAAAATTTGAGCCTTGATCCGGGTCCTATGTTGAGGACCTCTCCCACGGGGACAACGGATTCTCCCTCCACCAGATATACCCCGGGGACCAGCGTGCCTTTGGGTTGACCAGACAATTTGACCTGATCAAAAAATGGCATGGTTACTTTAACGATCTTTGTTGGTTGCGAACGGTTGCCGACCCGATCGACCGACCTGATTTGATAATAGTGGGTGCTCCCCTGTGTGACATCTGAGTCTAGTAGAGTGAGATCTTTGGTTTTTTTCAGGACCTTAAAATCTCCAACGGCCCTGTCACTCCTTTCCACAATAAATTCATTTAGATCCTCGGACTGTGGGAGCGTCCAAGAGAGGGAAATCCCTTCTTTGGTTGCCGTGCCTTCCACTTCCCCCGGAGGAGGAGGCGAAATGGCATCAATGGTAACTGTCCCCCCGGTCTCTACCCAGATCCTTTCAACCCCATTGGGTTTTACCATTCGGATCTTGATCGGGGCCATAGATGTCTTGTCCCCTTCCCGGACCTGGTAAACGCCTTTATAAACCCCCCCCTCTGAATAAGGCATCGGGATCGCCTTTTTGAAATCACCCACATCAAAGGTACAGGTAAGGTCCTTTTCGGCATTCACCTCGACCTTGATCTGCTCCCCCCCGGCGAATGTCCCCTTGTCCACGTTGGTCAGCACCGAGATCACTTCGGGCAAGGCCTTCCCATGGGGACTGTCAGGGATAAACTGGGCAATCTTCCAACCCAGGTCGTAGACGATAAGCCTCATGTGCTTTCTTTCTGATTCGTCCATCACGGCCTCCAGCACGGTCGCTGCAACACTCAGCGGGCTGGTCGGGATGGATATCCGCTTTTTTGAGGCAGATTCGGTCCAGGTCCCCAGTTCCTCACCATTGCTATTTACCATCTTGACCCGGGCCTCGATTGAGTACTCGTCGTAGGCCACGGCCTTCATCATGGTCGCCGAGATGATCTCCGGGTAGACGAGACCATCCACACCCAAGAGCTTGCAGAGTTTTTGCGGAGACAGGGCATCCCACCCCTTCCGTTCCTTTGATGCGGCCAGCTTTTGGTCCACCAGATCGAGGGGTTGGGTCGCATATCCCTTTCCTGAAAGCTGGTTATGGATTACGCCCCTAACCAGGTTGGCAATAAATTTCCCCTTTTCGCTTCCGGGTTCTACCTCCAGACTGACATCCTTTTTTTCTCTGGGAGCGAACGTGGTGGGCAACACCGCTACTTTCCGGGGGATATCCTCTTCTTTGATATAGATGCCTTTTTGAGGTTTTTTGGGGGGACCGCAAGCGCTGAGAAATAAGGCCAGATAAACGCCTAATAGGATCAAAGGCCCCCGGGAGAAGAAATTGGTTCTTTGCCCTCTCATCATATCTGTCTCCTTTTTAAGACCCTGTCTATCTCCAAGTCCTTTGTTATGCCCAAGGCCGTTCGGACCTCTCCTGAGAGCCTCAGTCGCTTATCTTCTAACGAGAATTCCCCTTTCCCCGAGGCATCCACCACAGGCCCGCTAAGGGAAAACCTATCGAGGATCACCCGGCCCTTTTGGAAATTGGCCCTGGCAAGACCTTTCCTAAATGCGATGGAATCCAGGGTATTGGGGTTAATCCCGGCCACTTGCAGCATGTCCAGAATAAAAAGCAACCGGTAGTCCAGATTGGAAAGCCTGTATACCGAGCAATTGGCGAGGGTTACCACGACTTCCCCCTCAGCGCTGTCGAGCAAGGCCTTGGGGTTTCCTCCCGTAGTAGTAAGAAATGCGGAAAGGGAGATCTTCCCGGTTAAAAAGACAGGGAGTTCTTTGGAAAAACAGGCGATAAAAGAGGTGAGGTCCAGGCTCACCCCCTTGCCTTCTATCTGGGCGGTGATCTCGCTTGGGGGGATGAGAACGGCGGTCAGGGTAAAGTTGGTGTTGCAGAGTCGAATATTTCCCCGGACATAGGCCTTGTCATCCTGACACTGAAACAGAAATTTCACGTCTTCCAACTCGGGCAACTTGTTAAACTGAAGGTTCTTGATAAATGCCTCGGCCGAGATCGTCTTTCCCTTTACGCGTGTGAAATCAAAGTCCTTGGGCCTTTGCCCTTCAGTCTTGACCGATCCCTCGCTTTCGGATGATCCGGCCCTCGATACCCGAAAATTCTCAAGGCGCATGACAAGATCGGTCTTTTTGTGGACCGGTGCGTACGCCAGCCCCTTTGCCAGGACCTCAAGTGACGGGGATCTCAAGTCGAGGTCGAATGTCAACCGCCTCTCCTTTGGTTTGACGGCGTCCAAATTGACCACTGCGTCAAAGACCTTGAAGGAGTCCATGGAGGTCCTGAATTCAATGTCCTCTAAGTCCAGCGGAAGGACAAACGATCCGGTGATTGAACCGGTCCCCCCCTTTGATGAACGCAAGAGGAGTTTCCCCACCTTGACCGAGGGTTTTCCCTTTTCTATGGTCACCTTGGTGTCGAGCTGGCTTACAGTGAAACTCTGTTTTTCTCCATTTTCAGAGACCAGATTGATCTTGAGCCCGTCTGTCTTGAGGTCCAGGGAGCCGCTGATATCTGCGGGCTTTTCCTGGCTCCCGCTGATATCCACTGAAGACACTTGAAGGGTGCCCTGAGTGGTCAGGGACTTGAGCTTGGCCTTGGCAAGGATATTATCCATGGCCTCCTTTCCCTTTGGAATTTCCATGACCCAGCCCTGAATGGCCCCCATGTCCAGAAGAATCTGGGCACACTTGAGCTCAAAGGCGCCCCCTTTGGCCAGGCTGACCGTGGTATCCTTGATCTGGCTTTGGTCGAAACTGAGGGCGGCCGAGGAGAGAAGGAACTTTCCGGCATCCGGATCTATCTCCAGTTTTAGGCCTTTTGAGCCCACGCTTTGAATTTTGGGGATCTGGGTGCCGAGCTCCTTCTTGATGAATCCGAACCGGACCAGAAAATCCTTTACCGCCGAGGGGTCAATGGATGCCTCAGGCGCGTCAACCTTCAACTTCAAAGGGGCAAGGCAAGTGATGGTGATATCTCCGGCAAACTTGAGCCCCAGCTCTTCGACTGAGAATTTCTTGAGCTGGACCGAAATGGTCTGATCCTTTTTCTCTATGTTTTCCATGGCCACCGTAAAGGAGATGGGCTGAGGCTGGATGCCAGGAGCCTTTAGGAGCAGCCTGCCCTTATTTATCAGGATGCCCCCCAGCCTTTCGGCGGGGATGGCGGCTATGCTCAGGGGGGCTGATCCCTGGTCTCGGCTGTCTCCACCGGATGCCGGAACCAGCTCTGTGAAGACAAAGGGTTCTTCCAACACCGCCTTCTTCAAGGAGAGGCGGCCCTTCATGAGACCCATCAGATTGGGATACAACGCAAGGGAAGGGATCTTGACCTTGTTGTTTTTGTGCTCAACCTCGAGGCCGGTGAAGACGACAGTAGGCATGGGTGAATAGCGAAATTCAACGTGTTCAAAATTGACTTTTGCCCCCAGGTGTTTTCGGGTGATCTCTTCAATATTGGCATTGATATAGAGCCCCACCCCAAATAATATAATAATGATGCCCAGGAGACATGAAGCAACAATTATCAGCAGTTTTTTCATCTTGATACCCCCTCTGGAAAAGTGAATGGTCAGATGAGCAAGAGGTGGACAATAACTTCAAGAGGACGGAAACAAACCAAAAAGGTAATGGCTGTTAGCCCGGATCTTCCTGACTTATAACAAGATCCAGGCTAACACTGTCTGCTTGCGATGTGGATATCGGGATTTTCTACTTCAGCAGGAACACCACCTTTGCCTGGGCCAGCATATTGCTCTTCTTGTCGTGTACAAAGACCGCTGCAGCGTCATCGGCGGATATCTTCGCATTTGTATTCTTGATCACACCGATACCTTGGAGGGTCATGGGGGTCTTGCTCCCCCAGCTCTCCAGCAATGCCTTTGCCTTATTGGGGTCGGTGGTAAAGCCCCCACATCCCCTCTCCACCAGGACACTGCTGAGTATTTTGGAGGGATCAAAGACGACCTCATCCTTTTCGGTGACAATCGTATTTACCAGGGCCGGTCTAAATTGAAATGCCCGGACGTCAACGATGATGCCATCGTAAGTGGTCTTCAATTCAGATGGCCGGGCGACCTCTGGCTTGGCTTCTGGTTTTTCCTCTGTCTTGGCCTCAGTGATTGGCTTTTCAGCCGGCGCAGGGGTGGTCTTGAGGACCTTTGGGATCAATTTAGGCTTGTAATACGGCCCCGCCTGAGGCATCAGGTTGTTCTCCTTCATCAGGGGCAAAATGATGTCATAAAGCCCCCCCTTGCCGCGGATGTAAAGCCTCATGCAGACCTCGGCATATCCTCTGTCACCATAGAATTTTTCACCACACTTTGTTGCCCCCCGCAAAAACCCGTCTACCGATGTGCGGATCTCGTCCGACTGTAACATCCCGTCCCTGACCGTTGTTGTACCGTAAAGACGTAAACCCTCAAGGATCTCCAAGAGTTCACGCTGGGCCACAACCGTTGCCGCCCTCGTTGCCTTATAGCGACTCTGTCCTTCCTCTGATGCTCCGACCACCTGGATATAGCCTTCCTCAAAGACCTTTACGGGATCTTTTACGCTCTGCCAGGTTCCCTGTGACCATACCCCCGTAACCAGGGCAAACACACCCAAAAAAACAGCGATGATTCCAAAGATCTTTTTCATGACAATCCTCCTCTCCTTCCCTTAATGGACGTTCATGACATTTCTCAGACGCGTTACGGCCAACAACAACTCCGCACCATCTGCATTGTCGTCGGGTCTGAATGCCCCTGAGAGATCGGGTTCCATAAGCCCTCTGGTCACTGCATTCATGGCGGCATTAAATGACGAAGAGGTGGCAGGGACATCAGGAAATGGTGAATTCTTTTGGCCAAAATACTTTGTGGCCAAAGACTTATCCCCTGTAATCTTTATCAACAGATCCTCCAGGATAAAGGCCAGTTCTTTTCGCGTCACCGGTCTTTTGGGATAGAAGAGATAGGCCTTTGAGGTATTGTTATAAAGGGGTTCAAGCCCGCGTAAACCCCATTTCAGTGCGATCAAAATCTCCGGCTTAAACATATTGTCGGTTATATCGGCCGGCACAAAGGCTGGTTCTGACTGCTTTGCGGGAACGGGGATTCGACCCGCCAGAAACCGGTCCAGATGGATTTCATCCACAAGGAGAGCCGCCACATCGGCCCGGTCCACATCGTCCTTTATGGCAATACGCTTTGCCACATCGGTCAGCGTGAAATTGGCGGCTGCCCGGGTGATCTTCTGCACCCTCTTATAGAGCTGGTTGGCCGGTTCGTGCCAGCGGCCCGGAGTGGCACTCAGGACCACACCCAGGGTTTCCTCGGCATCTCTGAAGCGCAACCCTTTGAAATAGGCAACGCCCATAAAGTAATCGGCCGCCTGCTTTCTCTGGTAATAAGGCAACTCCGCCGGCTTAACCTGATCAAGCTTTTGGGCCTTTTTGTAACACCTTTCTGCCTCTTTGATCCACTTTTTGGGCGTGGCGTGCGTATAAACCCGAATGCCGGTGACCTGTACAATGAACTTCTGGGAGTCTCCCTTGGCTTCATCCCCGGCATCGTCCAACAGGTCCAGCGCCCTTTTCAGTTCTACCGACTTATGCCCGATGTCCTGCTCTGTTTGGGTCCTAACGGCCGCGACCAGGGCCTTCCCCGCAAGGGCAGGGGCGTAGTTTGGCTCCAGTTTTAGCGACCTTTCAAATCGGGCTGAGGCCTCTGTCAGATCATTCTTGTCAACCAGTTCCATCCCCATCAGGTAATGATGGGCCGGGTTGTCTTCGGGTGAGACAGGCGTAATAGGCTTTGGAGCGCAGCCCCCCACCAACCAGACAAATCCCACGACCCATATCAATGTCAGATGCTTCTTCATGGTTCTCCCCCTTTTCTTCAGCGGGTTATGGTTCGCAATTCTCATCTATCATCCCTTAACCTTGTGTTCCATCTTTGCCAACGCCTCTAAATAGTCCAGGTACATTGATGCCTGATACTTCTGTGCTATGGCGTACCCCCAGACCTGGGGATAGTTGACAAACAGACTGGCAAATCGCTTGGCCAGGATTTTTCCCCTTTTCTGGGCGTCAGGACCGCTTGCAATGCCCTGGGCAGCCAAGTAACCGATGCTGTTTGCAATCTGGTTTGCATCAAACCGGGCAAATATTAATATGTCGTCTACCATTTTGACGGTCAAGGCCGTCATTGCGGCAGAGACCAGTGAGAAGCCGTCATCTATATAAGATGCAACACCCAGGAGTTTTTTGGCTTTCTTGACCTTTTCCGGTGTGACTTCCACGGTACCAATCGCTTCCTTATATAGTTTTTGCTGTATTGCCGCCTTGACGTCCACCTCCTTTTCTAATTCTTCCTCCCTCTTTTCAAGCCGGGCCCTTTCTCCTTTTGACAGCTCCTTTTCCTTAAGCCTGGCCTTTATCTCTTCCAGGTCTGCCTCTGCGACCTGCACCTCATCATCCACCCTTCTGATATTGTCGCGAACATAGTCCGGAAGGAGTGTATAGAACACCTGCTTGAAGGTCCCCAGGCTCTCGCCTTCTACTACCCTGAGACATTCGCGGGGTGTCTTTAGGTCCACCCAGGCCTTTAATCCCCCTTTTTCAAACAGGTAGTCGTTAAGCGTTTCTTCTGTAGGGAGATTGAAAAAGGTGCATTCCTCTTTGGTACGCATCTCGAGACACTCTGGAGACCCGGGCTGGAGATCGCCAGACTTTTGCTCATAAAAGGCACATTTGCACCCGAAGGGATAATAGCTCACAACAGACTTGGCATGTTCGTATCGCCGGCCCATGGCCTTGGCGGCTTCTACGATAAGGGTGGCCCTGGCTGCAATGATCGCCCGGGACAGGAGGGCACTGGTGCCCCCGGGTCCGACATAGCCAAAATAGAGGGCCGGGTGATAGAATTTGAAAAAATAGAAGTCATCTTTTAAGAGCTTGTATAAACAGGCGTCATATTTTTTCTTGGCCTCTTTGTCTCTTTCCGCCGGATCCTTTGAATAGCGATTGAGCAGTTCGGGCCAGGGGTCTTCCAGAGAGATCGGCATCCGATTGAGGAGCATCTGGTTGAGTTTGGTCGTTGCGGTGATTTCATCCAGGAAGACCAGGTCCATCTCCAATTCCATTACCGGATTTACGGCCTTGGATACCTGAATGCCCGTTGTCTGCTCTATGGCCTGCATACACCCTGTAAGAAGAACCAGGATTGTGAGAAGGCATAAGATTCTTTTCATCTAAATTTCTCCTCTCGCCTTAGGGTCTGCTAAAAGCTCTTGGGGGATCTGTATTCGTCGAGGGATTTACCCGTGGCCTTTTGACGTTTGAAAGAGGCAAAGAAGGTGTCTAGTTCATAAGAGACCTCTTTCATGGCCCTCTGCATGTCTGCATCTTCTGGTCTGAGGATAGCAGCCCGAAGATAATAGTCCTTTGCCTGTGTCAAATAGCGCACCTGGGTCTTCTGATCATTCGCCACATTCCAGGCCATACATTCCAGGGCAACCCCGGCATTGTAAAGCAGGGCCGGATCTTTGCATTGGAGGTCATTCGCCACAGGTTTAACAACCTCATAGCCCCCCCGGCAGTTGCCTGCATCGATCATCTGGGCCGCCTTCAATGCCAATTCTCCCTCGGTCTTGATGGGCCTCAGCACACTGCTCTCAACCGGCACAAACTGCCGAACGACGCGCATGACCGCCTCTTTTACCATGGCCTCTTTTACGCGGCGTGGGGAAGGCAGGAGTTCTTTCTTATAGGCCGGTCTCTCATAGTGTTTTTCTATCAAGATGGGATCACTCGTGGAGCACTCAAGCATCCCTGCCTGCCGGATGGAAAAGCTGGCCTGAAAGACACCGTCTCTCAAAACGCGGTCCCTCGTGCGGTTGGTTTTTACGGAAAACTCGTGCACCCTGATGCTCAGATCCGGATATTCCCAGTTCGTTGACGGCACCGAAACAGGATTTATAAACCGGGTCTGACCCAACACCGCGCGCGCATACTGGGCAATGATCTGTTTTTCCTCTTCGCTGACTTTGCCGCCCACGGTCTCGGGACCCACGTACATGTAAGAGATGCCCTGTTCACCTTTCGTCGTACAGACCAGGGCCTCTTTTACGGGGTTTGGTCTGTAGATCTTTACCAGCGCACCCCTGGTGGGCACATGGACGGTTGCACAGGCCATCAAAAACAAGGAGAGCAATGTGGCGAAAAAAGGGCCATAGCGTCTCATCTAGTATCCTCCTGTATCCTTTCCGTCAAAGATGACCCGGCTTCCAATCATTTCACTTGGCCTAACGCCAAGACCTGCCTTAAGCGTGGCCTGGCGAATCGTCCGCCTTACTGATGTCGGATCTGCCTCACTAAAAATCTCCAATTCCATATAATTACCAGTTTGACGGGCAACACGGTATCTCCATCCAATTTCCTCCAGGAGGCCTTCTACCTTGTCTTGATTCTGTGGAGATAGGTTTCTAAATATAAGAGACACAAACTTCGCCCGCTTTGTACTAAATCGTTTTACGATTTTCTTTGTCAGACGATCCACGACCCTTGGTCCCACCTTGATCGCCGCTCGGGCAACGCCATCCTGAACTGCATACTCGCCGCTCCTGGAAATCGTCTTGTCTCGATCCTGCACATTGGCGAAGAGCTCACCCGTGGTGACGTCCAGGGCCTTTAAGGTGAGGGTAACCATAATCAGATAATAACCGTCGGAGGTGGGTCTCTTGGCCCCGTCAAAGCTGACGACTACTGCCGCATCTGCTGCTTCCTGTCTGCCGAGGTTGATGGCCGCCTCTTCATCCACTACCATCTCTGCTGTCCTTTTTCTTATGCGGACGAGCTGATCTGGTAAAAATACCCTGAAGCCGTAACTTGCCAGCTTGTCTTCAATCAGATCCATGATGGTCAGGACACCCTTGGAGTTCGCAGGAAGATCAAAGCCGGTTCTGGGCTGGTAGACTACAATGATCTTTCTTTCATCGAACCGCGTCTGCTGAAAGGCCCGTTGAGCCCGAGGGTCCTTCAAAAACTCATCCACGGCGTTCCTCAATTTGTGATCATCGAGCTCTACCTTCAGTTTTACCTTGTATAACTCACTGATCGGGTCTTTTCCCTCTGCCAAGACATCATAATTTTTGACATATCCCGCGCTGGCAGAGGCAATCCGGTCATAGATCAGCTTTCCCTGGCTCACTCGGGTATCAGATTTCACAAGCGTGCCCAGGGCCTGTTCAATTGCCGCCCGGATGGCGTTGTTTATGGCCTCCTGCCGGGTCCTCCCTTCCCCAATGCCGGTGGTTTCTATGGCCCAGGCAGCATTGCAAAGAAACGAGAGCAACAAGATACCGGCTAACAAAAATACCCATTTTTTCCCTCTTGCTTTCATCTTATTTCTCCTTTCACCTGATTTCGAAAAAAATTGAAAATCATGAAATATTCTATTGAATTTGATCAAGCATCAGAATATTGTGACCCCTAACTCTTGGCAGGAGATTGCCGAGCGGAAGGGGCTGGAGAGAATATCGCGAAGTAAGCCAAATAGGTCTGACTTTATCTGCTTGAACCGGATAAAAGCGATATCAAAAACAAAAACAATTTTAACAGAATCTTGACTAGATGTCAAAAGAATCTCCCTTTCCCTAAGGCCTGGGCAAGGTTCCCGGAATTGCAATGTAGCTTCGTTTGCAGCCTGAAATCTTATCGCCAGGCCCCTGGCAGGATCATGAAATTGGCGAACTCTACCTCAGCCGGTTCGTTGCGCCAGGTCTTGGCGATCAGGCCGATGCGTTTGAAGTTATCCTTTACCGTGGTTTCAACGTTCCCCATGTCCTCCCATTTCTTTGACTCGGGCGACCAGAAGGCGAACCGGTAGTTGGGGCCGGTCTTGATAATCCGAAGACGACCTGAGGTCCCTTTATACTCGGATCTAAACTGGCCTTGATTTCCTTCTACCTTGGCCAAATGATCTGGGCCGCTTCGGCATCCGTCGCGGTATGAGCCTGCTATCTGGATCTCGTTTGTTCCCGTAGGGCCGAAGTAAAGGGCGTGAACCGGTCGTTCCTCAGCACCGTTCCACAAGACCAGACCGACATGGGAGTTACCCACGCGCGAGGGCATGTTGAAATCCACCTGGGTGACCCAGGTGTCGCGGGGGGGCGCTTCAACCGTCAACATGGGTGCCAGCTCTCGGTTACAGTCCCATATGCTGTGGCCTCCGTTTGCTTTCAACTTGACTCTTGCCCCGACAATCTCGTGGACTGAATCTCCCTGTGGATCGCTCCATTCAAAATCAACAAAGTCCCTTCCAGAAAACAGTTCGGGTTTGCCGCTTTTCAGCCTGGCAAAATAATCGGGAATCCATCGCCTGGCTCCGGCCACGCCTGTCATCAGGGTGAAGTCGGAGAAGGTTGTCTGGACCGGCTCACCCCGCCAGGTTTTGGCCATCAGCCCGATCCGATCAAAGCCGTCCTTTACGGTGGTCAAGAGCGAACCAATTTTCCGCCATTGCTTCTTGTGGGGCGACTTGAAATAGAAACTGACCAGGTTGCCCTGTTTGGTGATGCGGAGCCACCCCCTGGTGCGGTCATATTTTAGCCTGAAGTCACCCGAACTCCCTTTGACCTGGGCCAAGTGGCCCGGGCCGCTTCGGCATCCGTCTCGGTAAGATCCGGCTACCTCGATTTCGTTTGTACCGCTTGGGCCAAAGTAAAGGGCGTGGACCGGTCGCTGTTCTGCCCCGTCCCACAACACCAGGCCGACCTGGGAATTGCCGATGCGCGATGGCATTTCAAATTCCACCTGTGCTGTCCAGGTGTCGGCCGGCGGTGTCTCCACAGAGAGGATAGGGGCGAGCTCTCTGTTACAGTCCCAGATACTATGACCCCCGTTCGCCTTCAACATTACTTTTGAACCCACGATTTCGTGGACCGAATCGCCCTGGGGGTCGCTCCACTCGAAATCGGTGAAATCCTTGTCTCTAAAAGTTGCCTCACCTGACTCTTCAAGCCGGCGAAAATAGGCCGGCTGCCAGCGCTTTACCCCGGTCAGGCCCGGCATGATCCGGAAGTCAGCAAAGGATACCTGAACCGGCTCATTTCGCCACGTCTTAGTGATTAGGCCCACACGGGAAAAGCCATCCTTGGCCTCGGTGAGAAGGGATCCTACCTCAAGCCATTGCCTTTTAAAAGGGGATTTGAAATAGAAGGTAAACCGGTCCCCCTGCCGGCATATGCGGAGCCATCCCCTGGTACCGGTATAATGGAGAGCGAAATCTCCAGTGCTGCCCTTCTGCTTTGACAGGTGACCCGGCCCGCTTCGGCATCCGTCTCGGTAAGATCCGGCCACCTGGATCTGGTTTGTCCCCACAGGGCCGAAATAGAGGGCGTTGACGGGTCGCTCCTCCCTCCCATTCCAGACGACCAGACCCACATGGGTGTTCCCAATGCGGGCCGCAAGCTCGAATTTCACCTGTGCGGTCCAGCTATCCCTCCCAGGCGTGTTTACCCACAGGATGGGCGCCAGGTCGCGGTTGCAGTCCCAGATATTGTGGCCGCCGTTGGCCTTCATGTGAATCCACCTGCCATCCACCTTGTAAAGGCTGTCTCCCTGGGGGTCGCTTAGTGCCCATGCGTCGGGCGCAATCGCATAGCCATCCTTCATCCCGGCGGCCTGTGGCGCTTCAGTGCCCTTCTTCAGAACCGTCGGTTTGCCTGTGCCGGCAAAGACCTGATCAAGCCCGGTTGCTGCTGCGATGACAAAGGGCTTTTCAGCCTGGGAAGGGGCCACTGGACTCCATTCCTGTTGCTGGGATTTTTCACTTGCCTGCACGAGCTTGGCATCGGCGCCAATGCGCAAATGGGTCTCTTCTTCTTTCTTTTCCTGGACCTTGGCCTGTTTCTCTCCTTTCGTCACGGTGGCTGCCGACGTTTTATCTTCCGGGGGGACCGGCTTTGGGGCCCGTAGCGTTTCTATCTTGTGTCTAGCAAGGGTCACATAGTCACCTTTGGGATACTTTTCCAGATAGTTTTCAAATTCAGCAGGATCGTCGCCTGCCGCAATCGACGCCCAGAACGCAATCTCGACCATCTTGTCTTCCCCGGTCTGCGCAGTCGCTTTGGTGGCACCCTCCTTGGGACCTTCAGTGGAGGCGGCTTTAGCCCCACCCCGGTCCGGGAGCAAGAATACGAAATCGCCAAGGTTAAAATCCGGATCCTGCAGCTTCCCATAAAGGGGTGTCTGGGCCTCTTCGGTGTAATTGGTAACCTCATTATAAAGATAAAGCCCTAACTCGCTTCCCAGAAGATAGCCATCCCCATTTGCGTCAGCCCGACTTTCGCCCCGCAGGGCACTCAAAAAGACCTTGCGGAAGGTACCGTCGTCACGGACCTCCTGGTTGGCGTCGCCAGAGGCCAAAAACTGCCTCACCGGCTTGGTCGTGGCGTGAGTGACGGCAGCAGGCACCATGCCGGCCCGAGTCTTGAAGATGGTGCCTGAAAAACAGCTGTCAAACACGGCGAAAACGTGTTTTGATTCGGCGAGCCGCATTAAGCTACCGAACTCACGCATGTGAATGGACTTGAGTTTGAACTTGCGTGCAGTCGGAGGTGGCGCGTCAGCCGGAACCAGGAACCCCTCGTCCTTGAGGCTATGGCCGTGGCCCGCATACCATAGAAAGAGGCGGGCGTTGGGATCCTGCCCCTTTAGAAAGAACTCTCTAAGGGTTTCCCGCAAATTTGCGCTGTCAAGGTTTTCCTTAAAGGTCACTTCAAAACCCCTCTTTTCTAATTCTGCGGCAACTTCTTTGGCGTCAGCAATTGCGTTCTTCAGCTTCGGCCATCCAGCCGTGTAGTTGTCGATGCCAATCACGAGGGCATAGCTGCTGTCATAGAGTTTAACGCTCTCGCTCACAGGCGCATTGGCGTCATTTGAGGCCCTGATCTTGACGGTGATTCCGCGATTCTCCCCAAGAGCCACCCCTGCCCATGCAAGGACAAGAAATGCGATCAGGACGAAACTTAAGAAAAAGGAATGACGCTGGGCCATCTCTCGTCCCTCCTTTCCGTCAGTTATGGTTAACATCGCATTGTCGGGCGTTAGGTATCCCTTTCACCCCAAAACCCGGGTGCATCGGGCTAGAATCCATAACCGGTCCTATGCCCTTTGGGTATCTTTCTCCTCTCTAACGGTTCCTCGGCCAGTCCTGTCGAGGAGGAATCGCGTTCACGAATGCTCTGCCAGGTGTCCTCCTGGAAGCGGGGTTGTTGTTTGGGAGGAGGTGGAGGAGTGCTCTCCAGAATAGCCTTTTCCACGGTAGCTTTGAGCACTTCATTTAACTCTTCCGCATTGGATGCAGGATAATAGGAGCCCCCTCCGTTTCTTGCTATCCCTTTAAGCTGTTTTTCTTCCGCAGAGCCTTTCTTGATATCAAAACCGATAGCGTGTATGCGGATAGGCATATCGTTCAACTTCTGTCCGCCCTGTGCCAGCCCTATCGATATCCAAGCCGCCGAGAGAAATAACGCCAATATGAGCCCAAATATAGATTTCATAATCCTCTCCTATTTTAGGTTATCAAAATATTTCCTCTTCACGTAAATATCACCAGCCACTTTTTCTGGGGAGTTTGGATTTTGGCAGCTTTCTCCGCCATCTGATAGAAGAATGATCTCACCGCTGTCCCCTTTGCCATTCTTTCTGAGATAGTTGGATACCTTTTTCAGCGAAAAGGTTATGGGCGTACCTCCACTTGCGGAAAAGTTAAGCTTTTTCTTAATTCCTTCGTAGTCGGTCGTAAACGGCTGGACCAAATTGCAGTTGCCGCAACCACTAAAGTAAAATAGTGCTATCTCGATGCCTTTGGCTCCTTTCTTGGCCAAATAATCGAGGCCACCCCTTACCGATGCCTTGGCTTCCGATAGTTTAGCTCCGGACATACTTCCAGAAGCATCAATAACATATACTACAGAAAAGGCAATTGGATCATCTTTATACCAATACACAGCTCCCGTATTCATATCATGGACTACGTGATACCCTGTAGGGGCGCCTTTAATCCAATTTCCATTACTATCATGATATCCCTCTGGCTGAATCTTCGGGCGCACGTTAAGGATGTTGCCGTCCAAATCGTAAACCCACTCGATTTGATCTTTGTAAACCTTTCCTTTTAAGGCGTCTGCCTTGGCCTGTGCTTCCTGTTTAGTAAGGTAAACTCCCTTTGGTGCCTGGCCAGCATTTGCCACGCTGACAATGGCGAAAACGGAAATTACGCAGCACAAGAACAATGTAAGCTTGCTCATTTCTCATTCCTCCTCCCTATCCGCTGAATGTGAGGTTGTTAAATAATTAAAGAGGGGACGATGCCTCTGCCGAAAAGTCCAAAAATCCGGCATTTTCACGGCGGGGACCTCCTAGCATTGGCACCATGTTTCTAACCCATGCTCTTAAAAGTCTAATTTGGCACGTAAAGTGGCAAACTCCTAAAGGTCAAATTGACCCCTCCATTCTGTTCTGCTCCAGTCAGGCCAAGCCAAGGGAGATTGCCTTTGAATCGGATGGAGAGGCGAACAGATGGAATAGGGTGACAAAAAAGCAAATGCGAGAGACGGGAATATCTTAGGACTCAGTTTTCTCATGGCTGCACCTGGGAAGATTATTGGCAAAACAACAACTGGAGGCCAAAGAGAAGCTCAAGTCTAATACACTATTATTATCCCTCAGAGGGGCGGTAATGTCAATTTTTCCATCCATTTTTTTTAATCAACCGCTGCCAAATCAAACAAACAAACAAAAAAATGCGCCGAACCATGCTCAATTCCAGTGCCTTGAAATGGCCCTTGTATGCCCCTCGCGAGATTACAAAATCATTTGAATGGCTTCTCATGATTATGTTATATTTCAATTCCAATCGTCTGTTTGGATTTGGATAGAGTATCAAAATCCCGCCATTTTTATTTTAAGTAGGGAGGTCATTATGAAACGAGAGATTTTGCAATTTGCGGCGGTATTTCTCATTTTCGCCAGTACCTGTTTTGCCGGGAAGTACGGTTTTGAGACCACATCCGATGGAATCACGCAAAGTCTCCTGGGCTCTGATGAAGACCGCTCTTCAGAGAAGGCCGGCTGGGAATCCCTGGCCAGCAAGCCCAAGCCACCGGAGAAGACCCGGGAGGTCAAGGTCCTGAAGAAGGAGAAAGGGGTCGAGACGTGGGAGACGATCAGGGTCCCCGAAAAGAGAAAGGGCGGTTTTGTGAATCTTCAGATCCAATTCGATGTCAATTCCTACCGGATTCGTCGGGAATCCTATGAGACGCTGAACCAACTGGGAAAGGCCCTGAGGGGCCCGAAACTGAGAGACCGTGCTATCACCATCAACGGCCACACCGACTCTGACGGCAAAGAGGAATACAACCTCAAGCTCAGCTTCAAACGGGCCTCTGCAGTCAAAAAGTACCTAACCGACCAATGCGGGATTTTGCCTGATCGGCTAAAGGTCATGGGGTATGGCGAGGGTATGCCCCTAATGCCAAACACCTCCAAAGAGAACAAACAGCTCAACCGCCGCGTGGAGATCGTGGCAGGCGATTGAGGGGATAAGCCGTGATCAGCCTTGGGATCCAAACCCCGCGAATTCCCCCTGGCCCTTGTTGAATGAGGGGTTGTGCTTCCACTTTCCCTTTCTAAGCGTAAAGGGCCTGGTTTCGAGGCTTAAATAAAGTCCATTTAATCTTTATGTTAGGCGGATTTTCTGAAAAAAACTGTTAGAATCATGAAAAAATTAGCAAGAATTCGACAAAGGGGAAAGTATTTTACCTGTACGATTCTAATATCTCTGCTGGCACTAAATGCCTGCGCCACAACTCTTGAGCTAAATGATTTTAGAAGTGATGGGTGTAGTCTTTTTTTTGATAAATCACCCTTTTCAGGTAAAGATTGGCTTGAATGCTGTTATAGACACGACCTTGCTTATTGGCGCGGAGGGACTGAGGAGGAGCGGAAGAGGGCTGACATTGAATTAAAGGAATGTGTCTATGAGAAAACAAAAGACGCTGAATTGGCAGAACTAATGTACAATGGGGTGAGGGTTGGTGGAAGCGCTTATTTTCCAACCTGGTACAGATGGGGATATGGATGGACTTATAGCAGAGGATATAAGCCGCTATCCCCTGAGGAAGAAAAATTAGTAAGAGAGAAGATAATAGAATATCGTAACGCCGTAAATTCTCCTGAAAATGATAGTCGGGAAATCAATAGGTCGCACCGAGTGAGATAAGAAATTTGGTAACCGGTTAGAAAAGTGGCAGTAAAGCCCCCCTGATTTACTGCCCCATGATCGGCATCTGGAAAAGGAGGGCTACGTCGCGATCCCGGGTTGTCCCGGAGCCGTCAAACAGTTCCCCTTTTGCTGACTTGTACGAGGCCCGGGCATTCTCGCCCAGGTGCCCGCGTGCCTGCTGGTTGAAGACAAATGTGCGAATCGTGCCGGTGCCGTCTCCATTGTTCAAGACTTCCACGATACGTCCCTGTTGAGGAAAGTCAATCAAAGAAGACGTCTGGATTTGCCAAAACCCCCGTGCCGGATCGCCCGGTTGCGCAAAGGCCTCGATGTGATGCATATGGTCGTGGCCGCAAAGGAGCGCGATGACCTGTGGGTAGCGGTGAAGGATCCTGACCAGCTCATCTCGACCTTCGCTGATCATGTGGATCGGATGATGCGAAACAACCAGGGCAAGATGATTGGGATGTCTTTCCAGTTGCCCGGAAAGCCAATCAAGCTGTCCCTTGTCCACCCGGCCCATGGCGGTACCTGCCCTCCTGCTGGTGTTTAGAACATAGAACCTTATACCGGGCTGGATCAGCTGCCCTGCCCCACCTTGAATGGGGGGCCGTGCAGTAAAAGCGTAATACCCCCGACTGCTTTCCGGAAACCCCGCGAATCCGGGGCTGAAATCAAACCCCTTAGCGCGGGAGCCGTATGCCACTTTGACGGCCTTTTTCTCGCCCGGAAAATGTTTCTTGATAAATGTTTCCTTGTCGACGAAACCCAGATTGGAAAAGGCATCCAGGTACCGTGGCGGGATGTTTCCGAGCCCCAGGCAGTCGTGGTTTCCTATCGTCTGAAACCAGGGAATGTCCAGGTTGTTCATCTCGGACAAAAAGGCGAGGAGTTCTGGCATCGTCCCAATGTCCAGGGAATCGCCAGTGTTGATCACAAGATCGATGTTATCCTTTGACGCATTCAAGGTTTTGACAACGGCCCGAAGCACATCGACGTCGAAATGTTCCTGGATCTCAGGACGATCCAGACCGCAAAACCCGATTGAGTCTCCAAACCGATCCACCATACGTTCCAGTTGGGGATAGGCCGTGAGGCTGAACTCGTCCAGCGTGATGTGAATATCGGAAAGCTGTGCAAGGGTGATCAACCGCTCCTGTGGTTTCTTTGCCTCTACACGGGGGACGGCAGCCAGATCATTTCGCAAGACAAACCTTTCTGCCTGGGGTACAGGACTGGCACGCCCCTGAGCCGCTGCGTGCTGAAGGCTCCCCGTAAGGGCTTTTCCTCCACATCCCGATAGGTTGACGCTGAGGCCGCCTAGGGCGGCCAGGCTACACAATCTCAAAAACCGGCGTCTGGTCAATTCCATAGCGATCTCTTCCTTTCCTCAACCAGACCTGTCCTGACTACGTTGCAAGGACTGCGGAATCGAACCGTTGACTCTCTCTCATACAGGGCCATTGGCCATTCTTCCACATCTTGGACACTGAAGATCCCCAGACAACATCTATTGTCCGTCTCCTTTTAGCACCATGAGAACTTCTTTTCCAAACGCGTTTGGCTCATATTTGTTTTTATAATCCCTTTTCTCGTTTTCGTCAATCCCTTTCGCGGTTTGAACATGTCCCGGGAAAATAAAGCATAACATCTTAACAAGCGGGGAAAAGGTCTGGCATGCGGGCTATTCTGGAGTGATTCTTGGGGCTTTTCCAAGGGGTACACCTATTATGCTTGAGAGCGATATCTTTTTTTGGTATTTTGGATTGGTACCAAGAAACTGTGCATAGTTAGGGGGTATTATGGCAACCGATGCCGGTCAAACTAGGAAGAGAATTAATATTAAACTACCCCACATGATTGTTGAGAGGCTGGATAGACTGGCGAGCAGGGTTCATTCCAGCAGGGCCGGATTGATCCGCAGGCTTATTTCCGAAAGGCTGGCTGAAAAAGAGAGGGAGGAAGTAGAACAGGCCATGAAAGAAGGATATTTGGCCAATTACGACTTTATCAAAGAGAGTAGCAAGGAGTGGGGCTTTACCTCGGGAGATGGTGTGTAATGGAGATTAGAAGAGGTGATGTGGTAGATATCGATTTTGACCGGGGCAGCGGGCATGAAATTGGGAAGACCCGCCCGGCAGTTGTCGTGCAAAATGATATTGGCAACCAGTTTAGCCCTTTGATGATTGTCTCGCCCATAAGGGGCGCCGAACACATAAAGAAGCCATATCCCGTGATTGTATTATTTATCGAAAAGGGCGCGGCTGGCCTGGACGAGAAAAGTGTGGTCCAGTGTGATCAAATAAAGAGCCTGGATAAATCGAGGATCGTGAGAAGAAGAGGTCATTTTTCCGTGGATATCATGAAAGATGTTGATACTGTTTTAAAGATCAGCCTGGCTTTGGTCTAACCTCCTTATCCCTTTGATCATGGGAAAAGGGGTGATCCTTGCCAGTTTTTGGTGGTGTGCGGGCGGGTGTTTATCCAACCCGGTTTTCTTGACTTTCCCCCCTTGCTCTGCTATTCGGGATGGGTCATTTGGGTCTCATTACTCACAGCGTGAACGCGTCATGCAAACGAATCTGGAAGGTTTGATCAAGGCGGTCCAGCAAGAGCCCTGGGCAGAGGAGATCTCCGCGAAGGAGGATTTCTGGCTCCTTTTGAGCGAATGGATAGAGGAGCACGTCTTCCCCGATTTCCTGGGCCAGGTTGCTGGGCAAGTGGATGAGATTGTCGAGATCGACCCGGATCTGCCTGAGCCCCAAATCCTGGAGAGGGCCACGCGGTGCATGGTGGATTTTCTGGGGGCGCACTCCGGCTCTGTGAGGATCTATGATCCCCACAACCAGCAGATGCTTTCCTATGGGTCCTACCCATCTGAGGAATATACCCGCCGGACCTTGATACCCCTAGAAGGGAGCATAGCTGGAGAGGTCGTCAGGACACGCAGGCCCTTTCTGGTTCCTGACATTATCAACGAGGAACTCTACCATGACAAGGAGGTCATCTACAGAAGGGGTGTTCATTCCTTGATGGCCATTCCCCTTGAGATCCCCCGTTTTTACCCCCGTGAGCGGGACACCTTTGGTGTTATCCAGATCTACTTCGTGGATAAGGGACACGCCTTCACACCACTGGAGATTCAGATGGCCAATCTCATGGCCAAGCGGCTCAGTTTTGTCATCGCCCGCAAGAAGATCATTTCGCTTCACAGGACCCGAGAAAAGCAGGAGACGATCGTCAGGCATATCTTCCGGAAGCTCGGAACGCGCGGGGGAGTAAAGTTAAAGGAGGTCTTTGATCGCGTGGTCCCGGATCTTGCTGCAATGGTCAATCTGCAAAGCGGGGCGTTATTCTCGGTTACAAAGGACCTCAGGGAGGTCATCCTTGAGGCCGGTTATCCCGATGAAGGGGGTTACCATAGCATTGGGAACAGCTATCCGGTTGAAAAAGAGCCGGTCTTTAGTCTGGTCCTGGATCTCAAGGAATACTCCGGCGACTCCGTTTACGAGGTAGTGACCCCGGATCATATCCTGGTGGTGGAGCCCCAGAAAAGCGATCTATTATCAAGAGACCTAAAGAATTTTGCCGCGCTCCATAACATCAACTCCATACTCTATGTTCCGCTTCACGTTGCCGGGGAGGTTAGCCATTTTATGACCTTTGATGCGCTGGATAACCGGTTGCGGTATAGCGAAGACGAGATTGACATATTCTTGTTTTTGGGTAGGGAGCTAATGAAGGCCCAAAAGATGGAACGGCTCGACGATGCGCTTCACGATTTCAAAAACCCGGCCATTGCCACCGCAGGTTTTGCCAGAAGGCTAAAACAATTGCTTGTGGAAGAAGGGTCTAAGGGTTCACAGGAGCAGATACAGAGGTATCTGGATATCCTGGTGGAAGAGACCACTCGCCTGCAAGAATTGGCCCTGGGTATTTACAGGGTCGGCGAAGAGCAGGTGGTCAACCTGACAGAGGTCCTCAGGAGACGATTCGAAATAAACAGAGAGGCGATCAGGGAGCAACTCAGGCAGGATATTGTCATAAAAGAAGGGCCCTTCGATCCAGAACTCCATATCAGGTGCCATAGAATCCATGCAGAGCGCGTATTTGACAATCTCTTGAGCAATGCTACAAGGGCGATACCCCTAAAAGGGGGGGGGCTGGCTATCCGTACCTATGCGGAGGGGGAATGGGCCTGTGCCGAGATCAGAAATTCAGGGCAGATCTCCCAGGAAGACCGCGTGAAGATCCTGGAAGGGGAGGGCCAGGGGCGGGGACTCTACATTATCCACCGGATCATGAGTCTATTGAAGGGAAAGATAGAGATAACAGGAGGGAAGGAAGACACGACTATTGTTGTGCGTTTTCCTCGTTATATACCTTAATGTCTTGCGGCCCCGCTCCGGGCCCTGTAGATGGGGCGGCAAGAGGCCGGAGGGGGATCCGGGGTGAAGGGTTATTCTCCCCACCGGTATGGATGGTGATGGAACAAAGGCCGGTTATGATCTGGCATTTACCAAGGCCATCTCTGATGTAGTGGATATCCCGGTGGTCGCCTCAGGGGGGGCAGGGAACTCAGAGCACTTTTATCAAGCGGCCTCTGTCTTTCACTACCGCATCCTGAGTATTAGACAGGTAAAGGAATACCTGAGGGAAAAAGGCCTGCAAGTTCTTCTTTGAAGGATCTTGACAACATCGACAAAAGACATATTATTCCTCCGTTGCAGTCTTGGTCCAATTGCGGAGAAACCGGAGAAAATGGAGGTGTGTTATGCCCACATACGAATTCAAATGCGAGAAGTGCAAGAAATCCTTTACCCACACGCTGACCGTCTCGGAATATGAAAAGAAAAAATTCCGGTGCCCAAAATGCAAAAGCACAAAGGTAAAGCAGCAGATTAGCGCGTTTCAGACCATAACCTCCAAGAAAAGCTAAGACCCTATCCGGTGTAAGAGGGGGGTAACGGGACCCGGAGCAACAGCCTCGATTGCCCCTTTGATCTCTATTGTCGAGCAGCGGTGCCGTCCGCTATAGCTCCGTTCATCCCCCAGCTTTATGAGAGGTGTAACGGTTCACAGGTTCCCGGCCCAGCGGGGATGAATCGGGATTCAAGTTGAGGGTGTGCTTCTGTTCCAGACCTGCCTGCCTCGCCCTTTGAACTCGTGAACGGTTGCTGAGAAGTTACGTCCAAGCTCTGGATATATGGGGATTCAAGACGTTATCAGATGATAAAGGAGGTCCAAAGAATGAAATGCCCCCACTGTGATCAAGAGATACCGGGAACTCCTTGCCCCGGGTGTGAATCCACTGTACCCGAGGGCGCAGATTACTGTATGAAATGTGGTTTGAATCTCAGTCAAAGCCATGAAGGCGTTGCCGGAGAAAATGGTGGCAGCGAGGAAGACAATGGTTTTGATTTGGAGGACAGGGTCTTGTGCCCTGACGGGACATGCACGGGTATTGTTATTGACGGAAAGTGTACCGAATGCGGCAAGGAGGCTTAAGGGCCAGCAAAAGTCAATAAAATCAACCTGGTAAGACATAAGTATCATGTATGAATTAAAGATAATCTCACAGTTTGCAGCGGCTCATCAGCTCAGGGAGTTTGAAGGCCGATGCGAAAACCTCCATGGCCACAACTGGAAGATCGAGGTCTATGTCTGCGGCGAGAAACTGGGAAAAGACGGGGTCCTGATCGATTTCAGGCTGGTCAAGGAGGCGACCAAGAGGGCCCTGGATGAACTGGATCATCGGTTTCTAAACGAATTGGAGCCATTCAAGGCCATAAACCCGTCCTCGGAAAACATTGCACACCATATCTTTAAGATCCTATCCCATAGACTGAATAAGGAAGAGATTAAGGTCAGGAAGGTCACGGCCTGGGAATCAGACTCGGCCTGTGCCACTTATAGGGAAACGTCGTGATCGACCACCGGAATACTGGGTGTGAGATTGATGGAGATATTTGCCTTCATACCGGCGAGATATGACTCCACGCGCCTTCCAGGAAAGCCCTTGGCCCGGATCGCGGGGAGACCCATGATACAGCATGTATATGAACGTGCGTTATTGTGTGGCGAGCTCTCCGGGGCATGGGTGGCAACGGATGATGAGCGAATTCTGGACTGCGTCCGAGGGTTCGGCGGAAAGGCGATCATGACCGGGAGGGGGCACCGTTCCGGGACGGACCGGATCGCGGAGGCCGCTCAGATCCTGGGAATCGAAGAAGAAGATATCATTGTCAATATTCAAGGGGATCAACCCCTGTTTCAACCCTCCCTTATTCAACTGCTCGTAAGACCACTTGCAGAGGATAGATCAATCCCCATGAGCACCCTGAAGTGTAAGATCACGAGCGAAGACGATATCCATAACCCTAACCATGTAAAGGTTGTCACGGATCAGCAGGGGTTTGCCATCTATTTTTCGCGATATGCCATTCCCTTTGTTCGGGGCCCGGAATCGAGACAGGCCCATTACAAACATCTTGGATTCTATGCCTTCCGCATGGGGTTCTTGCTGCAGTATGCAAGCCTTCCTGAAGGGATACTGGAATCTGCCGAAAGACTTGAACAACTGAGGGCGCTTGAGAATGGATTTCGGATCAAGGTCATGGAAACCCCCTATGACTCCATCGAGGTTGATGTTCCGGAGGATATCAGGAAGGTGGAAGAGATCCTCCGGGGTTAGCACGCATTTGAAATCGATATGAGGCCTGTGCTGTGCCCCCGGCCAAGCTCTGGAGACTAAAACCCCCCTCGCCCATGGCCTCGCAGCTGGCCCATGAGGCCGGTTTAACCCCCCTGCAGGCCCAACTGTTGATAAACCGGGGTATCTCGGATTTGGGACAGGTGGACCCATTTCTGCACCCTCGCCTGGCCAGCATGGCAGATCCCCTCCTTCTCAAGGGAATGGCTGATGCCGTCCTCACCGTGATCGAGGCCATCGAGAACCGGGAAAGGGTTTGCATATACGGGGACTATGATGCTGACGGGCTCAGTGCCACGGCCATGTTGCTGAATTTTTTTTCAAGTCTTGGCGTACCCGTCTCGTTTTATATTCCAAGCCGGCTCAAGGAGGGGTACGGGCTTAATCAGGAGGCCGTTAGACAGATCGCAGGTGAGGGGACAGGGCTGATCCTTACTGTTGACTGCGGTATTTCCAATACCGACGAAATCGCCATGGCAAGGAGTCTGGGCATAAAGGTCGTTGTTACGGATCATCATCAGGTGCCTGGAGGCTTCAGGGCCCTCTGTCCTGTGGTTGATCCGTATCAACCCGGCTGCCCCTTTCCTTTTAAGGAGCTTGCCGGTGTTGGTGTTGCCTTTTTTTTGGCCGTTTCAATCAGGGCCGGCCTCCGCGAGAAGGGCTGGTTTAGCAAGAGGCCTGCCCCTGAACTAAGGGAGTATCTTGATCTGGTTGCCCTGGGAACCGTGGCCGATCAGGTGCCGTTGCTGGACCAGAACCGGATACTCGTAAAGGGTGGAATAGGGGTTATGACCAGGTCCCGGTGGCCAGGGATAAGGGCGCTGAGGCAAGTCGCCGATGTGGGGGAGACAGATATCACCACAGACACCCTGGCCTTTAGACTTGCCCCGCGCCTGAATGCCCCGGGGAGGATCGGGGACTCTGAGACGGGACTCCAGTTGCTGATCGCTGATGAGCCCCTCCTGGCGCACGATCTGGCCCTTAGGCTAAATATGGCCAACAGTCAGCGCCAGGGTCTGGAACAACAGATCCTCAATCAAATAGAGGAGATGATCCAGACCCAGTGGGAACCGATGGATTCCAGGACTCTGGTTATGGCAGGAGAGGGTTGGCACAAAGGGGTCTTGGGCATAGTGGCCTCAAGGCTTGTTGAGAGGTATCATCGTCCCGCCCTCGTAATAGACGTTCAGGATGACGTCGCCGTAGGCTCAGGAAGGAGCATAGATGGCTTCAACCTGTACGAGGCCTTGAATCAGGTAGGCCACCTCTTTGAAAGATTCGGGGGGCATGCCCGGGCCGCTGGTTTTACCCTTGAATCAGATAACATAGGAAGACTCAGGAGTGAGCTCGAATCCCTTGCCAGCGAAACCCTGAACAGCGAGCATCTAATTCCCATGATTGACGTGGACGCTGAGATCCCACTCAAGGAGATAACACCTCGGATGATCCGACAGATAAGGGCCCTGTCCCCGTTTGGAGAGGGAAACCCGAATCCCATTTTTATGGGCCGTTCGCTAAAGGTCCTGGATTCACGTATTGTTGGGGGCCATCACCTCAGACTCAGGGTAAGACAGGAAGGAAGACCACTGGAGGCCATTGGCTTTGCAATGGCTGGTTGGCATCCGCTGGAGGGGAAGACAATCAATATGCTCTTCACCCCTGAGCTCAATCGATGGGACGGCTATGACCGGATTCAGCTCAGGATCATAGACCTGGAAATGGCCACAGACTAATCTTTAAAGATCCTTGCCGCCAGCTCAATATCTGCTGGAGAGAAAATAAAGAGGGCCTTTGCTTCCCCTGGCAGGGCTGAGCCATAGACATAGTTGATATTGATCCCTTCTTCCCCGAATTTCTTGGCCATTTCGGCCAGGGTGCCGGGTTTGTTTTCGATCTCCAGGGCGATCACCGGCATGATATCAAAGATATAGCCCTCCTTGGACAGGAGATCGATCGCCTTATCCGTATTTTCAACCAGGAGACGGATCAGGGCATGATCTGCCGAGTCCTTCTTCATGGAACCGTAACTGGCCGCAGGCGCCACCCTTTTCAGGGATTTTCCCCTTGCCCTAAAGATCTCCTGGACATATTCCGAGGCATCCTGGATGGTCAAGGCGTCAATATTGATACCGGCCTCCGATAGATTGCTCGCCAGTTTTCCCAGTTGGCCGGGGACATTTTCCAGAAAAAGGGATATCTCCGTTCTTACCATTTCTATTACTCCTTAGAACCAAAAAACTTCGATCAGTGGTATGTTACTTGTAACCCTTAAAGTATTTCAAGAAGTCTGAATCTGTGGAAAGAACAAGGGAGCTTTCTTTGTCCATGGTCTTCTCATAGACCTCCAGAGACTTGAGAAAAGAATAAAAATCAGGGTCTTTGCTGTATGCCTGTGCATAGATCAGGGTCGATTCTGCGTCTGCCTCTCCCTTTATCTCCTGGGCCTTCCTGTAAGCCTCCGAGGTAATTCTCTTCAGGTCCTTTTCCAGGTTCCCCTCTATCTTCCGGGCCTCCCCTTCACCCTCAGAGCGGAATTTCTGGGCAATCTGCTTTCTCTCCGCGATCATCCTTGCATAGACCGACTCCTGGACCTGCTCAACATAGTTTAGACGCTTTATCTGCACATCGACGAGGTCGATGCCAAAGTCCGTGAGCTTGGGCTGGGCCTGTTTCATGATCAAATTGGTGATCTTGGCCCTCCCTGTAGAGACCTTACCAAGGGGCCTCTCTTCCTGGACATGTCCCACACCCACTTCAAAGGTGTCCAGTTCCCGGTCAGAGTTCCGGACCGTCTCTATGAGTGGATACGAGGTGATAAAGTTCCGGACCGCCGCATCTATTATGTCGTCCAGGCGGGCCAGGGCCCCGACCACGTTGTTGACTGTCTCAAAGAACTTTAGGGGGTTTACAATCTTCCACCGGGCAAAGGTGTCCACCCAGATAAAGGTCTTGTCCAGGGTAGGGACCTGACCGGGATCACCGTCCCACTCGAGGAGATTCTTGGGAAAATAGTTGGTCTGCTGGATGATCGGGATCTTAAAATAGAGGCCCGGATCGGTCTTGGGTTTGCCCACGGCCTTGCCAAACTGGGTAATGATGACCTGCTCGGTCTCATCGACAACATAGGCCGCAGAAAAGAGGACGATCAAGAGGACGATAATAGGAATAATCAAGGTCTTAAACTTCATCATTTCCCCCCTTCCTTGCCTATCATTTGTGATTTCCCAAGATTGAGCAGAGGCAGAAGGTTTTTTTGCTTGGCATCTACAACATATTTGTTTCCCATCCTGGGCAAAATTGACTGCATGGCCTCCAGGTACAGCCGTCTCTTGGTGACGTCTTCGGCAGTGGTATATGCCTTATAGAGTTCGAGAAACCTGGCAGCATCGCCCTTTGCCCGATTCACCCGATCCAGGGCATAGCCCTCGGCCCCCTTGATGGTCTTTTCGGCCTGCCCCCTGGCGGCAGGGATGACCTTGTTGTAAGCCTCTCTGGCCTGGTAGATCATCCTCTCCTTTTCCTGGACGGCCTGGTTTACCTCATTAAAGGATGGCTGAACCGGTTGTGGAACATTGGTCTTTTTCATCTCCACATTAACAACTTTGATGCCGGTCTCGGCCTCATCCAGGAACTTCTGTAACAGGACCTTGTTCTTTGCGGCGAGTTCCTCACGTTTGCTGATGACCTCGTTGATGCTACTGTCCCCCACTACCAGACGCATGCTGGCCTCGGCCAGGTCCCTGAATGTGACCCTGGGGTTATGGACCTTAAAGAGGTAATTGAACGGGTTATTGATACGGTATTGGACGATCCAGGGTACAACGGCCACGTTGAGATCACCGGTGAGCATTAGAGATTCGCTCTCGTAAGCGGTGCCCGGGGCATATCGGGTCCGGATACCCGCTTGAATCGTCCTGAGGCCAAACTCCTCCTTAAAGATGTATCTCACCTTGACCTTGGTGACCTTTTCGATACCGCTGGGCAGCTTGAGGCTGAGACCCGGCTGAGACGTCCTCACATATTTGCCAAACCTCTGGACAACGCCGACCTCGTCTACCCCAACCGTGTAAAAACAGGTGGAGCCCAGCAAGACCAGGATAATCACCAGGATGATCATCCAGGCCTTGCCCGGGAGTTTTCCCCTGGCGCCTTTGATCTTTTCAAGGACCTCGCCCATGTCCGGTGGGCCTCCGGCCCCTCGGCCAGAAGAACTCTTCTTTTGTTGCTGCAACTTATCCCAATCCCAGGCCATATGATCGCTCCCTTAAAAAGTAGTTTTTCCGTTTACCCCGAGTTAAACAAGCCAGATTCTGGGCAGTCTCAAAAACAACGGCATTTGGGTTTTATCGAAAAGCGCGGCCAACAAAAATCCATCGTAACACTTCAGCCTTTTGAAACCCGGGGTATGGGGATTCCGTTTTAAAG